>JACRBA010000102.1 GCA_016213265.1 Burkholderiales bacterium | reverse complement strand
GGCCTGCACGACGACACCTACGGCCTGCCGACAACGTTGCCCTGGGGCATCGACCTCGGGGACGGCGTGCGCCGGCATCCGTCACCGCTGTACGAGATCGCCTTCCTCCTGGCCCTGGGCGCGGCGCTGCACGCCCAGCGCGAGCGCCTGGCGCCCGTGCCGGGCCTGAGCTTCAAGCTGTTCCTCGCGGCCTACCTGCTGTGGCGGCTGGCGGGCGACGCGCTCAAGCCGGTGCGCGAACCCTACGCGCTGGGGCTGTCGGGCATCCAGTGGGTGTGCGTGCTGGCGCTGCTGGCCTATGCCCCGCTGGTGGCGCGCGCATGGCGCCGGCTCCCCGCCGCCGGCGCAGCCCGCGCCGCCGCCGGCACCGCCGCGCAGGAGGCCCCGTGACCGACCGCAAGACACGCCCCTACCTCTTCTACGACACGACGCAGAGCGTGTGCACCACCTGCCTGCGCCAGGTGGAGGCCAAGATCGTGTTCAAGGACGACCGGGTGTTCATGGACAAATGGTGCCCCGCGCATGGCACCGAGCGCGTGCTCATGAGCGACGACGTGGCGTACTACCGCCTGTGCCGCGAGGTGTTCGTGAAGCCGCCGGAGATGCCGCAGCGCTTCGCCACGCCCATGCGCCACGGCTGCCCCTACGACTGCGGCCTGTGCCCCGACCACATGCAGCACAGCTGCCTGTCGGTGGTGGAGATCACCGACCACTGCAACCTGCGTTGTCCCACCTGCTATGCGGCCTCGGGCCCCGAGCGGCTCACCCACCGGCCCTTTGACGAGGTGCTGGCCATGCTGGACGCGGTGGTGGCCAGCGAGGGGCATGCCGACGTGGTGCAGATCAGCGGCGGCGAGCCCACCTTGCACCCGCGGCTGTTCGACATCCTCGACGCGGCGCGGGCCCGGCCCATCCGCCACCTGATGCTGAACACGAACGGCATCCGCATCGCGCAGGAGCCCGGCTTCGCCGAGCGGCTGGCCGCCTATGCGCCCGGCTTCGAGGTGTACCTGCAGTTCGACTCGCTGCGCCGCGAGCCGCTGATGGACCTGCGCGGCGCCGACCTGCGCCGCATCCGCGAGCAGGCGCTCGACCGCCTCAATGCCCTGAACCTGTCCACCACGCTGGTGATGACGGTCAAGCGCGGCATCAACGACGACGAGATCGGCGAGGTGATCGGCTTCGCCGCCCAGCAGCCCTGCGTGCGCGGGGTGACGCTGCAGCCGGTGCAGGACGCGGGCCGCAACGAGGCGTACGACCCGGCGCGCCACCGCCTGACGGTCAGCGAGATCCGCCGCCGCATCGTCGAGCAGTCGGGCGTGTTCACGCCCGAGGACGTGGTGCCCGTGCCCTGCAACCCCGACACGCTGGCCATGGCCTATGCGCTGCGCACGGGCGGCAGCGGCGCCGCCGGCCTGCAACCGCTGACGCGCTTTCTCGACCCCCGCAGCCTGGTGGAAGCGGCCGGCAACACCATCGTCTTCGAGCGCGACCCGCGGCTCAAGGAGCAGGTCTTCCGGCTGTTCTCCACCAACCACTCGCCCGAGTCCCAGGCCTCATGCCTGTCGGAGCTGATGTGCTGCCTGCCGAAGATCGCGGCGCCCCAGGGGCTGGACTACACGGCGGTCTTTCGCGTGCTCATCGTGCAGTTCATGGACGCCCGCGGGCTGGACATCCGCGCGCTCAAGAAGAGCTGCATCCACATGGCGCGCCCGGACGGCCGCATGGTGCCCTTCGAGAGCCACAACCTGTTCTACCGCGACGAGCGCCAGCACACGCTGGACGCCCTGCGGGCGGAGCTGAGCCGCTTTCACCAGGCGCGCGCGGCCGGCTGAGGCGCCCGGGCACCGGCTGTCGAATCCGGCGGGCCCCGTTCGTCGTCCAGGAAGTGCGCCTGTCGGGAACGACCCGCACGACAGAGCGCCCATGCCCAGGATGACCTTCCTGCGCCTGCCGGTCACCCCGCCGGCGCGGCACTGCCCTTGCCCGCGCCGGGTTCCTCGTCCTCTTCACTGGAGACTGCCATGGCCTATATCGACGGATTCGTGATCGCTGTTCCCACGCACAACAAGGACAAGTTCACCGAGCACGCCCGCCACTTCGACGCCCTGTTCATCGAAATGGGCGCCACCCGCATCCTGGAGTGCTGGGGTGATGACGTGCCCAGGGGCAAGCAGACCGACTTCTACCGGGCCGTGGACGCCCAGGAGGGGGAGACGGTGTGCTTCTCCTGGGTGGAGTGGCCCGACAAGGCCACGCGCGACAAGGCGATGGCCGGCATGGAAGAGCGGATGAAGAGCGACCCGCGCTGGGACCCGGCCAAGAACCCCATGCCCTTCGACGGCAAGCGCATGATCTTCGGAGGTTTCGTGCCGGTGGTGGTGTTGGACGCCCCGTCGTCGCGCTGACCGGGCGTCCGCCCGGTCACTGCCGGAACTTGCGCACCAGGTCCTCGACCGTGGGCCCGCCCGGTTGGGCCGCGCTGGACACCTTGATGACACTCAGCGTGCGCTCCGCACCTGAGGCGAGCGTGGCCTGGTGGATGGCCTGCAGCAGCGGCCAGATTTTCTCGGGCGGGCCCTCCACCACGGTGCCCAGGGCGTGCACCTCATGCCGCAGGCCCGAGGCCTGGATCACGGCGATGGCCGCGTCCACGTGCCTGTACCGGTCATCCGCCGTGCCGGCGGGCCGGGGCAGCACCTGGATCTCGGCGATGACGTGCCCGGCCGGTGTGGAGGCCGGGGCGGGCGGCGTCGCCGCGTGCGTGGTGGTGGCGACGGCCAGCCACAGCAGGGCCGGTGCCAGACGAAGGGAACAGCAGGAGAAAGGATGTGCCATGTGCGTGTGCATGCAGATGGCAGGTCGGCGCGCGGCCGGGGCGCACGGCGGGCGGCGCGAGAAAGAGGCGACGCCCGGCTCCGGCCACCGCTTCCCTGCGCGAGGATTACCTCAATCAGGTTCAAAGGGACTCTCTCAGTCGGCGCCTGCCATGCAGACACGCCAACACCCCCAGCGGATGGGCACACCACCGGCCCGGGGCGCGGTGGTGTGCTTGCGAGGGATTGTAGGGATCGGGCTGCGGCGGCGGCGCAGCAGCCACCCATCACGTGGGGCGATGCGGCGTGATGGCGGCGGTGCCTCCTGCGCCCGCCGCACGGTGGGCCCGTTCGCCCGCGCGGGCCAGGTGCGCCTGCAGCTCTGGCGGTGCCAGCACCTCGAAGTCCACGTCGAAGGCGAGCAGCCAGTAGGCGAGCTGGTCCAGCGCGTGGGCACCGCATTGCAGCAGGCAGCGCTGCGCGTCGATCGCTTCCAGCACGCCATAGGCCGCGGGGATGCGCTCGGCCATCGCCTCGCGCGGGGCGTGCAGCACGATGCGCGCCTGGGTGGGATAGGGCGACACCGCGATGGCGCGCGAAACGAAGGCCTTGAGGTCGCCGCCTTCCGGGCCGGGGCGTGGCGCGAAGTGCGCCCCCACGGTGGCCGGCGGCACGATGCGGTCGATGCGGAAGGTGCGCCAGTCGGCGCGGTCGCGGTCCCAGGCCACCAGGTACCAGCGGCTGCCGGTGTGCACCACGCCGTGCGGGTCCACCGCGCGCTCACTGGCGGTGCCGCGGATGTCGGTATAGACGAAGCGCAGGGTGAGCTGGTCGCGGCAGGCGCCGGCCAGCGTGGCCAGCAGCGAGGCGTCCACCACCGGGCCGATGCTGTCCAGCGGGACGATGGTGGTGCGCAGGGCGTCCGCGCGCCGGCGCAGCCGCGCGGGCATGACCTGCTCCAGCTTGACGACCGCGCGCAGCGCCGTCTCCTCGATGCCGCCCACCCTGCCCGAGGCGGCCGTGCGCAGGGCGATGGCCACCGCGAGCGCCTCGTCGTCGTCCAGCAGCAGCGGCGGCAGGGCGCGGCCGGGCCGGAACGCGTAGCCGCCGGCCACGCCGCTGCTGGCCTCGACGGGATAGCCCAGCTCGCGCAGGCGCTCGATGTCGCGGCGCAGCGTGCGCGGGTGGACGGCCAGGCGCTCCGCCAGCTCGGCGCCGGCCCAGTGGCGACGTGCCTGCAGCAGGGCCAGCAGGCGCAACAGGCGGGCGGACGCGCTGAGCATGCGCCGCACTCTAGCGGCGATCGAGGGCGGAATCTGTCCGCGATGCTGCCTAGAGTGGGGCCGTCTTTCACCCCTGCTTCGAGGAGCCCGCCATGTCCCATTCCCCCGCCATCGTCCTGTACTGGCACCCCCTGTCCAGCGCCACGCCCGTGGCTGCGGCCCTGGCCGAACTGCGTGTGCCGCACGAGCGCGTGAAGGTCGACATCCGGGCGGGCGAGCAGCACCGGCCCGCGTACCTGGCCCTCAACCCCAACGGCAAGGTGCCCACGCTCACTGTGGACGGCGCGCCGATGTTCGAGGCCCTGGCCATCCAGCTGTGGCTGGCCGACACCTACGGCGTGGCGCAGGGCCTGTGGCCCGCCGCCGGCACGCCGCAGCGGCTGCAGGCCCTGTCCTGGTGCACCTGGGCCTATGTCACCTATGGCGCCGCCATCGTGCGCCTGCAAGTGGCCACGGTGGGCGACGAGGCGCTGCGCCATGCCGCCCACGCTGACGCGGCGCGCAACGTGCTGGACGGGCTGCTGGGCCTGCTGGACGCGCGGCTGGCGGCGCAGCCCTGGATGCTGGGCGACACGTACTCCATGGCCGACCTGCTGGTGGCCTCGGTGGTCGGCTACAGCGCCTTCCTCGGCGCGCCGGTGGCTGGCCATGCGCACGTGCAGACCTGGCTGGCCCGGGTGCAGGCACGTCCGGCCATGCAGGTGGAGCAGGCGCAGTCGGCGTAGGCAAGACCGAGCCGGCCCGTGAGATGGCCCGCCCGAGGCGTCCGCCGCACGGTCGGGCCGGCCGCACGCGTCGGCAGTACGCGCCCTGGCGGCGCCTCCCCCTGCCGGGCGCACCGTTTTCCGACCCTCGGCACCCGTCGAGGCGCACACTCGTCAGGCCGTGCGGGGGCCCGCGCAGGGTCGAATGGCGCCACGTTGGCGGACGGATGCTGTGTTATTCGTGACTTGCGCCGCGGCGCCATGGTGACACGCTCAACCTGCACCCGGCGAGACGCCGGGAGCGGATCGGCCGCCCGACACGGCGCGGCGATGTCTGGCCCTTCAGCGCAGGAGCACATGCCATGGTCCACTCGAAGTCACCGCGTCGACACGCCGCTTGTCCGCTGGACCCCCGCCGCCACTGTGCGGCCCATCCGTGCCGCCAATGTCCTTGCGCTGCCGTGTTGCGCAGTGGCGGCAGGTGCGCCTGTCAGGTCAGCGACTGCGAAGTCACGCCGGGCGGCGACCCGGCCACTTCGTCGCCGGGTTGGCTCGCGGAGCTCGCCCTGCGGGGGATGGTGCTGGCGTGGTCCGGCGCGTGGGCATGGCAGGCCTGGGGCCGTTGGGCCTGGGCGCGCTGGTGCGCGATCTCCTGCCCGCCGCTCACGTCGGTGGACTTCATCGCGCAATCCCGGCAGGCACAGGACTGGCAGACGCCGCTCGCCCTGGCGCTGCTGCCGCTCGTGGCCTGGGCGGTCGCCACCCAGGTGCGGCGCTCCATGCGGGCGGCGGCCGCGCGCTGACCCCGTGCACGGGCCCGTCAGCCCTTGCCGGCCAGCACACGCAGCATGCGGGCGTGGTCGCGCAGGTAGCGGCGCCCCAGCGTGAGCTTCTGCGTCTCGCTCAGGATCTTGCCGGAGGCCTGGAAGAACTTGTGCTCCTCCTCGTCCAGGTGGTGGCGCACCTTGTGCGCGAGCGCCTTCACGTGCGCCATCCAGGCATCGCCCTCCGGCGCCAGCGCCTCGATGTCTTCCACCATCTCGTCCATCTGGTGGTGCTCGTGCAGCGCGTGGCGCGACGGGTCCAGCCCGGTGTCGTGCATGAGCATGGGCACGTAGAGAAAACGCTCCTCGGCCGCCTCGTGCGCGGCCAGTTCCAGCTTCAGGCTCTTGAACACCGCGAGGCGCTTGTCCGGCCGCGAGCCGGGGATGCGCACGATCTGCCGGCACAGGGCGCGCTGGATCTCGTGCGAGGCGCGCAGGGCGTCGTAGATGGACACCGGCGCCGCGGTGGCGGCGCGGCGGGGCGCCGAGGTCGCGATGCGCACCAGGTGGTCCTGCGCGGCCTGGGCCGAGGCCGAGGCCCGGCCGTCGCTCAAGGCACCGGCCGGTGTGGGCGGCGCGCCAGGCGGTGTCGGCGGCGTGGCGGTGGCGGCGCGGGCAAGGCGGTCGGTCATGGCGGGCATCCTCGGCACGGCCGGCGGCGGTGCGCCCCGGCTCGGGCACCACTGTGGCCCGCTCCGTCCCAGGGGGCCATCGGCCCACGCCTCAGGGCGGCGTAGGCCGACGACGACACCGCGCCGCCGGACGCGGCCGGTCAGACGCCGCGTGCGCGGTCGGCCGCGAAACGCTGGCGGAACGCCGCGAACTGGCCGGCGTCGAGCGCGTCTCGCACTTCCTGCATGAGGTTCAGGTAGTAGTGCAGGTTGTGGATGGTGGCCAGCATGGGGGCCAGCATCTCGCCGCAGCGCTCCAGGTGGTGCAGGTAGGCGCGGCTGAAGCCGCCGCCGCCCTGGCCGTCACCGGCACAGGTGTAGCAGGTGCAGCTCTCGTCGATCGGCCGCTCGTCGCTCTTGTGGCGGGCGTTGCGGATCTTCAGGTCGCCGAAGCGCGTGAAGAGGTGGCCGTTGCGCGCATTGCGCGTGGGCATGACGCAATCGAACATGTCCACGCCGCAGGCCACGCCCTCCACCAGGTCCTCGGGCGTGCCCACGCCCATGAGGTAGCGCGGCTTGTGCGCGGGCAGGCGGTGCGGCGTGTGCGCCATGATGCGCAGCATCTCCTCCTTGGGCTCACCCACGCTCACGCCGCCGATGGCGTAGCCTGGCAGGTCCAGCTCGACCAGCGCATCCAGCGACTCCTGGCGCAGGTGCTCGAACATGCCGCCCTGCACGATGCCGAACAGCGCGTTCGGGTTCTCCAGGCGTTGGAACTCGGCGATGCAGCGCTTCATCCAGCGGCGGCTCAGCTCCATGGAGAAGCGCGCCTCGGCCTCGGTGGTGAGGTGGCCCTTGGTCTCGTAGGGCGTGCACTCGTCGAACTGCATGACGATGTCGCTGTTGAGCACCGTCTGGATCTGCATGCTCACCTCGGGCGTGAGGAACAGCTTGTCGCCGTTGACGGGCGAGGCGAACTTGACGCCCTCCTCGCTGATCTTGCGCATCTCGCCCAGGCTCCACACCTGGAAGCCGCCCGAGTCGGTGAGGATGGGCTTGTGCCAGTTCTCGAAGCCGTGCAGGCCGCCGAAATGGCGCATCACGTCCAGGCCCGGGCGCATCCACAGGTGGAAGGTGTTGCCCAGGATGATCTGCGCGCCCATGTCGTGCAGCGAACGCGGCAGCACGCCCTTGACGGTGCCGTAGGTGCCCACGGGCATGAAGATGGGCGTCTGCACCACGCCGTGGTTCAGCGTGAGGCGGCCGCGGCGCGCGTGGCCGTCGGTGGCGAGAAGGTCGAACTGCAGCATCGGGTGGGGCGGGCGCGCGGGCGGCGCACCCGAAGGGCATCGTCAGGTCAGGGCCGGGGGCCGAGCGCGAGGATCCAGCGCACCAGGGCGCGGGCGTCCTCCGGGGAAATGGACGGCTGCTGCGCCGGCATGCTGGCGCCGCTGCGCTCGCCCTTCCAGTGGCTCAGGTGCGGGCGCGAGCCGCCCAGCACGGTGGCCACCAGGCGGTCTTCCACGCTGCGTTCGCCGGTGTACTTGAGCGAGACATCCCGCCACGCGGGGCCGAGCGGCGCCAGGCCGTCGCTGGCCTGGCCGCCGGGCTCCACCTGGTGGCAGGCGGTGCAGCCGTGGCGCTGGGCCAGTGCGAGCATGGCGGTATCCGCATCGGACGAGGCGGCATGGGCGCCGGGCGCGGCGGTGGCGGCCAGCGCCATGAGCGCAGTGAAGAAAGCGGCCCGCGGCATCGCGCGGGCCGGGCGGGAGCGAAGGGCGGCAGGCATGGGCGAATGAATGATCAGGCCGCAGCGGCCCGGCGGTCCAGCAGCATGGCGTCGCCGTAGCTGAAGAAGCGGTAGCGCGCCTCGATGGCGTGGTGGTACAGCGCCATCACGTGCCCGTGGCCGGCGAAGGCGCTCACCAGCATCATCAACGTGCTCTTGGGCAGGTGGAAGTTGGTGACCAGCGCGTCCACCACCTGGAAACGGAAGCCCGGCATGATGAACAGGTCGGTCTCGCCACGATGCGGGGCGGTGAGGCCCTCGCCCGCGCAGCGCAGCGCGGCGGATTCCAGCGCCCGCAGGCTGGTGGTGCCGGCAGCCACCACGCGGCGGCCGGCCGCGCGGGTGGCGGCCACGGCCTGCACCGTGGCCTCGGGCACGTCGAACCACTCGCTGTGCATGCGGTGCTCCTCCAGGCGCTCGCTGCGCACGGGCTGGAAGGTGCCGGCACCCACATGCAGCGTGACGCGTGCGGTGCGCACCCCGCGCTCGGACAACGCCGCCAGCACGGTCTCGTCGAAGTGCAGCGAGGCGGTGGGCGCGGCCACCGCACCGGGGCGCGCGGCGAACACGGTCTGGTAGCGGCGCTCGTCCTCCGCCTCGTCGGCGTGCGTGATGTAGGGCGGCAGCGGCACGTGGCCGTGTGCCTGCAGCAGCGCCAGCGGGTCGGCGGGCAGGCGCAGGCGGAACAGCGATTCGTCGGGGCCGGCGCGGCCCAGCACCTCGGCCTCGAAGCCGGCCTCGCCCGAGCCGGCGCCGCCGCGCGAGAAGCGCACGGTGCTGCCGGCGCGCGGCGACTTGCTCGCGCGCAGATGGGCCAGCACCTGGTGCGGCGGCTCGCCCGGGGCATCGGGCACGATGCGCTCGACCAGGGCCTCCACGGCACCGCCGGTGGGCTTCTCGCCGAGCAGGCGGGCCTTGATCACCTGGGTGTCATTGAAGACCAGCAGGTCGCCCGGGCTCAGCAGGCCGGGGAGCTCGCGGAACACGCGGTCCACGGGGCGTGGGCCGCGGCCATCCAGCAGGCGCGACGCGCTGCGTTCGGCGCTGGGATGCTGGGCGATGAGCTCCGGCGGCAGCGCGAAATCGAAATCGGCGAGGGTGTAGGGGGCGTCGGCAGGGCGGGGATGGGGCATGGCTTGCAGGCTGGACCGGCCTCCAAGTGGGTGGAGGCGGATTGTTCCATGCGCGCCAGGGCGGCTGGCGCGTGGGCCTTTGGGCCGGGGAGGGGCCGCGGAAGTTCCCGCTGGGAGCGGAACGCGAGCCGCTCAGTGCGCCGGCTCTGCCGACAGGCTGCTCAGTGCGCCGGCTCGGCCGGCGCGGGCGCCTGGCCGCCCGGGCTGGCCGCGACCGCCTGCTGGGCGCGTGCGTCGGAGCGGTCCCAGGCCCAGGCGAAGGCCACGCCGAGCCCCAGCACGGTGGCGATCAGAACAAGCAGGCGGAGGGCGATTCGCATGGCGGCAGGGGCAGACGGGTCGGGCAGGTCGGGTCGGGGCGGCGCGATTGTCCCTGCAATTGGCAGCCAACCCGCCGGTGGGAACCCGGCAACTGCAAGCATCGGTCACGGTGCGCGCCAGGGCGCGTCGGGGCCCCGTCAGACGGCCGACAATGGCACGCCATGCCGCCTGCCGCCGCGCCGGACACCGCCGCCCCCCTCCCCGCCGCCTCCGGCGCTGCTGCGGCGGCCGCGGGCGCGCCACCCAAGGCTCGCGCGTCCGGCCCCGCCCGTGCGCTGGAGGCGATGGGCCTGACCAGCCCGCTCGCCCTGGCCCTGCACCTGCCGCTGCGCTACGAGGACGAAACCCGGCTCACGCCCCTGGCCGAGGCGCGCCCCGGCCAGACGGTGCAGGTGGAGGCCGAGGTGGTGGACACGCAGGTGCAGTTCCGCCCGCGTCGCCAGCTGGTGGTGCGCGTAGCGGGCGACGAGGGCGAGCCGCTGGTGCTGCGCTTCCTGCACTTCTATCCCTCGCACCAGAAAGCCCTGCAGCCCGGCACGCGGGTGCGTGTGCGCGGCGAGCTGCGCGGCGGCTTCTTCGGCCTGGAGATGGTGCACCCGCACTTCAAGGCGCTGCCCCCGGAAGGCGCCCCCCTGGCCAGCGCGCTGACACCGGTGTACCCCGCCGCCGCCGGCCTGCCGCAGGCCTACCTGCGCAAGGCGGTGGCGGCCGGCCTGGCCCGGGCCGACCTGGCCGAGGTGCTGCCGCCCGGCACCGTGCCGGCCGGCCTGCCCGCCCTGCGCCCCGCGCTGCAGACGCTGCACCACCCGCCCGCCGACGCGCCGCTGGCCGCGCTGCAGGACCACAGCCACCCGGCCTGGCAGCGGCTGAAGTTCGAGGAGCTGCTGGCCCAGCAGCTGGCGCAGGCCCAGTCGCGCCAGGAGCGGGCGCGCCACCGCGCCCCGGTGCTCAGCGCCCGGCAAGGTGGCCTGCACGAGCGCCTGCTGGCCACCCTGCCCTTTGCGCTCACCGGCGCGCAGCGACGCGTGGCCGAGGAGATCGCGGCCGACCTGGCCGCGGGCCGGCCCATGCACCGGCTGCTGCAGGGCGACGTGGGCGCCGGCAAGACGGTGGTCGCCGCGCTCGCGGCGGCGGTGGCCATCGATGCCGGCTGGCACTGTGCGCTGATGGCGCCCACGGAGATCCTGGCCGAGCAGCATTTCGCCAAGCTGCTGCAGTGGCTGCAGCCGCTGGGCGTGCAGGTGGCGTGGATCACGGGCAGCCAGCGCGGCAAGGCGCGCGCGCAGGCGGTGGCCGCCGTGGCGGCCGGCCAGGCACAGCTGGTGGTGGGCACGCACGCGGTGATCCAGCAGGACGTGCACTTCGCCCGGCTGGGCCTGGCGGTGGTGGACGAGCAGCACCGCTTCGGCGTGGCCCAGCGCCTGGCGCTGCGCCGCCAGCTGGCCGCCGCGCCCGAGCCCGGCGGCGCCACGGTGGAGCCGCACCTGCTGATGATGAGCGCCACGCCCATCCCGCGCACCCTGGCGATGACCTACTTCGCCGATCTGGAGGTGTCCACCATCGACGAGCTGCCCCCGGGCCGCACCCCCATCGTCACCAAGCTCATCGCCGACCAGCGCCGCGCCGAGCTCATCGCCCGCATCGCCGACGCGGTGGGCGAAGGCCAGCAGGTGTACTGGGTCTGCCCGCTGGTGGAGGCGGTGGAGGACACACCCGAGGGCGGCCCCGGTGCCGCGGCGCGCGGCAAGCCGCTCGCCGAGCTGCGCAACGCCACCGAGACCCATGCCGAGCTGGCCGCGGCCCTGCCGGGCCACGGCGTGGGCCTCATCCACGGCCGGCTCAAGGCGGCCGAGAAGGCGGCGGTGATGGCGCGCTTCAAGGCCGGCGAGCTGGCCGTGCTGGTGGCCACCACCGTGATCGAAGTGGGCGTGGACGTGCCCAACGCCAGCCTGATGGTGGTGGAGCATGCCGAGCGCTTCGGCCTGGCCCAGCTGCACCAGCTGCGCGGCCGGGTGGGCCGGGGTGAACGCGCCAGCGTGTGCGTGCTGATGTACTCCACGCCCCTGTCGGACACCGGCAAGCAGCGCCTGCGCGCCATGGCCGAGACGACCGACGGCTTCGAGATCGCCCGGCGCGACCTGGAGATCCGCGGCCCGGGGGAATTCATGGGCGCACGGCAGTCCGGCGACGCCCTGCTGCGCTTCGCCGACCTGGCGGAAGACGCGCCCCTGCTGGCCGCCGCCCGCGCGGCCGCGGCGCGCCTGCTGGCCGAGCACCCCGCCGCCGCCCAGGCCCAGGTGCGCCGCTGGCTGGGGCGGCAGGTAGACTACCTCAAGGCCTGAGCCGCACGCGCCGGGCGCCTGGCGGCGCACAATGGCGGCCATGACGCTCACCGAGCTGCGCTACATCGTCGCCGTCGCGCGCGAGCGGCATTTCGGCCGTGCCGCCGAGGCCTGCTTCGTCTCCCAGCCCACCCTCTCCGTGGCCATCAAGAAGCTGGAAGAGGAACTGGACTGCAAGATCTTCGAGCGCGGCAGCAACGAGGTGTCCATGACGCCGCTGGGCGAGGCCATCGTGCGGCAGGCGCAGCAGGTGATCGAGCAGGCGCAGTCCATCAAGGAGATCGCCAAGCGCGGCAAGGACCCGCTGGCCGGCCCGCTGCGCCTGGGCATCATCTACACGATCGGTCCCTACCTGCTGCCCGAGCTGGTGCGCCACGCCATCGACCGCACGCCGCAGATGCCACTGATCCTGCAGGAAAACTTCACGGTGAAGCTGCTGGACATGCTGCGCAACGGCGACCTCGATTGCGCCATCATGGCCGAGCCCTTCCCCGAGACCGGCCTGGCCATCGCGCCGCTGTACGACGAGCCCTTCATGGCCGCCGTGCCGCGCACTCACCCCCTGGCGCGCCAGGAGCGCGTGACGGCGGAGGAGCTCAAGCGCGAGACCATGCTGCTGCTGGGCACGGGCCACTGCTTCCGCGACCATGTGCTGGAGGTCTGCCCCGAGTTCGCGCGCTTCTCGAGCGACGCCGAGGGCATCAAGAAGAGCTTCGAGGGCTCGTCGCTGGAGACCATCAAGCACATGGTGGCCTCCGGCATGGGCGTCACCGTGGTGCCGGCGCTGTCGGTGCCGAGCGAGCCGCAGGCCCACGTGGCCTTCATCCCCTTCGCCGAGCCGGCACCCACCCGCCGCGTGGTGCTGGCCTGGCGCAAGACCTTCCCGCGCTACGAGGCGATCGCCGCGCTGCGCAATGCGGTGTATGCCTGCCAGCTGCCGAGCGTGAAGCGCTTGAGTGAGTGAACCCCGATCGTCACCTATCGTTAGGATTGACCAATTGAATTGGCGCAATCGATAGGCTGCAATTAAGCTCTCGTCGTACTACCTTGGAAGGACGAACGATGAGCGACATGCCTGCCCGCTGCCCCGTCACGGGCGCCACCCCCGGCGTCACCGGCGGCCGCCCCACCCTCACGACCACCGCCGGCGCGCCGGTGGCGGACAACCAGAACAGCCTGTCCGCCGGGCCCCGGGGCCCGCTGCTGCTGCAGGACTGGCAGCTGATCGAAAAGCTGGCCCACCAGAACCGCGAGCGCATTCCCGAGCGCGTGGTGCATGCCAAGGGCTGGGGCGCCTTCGGCACGCTCACCGTCACGCACGACATCACGCGCTACACGCGCGCGGCGCTGTTCGGCGCTGTGGGCCAGGCCACGCCGCTGCTGGCGCGCTTTTCCACCGTGGCGGGCGAGCTGGGTGCGGCCGACGCCGAGCGCGACGTGCGCGGCTTCGCACTCAAGTTCTACACGGACGAAGGCAACTGGGACCTGGTGGGCAACAACACGCCGGTGTTCTTCATCCGCGACCCGCTGAAGTTCCCTGACTTCATCCGCACCCAGAAGCGCCATCCGCGCACCCACCTGCGCAGCGCCACCGCCGCCTGGGACTTCTGGAGCCTGTCGCCCGAAAGCCTGCACCAGGTCACCATCCTCATGAGCGACCGCGGCATCCCGGCGAGCCCGCGATTCATGAACGGCTACGGCTCGCACACCTACAGCTTCTGGAACGACGCAGGCGAGCGCTTCTGGGTGAAGTTCCACTTCAAGACCCAGCAGGGCCACCGCACGCTCACCAACGCCGAGGCGGCCGAGGTGATCGGCCAGACGCGCGAGAGCTACCAGGAAGACCTGCACGGCGCCATCGAGCGGGGCGAGTTCCCGCGCTGGACGATGTACGTGCAGGTGATGCCCGAGGCGGACGCGGACCGCACGCCCTACAACCCTTTCGACCTCACCAAGGTGTGGCCGCATGCCGACTATCCGCTGATCGAGGTGGGCGTGGTGGAGCTCGACCGCAACCCTCGCCACTACTTCGCCGAGATCGAGCAGGCGGCGTTCTCGCCCAGCAACGTGGTGCCCGGCATCGGCCACTCACCGGACAAGGTGCTGCAGGCCCGCGTGTTCTCCTACGCCGACGCCCACCGCTACCGCCTGGGCACCCACTACGAGGCGCTGCCGGTGAACGCGCCGAAGTGCCCCGTGCACCACCACCATGCCGACGGCGCCATGCGCTTCATGGACCCGAACGACCCCGCCGTGGAGCCCGACCACTACTACGAGCCCAGCTCGTTCGGCGGCCCGGTGCAGGCACCGGCCTTGCGCGAGCCGCCGCTGCGCCTGCAGGGCAGCGCCGACCGCTTCGACCACCGGGACGGCAACGACGACTACGGCCAGCCCGGCGCGCTGTACCGCCTGTTCGACGAGGGCCAGCGCCGCCGCCTGGCGGCCAACATCGCCGCCTCCATGCGCGGGGTGCCGGCCTTCATCGTGGACCGGCAGCTGGGCCACTTCGACCGCGCGGACCCGGAGTACGGCCGTCGCGTGCGCGGTGCGCTGATCGAGGCCGGCGTCGCCTTCACCGTCTGATCTGGCGCGGTGCACGCAGCCTGCGTTGTGCGCACAATCGACCCGTCGACGAACTTCCCCACAGGAGAGCAGCATGGCCAAGAAATCCAACGCCGGCGCGGCCGCCCCGCGCAGCACGGTCGCGATCCACATCGGCATCAGCGACAAGGACCGCGGCGCGATCGCCGGGGGCTTGTCACGCCTGCTGGCCGACACCTACACGCTGTACCTGACCACCCACAACTTCCACTGGAACGTGTCCGGGCCCATGTTCAACTCGCTGCACGCGATGTTCATGGCCCAGTACACCGAGCTGTGGAACGCCGTGGACCCGATCGCCGAGCGCATCCGCTCGCTGGGCCACGTGGCCCCCGGCAGCTACGCGCAGTTCGGCCAGCTCAGCTCGCTGAAGGACGCCCCGGCCACGCCGCCCAAGGCGATGGAGATGGTGCGCATCCTGATGGAAGGCCACGAGGCGGTGGCGCGCACGGCGCGCAGCATCTTCCCGCTGGCCGACAAGGCCAGCGACGAACCCACGGCGGACCTGCTCACGCAGCGCCTGACGGTGCACGAGCAGACGGCGTGGATGCTGCGCAGCCTGCTCGAGGAGTGAGCGAGCGCCGCGGCCTCAGCGCCGGGCGCGCCGCAGCACGCTGAGCAGCAGCGCGGCGCTGAGCCCCGACGAGGCCAGCGCCGGGTGCTGCGACACCAGCTCGCCCACCTGCCGGAAGACCTCGGGTGTGGTCTGCTGCAGGTAGGCCGACAGCTCCAGCACCTGCTCGGCGCTGATGCGCGCGGTGTCTTCCAGCGTCACCTGCACCCTGTCCCAACCGTGTCGGTGGCGCACGGCAGCGAAGGCGCCACCGGCCACCGCCACCAGCCCCAGCGCGCCCACCGGGCGCATCAGGCATTCGAGCAGCGGCGCACGCAACCGCGCAGGCGCCTCGCGGTACATGCCCGCCACGTACAGCGGCACCAGTGCCGCCTCGCCGTCGTCCGCCGTCGGTGGCGGCACCCATCGGTCGTTCGCTTCCATGCCCCGCATCCTCACGCTGCCCTCTGCGACGGCAGATGAACCGCGGGTGAAGAAGCGTTGCAGGCGGCGACCGAGGGCGAACATGCCTCCGTCTGGCAAGGGCTGTGCCCGGCGCACCCTCACCGAAAGTCACTCGCCGATCAGCTGCACCGCATCCACTTCCTTGTAGCCGCTGGCCACGTTGTTGGCGAAGGTCAGGCGCACGGCGCGGATCGGCTGCGCGCTGCCGGGGAAGGTGCGCACGAACCAGGTCCGTTCACCCCGGTCGTCTCGCTTGACGTCGCTGATGCCGCTCCACACGGTCTGCACGGCACCAGCCGTGTCGATGAGATCCACCTTGGTGATGGCCTCGACCGCCTCCTGACTTTCGAAGACGGCCCGCACGGCTGTGGCGTGCACGGGCTTGTCGTAGCCCAGCTCGATCCAGTCCATGCCCACGTCCTGCCGGCCCTGGGACCAAGTATTGCCGTCCACGGTGCCGGTGGCGCGCCAGGCGCGCGAGTCCTTCGGGTCGGCCGGCGGCTCCTTCTCGTTGAAGGAGGAGCTCGCGCGTGCCGTGCTGGCCCACTGCGCCTGCGGGTCGTTCAGGTAGCCGTCCTCCATCGTGGCGTACTCGAGCTTGGCCTTCTTGGCCGCGGCCTCGCGCTCCTCGCGCGTGGGCTCGGCCGGCGGAGCCGGCGGCGCGCTGGGCTGGGCAGACGGGGCCGCCGCTGGCGCGTCGGCCGGCGCGTCGTTGGGCGCCTTCTTGCAGGCGGCCAGGGCCAGCGCGCAGGCCAGGGTGAGGAAGGTCAGGCGAATCGGATGCGTCATGGGAAGTGCGGGCCGAGGGCCCTTGTCAGGCGGAATGGGTGCCGCGTCCTGCGGCGCGGGCAGCTTAGCGGCGCCAGCCGCCGTGCCTACCCCGTGGCCGTGGGGGCCGTCTTGCGCGCGCACCCGCGCCGCCGCCCGCCCTGGCGCAGCACCGATAATTGCGGCCTTCGAGCCCGCGCCGCGGGCCGCCCGCCTGCGCGCCCGCGCGGCGCCCCGCCCGCCAGGCGCCGGCCCGCCCCGTCGCCTGCAAGGACACCATGGCCTCCGACACCTCCACGCCCCTGACGGGCCACGTGCGCCGCCGGCGCACCTACGCGATCATTTCCCACCCCGACGCCGGCAAGACCACGCTGACGGAAAAGCTGCTGCTG
>JACRBA010000101.1 GCA_016213265.1 Burkholderiales bacterium | reverse complement strand
GAGGCCGCCGCAGAGCATTCTGCATGGCAGCGCCATCGACGAAGAAACGCGCATGCTCACCCGGCCGGCCGCTGGCAGCGCCGCGCGCGCCGAGGTGGTGCTGGAGCACTTCTCCGAGGTCATGGAGCGGCACCTGCCGGGCTTCCGTGACACGTCCAACGCCCGGCCGCCTTCCGCGCGCCTGTCCGACGCCATGGCCAAGGCCCAGCAGCGGCTGGTGGAACAGGCGGGTGGGCCGGCGGGCGATGGCGCCATGGCCGGCGGCGTGGCCGGTGCCGCGCCCACGCCCTCGCGCCTGCTCAACGAGCTGCGCGAGCGGCAAACCGCGCTCAAGCAGGCGGCCAGCACGCCGGCCGAGCGGGCCACGGTGGAGCTCGTCGCGCTGCTGTTCCAGGCCATCCTCACCGAAGAGCGCATCCCCGCGCAGCTGCGGGTGTGGTTTGCCCGGCTGCAGATGCCGGTGCTGCGGGTGGCCATCGCCGAGCCCGATTTCTTCTCCGCCGCCGATCACCCGGCGCGCCGCCTCATCGACCGCATGGGCGCCTGCGTGATGGGCTTCGAGGGCGGCGCCGAGGTGGTGGGCACGCCGCTGGAGGCCGAGATCAAGCGCGTCGTGCAGGTGGTGGAGGCCTTCCCCGACACTGGCCGCCGCGTCTTCCAGACGGTGCTCAACGAGTTCGAGCGCTTCCTCGAGGGCTACTTCCGCGACCAGAACGAGAAGAGCCGGGCGGGCGTCTCGCTGGCCCAGCAGGTGGAGCAGCGCGAGACGCTGGCCATCCAGTACACCATCGAGCTGCGCAAGCTGCTCGGCGATGTGCCCGTGCACGAGGCGGTGCGCGACTTCATGTTCCGCGTGTGGGCCGACGTGCTGGCCACTGCCGCGGTGCGCCACGGCGCGCAGAGCGACGAGGTGAAGGCCGTGCGCACGGCCGCCACCGAGCTGCTGTGGGCGGCCAGCGCCAAGACCTCGCGCGAGGAGCGCACCGACGCGCTGCGCCGGGTGCCGCCCATGCTCACGGCCCTGCGCCAGGGCATGGCCTCGGTGGGCCTGGCCACGGCGCGGCAGGACGAAGCCATCCAGGCCATCGGGCAGGCGCTCACCACCGCATTCAGTGCCCGCGGCACCGCCATCGCGCCCGACGCCCTGGAACAGCTCAAACAGCGCCTCGAGATGATCGAGGAACTGCTGCCCGAGGACGACGAGGACATCGAGATCGACGAGAGCTGGGTGCTCGACAGCAGCCAGCACCAGCACGAGGGGCTGGAGATCGTCGCCGACGGTGGCTCCATGCCCGGGCCGGCCATGCTGCAGTGGGCGGCCGAGCTGCAATTGGGCGCGGCCTTCATGCTCGACCTGCGCGGCCGTCAGCAGGCGGTGCGCCTGGTCTGGCAGGGCATGAACCGGCAGCTGTCGCTGTTCAGTGCCAGCGACGGGCGTTGCGTGCTGTTCCAGAAGCCGCGCCTGGCGGCGTTCCTGCAGGCAGGCCTGCTCGTGCCGCTGCAGGACGAATCGCTCACCATCGCCGCCACGCGCAGCGCGATCGAGAAGATCAAGGCCGACCCCGAACGGCTGCTGGCCTGAGGCCCGGTCGGCAGCCGGTGGCGGCCGACCGGCCGGTCAATGGATCAGCCGGTCTTCGGGGGCGACGAACAGCTCGTCGAGGATGAGCGCGTCGGGCTCCTCGCCCAGGCTCCAGAAGACCATCAGCACGATGACCTTGAGGTCTTCCACGGGGAGCGGTCCGCTGCCCACGGCCGTGGCACGGTCGACCACCATCTCGCGCAGCGGTGCGGTGAGCACGCCGGCCGATTCGAGAAAGCTGATGAAGCCGATCGAAGCCTCGCCGAGCAGTTCCTGCTCCTCGGCCGTGTAGACGCGCACGGCGCCTGGCGAGGGAGCGGCCGCGGTGCCGTCCGGGCGCAGCTCGTCGGTGCGCGTGGCCAGGCCGTCCAGCCAGTGCAGCGCTTCCTCGATCTCGTCCGATTCGAAACCGACGGCCGACAGCTTCCGGCTCAACTGGGCGTGGTCGGGGCAGGCGTCCGGGCGCCAGTAGTTCTCGTACAGGTAGACCAGGACATCGAACATGGAACGACTATAACCGCTGACCTCTCGGCGGGTCTGCGGCATTTGGCGCCCTTCGGCACGGGTCTTTCGAGGCTGGAGCCGGCTCTCCGTGGCCCCCTCAGCCCGCCCCCGTGCGCTGGAACAGCCCCCCGGGCAGGCGGCCCACCTGGCCGGCCAGCTCGAGCTCGAGCAGACGCGCCTGCAGCTCGCCGGTGGGCCAGCCGGTGCGGGCGGCCAGCGCGTCGAGCGTGGCCGGGTCGTGGCCCAGGGCCGTGAGCAGGGCATCGCCCGACGACGGCCCGGCGGCGCCGGCCAGGGCGGTGTCCGCTTCCGCCGGCCCGCCCGGGACCGCGGCCGGCACACGCGGCAGGGCAGGCAACTCCTGCAGGATGTCGTCGGCGGTCTCGACCAGCTTGGCGCCCTGCTTGATGAGCAGGTGGCAGCCCCGTGCCTGGGGGCTGTGGATGGAGCCGGGAATGGCGAACACCTCGCGCCCGCATTCGGCGGCCAGCCGGGCGGTGATGAGCGAGCCCGATTGCACCGCAGCCTCCACCACCAGCGTGCCCAGGGAGAGCCCGGCGATCAGCCGGTTGCGGCGCGGGAAGTTCTCTCGCAGCGGTGGGGTGCCGAGTGGGTACTCGCTCACCAGCAGGCCCGCTCCGCTGGCCATGCGGTGGGCGAGCGCGTGGTGGCGCGCGGGGTAGACGCGGTCCAGGCCCGTGCCGACGACCGCGACGGTGCCCCCGCCGGCCGCCCCCGCCGCTTGGGCACCGGCCAGCGCCCCCTCATGGGCCGCGCCGTCGATGCCCAGGGCCAGGCCGGACACGACCACCAGCCCGGCGCTGCTCAGGTGCTGGGCGAAGGCGCGCGCATTCTCCAGGCCGGCCGGTGTGGCGTGGCGGCTGCCCACGATGGCCACCGCGGGCCTGGCGAGCCGAGCCAGGTCGCCATGGGCGTACAGCAACAGGGGTGGGTCGGCCGTCTGCAGCAGGCCGGGCGGATAGGCGGCGTCACCGAGCGTGACGACGTGCCGGCGCCCGGGCTCGGCGGCCAGCCAGGCCTGCA
The DNA here is from genome assembly GCA_016213265.1 of Burkholderiales bacterium. Taxonomy (GTDB): domain Bacteria; phylum Pseudomonadota; class Gammaproteobacteria; order Burkholderiales; family Burkholderiaceae_C; genus Ideonella. Next base: position 10,665 of record JACRBA010000101.1, on the reverse strand, counting down.
CCAGGGCCCGCATGTCGGCATGGTCGAGGGCGGGGGAGACCAGCGCCTGCGCGGCTTCGGCGCCGCCCACCTCACGCCAGCCGCCGGCGCCCGCGTCGCACACCGCCTCGGCCGAGCCGTAGGCCGCCAGCAGCCGGCGGGCCGCGGCGCGCGTCAGCCCCGGGGAGTGGGCGAGGCGCAGCCAGGCGAGCAATTCGCCATCGGCCGACCCGCCGGGCCCGTTCACGCGCGCTGCGCCCGCGGCATCGCCAGGCAGGGCGGGCGTCAGGGTTGCGTGAAGCGGTCGCCAGCGGTGACCGGGTCCTGCACCTGCAGGATGAGCGCGTAGGACACACGCTCGAACACGCGGAACACGAACAGCAGGCCGTGGCGCTCGTCCGGCAGGCGGATCAGCGGCCGGTCGGGGTCGGTGTTGTCCACACGCTGTGTGCCCGCGCGCCAGAGGGCCAGCACATGGCCGCGCTCCATGCCGTCGCGCGCGCCCCGGTTCAGCGAGACGATCTGGTTCTGGCCGGCATTCAGGCCGTCGCCGTACACCGAGATGATGCGGCCGGCGATCGGGGCGCCCGGCGAGTGGGGCGCGAAGGGTTCGACGTCGCGGCTGGGCGTGGGGGCCAGGCGATCGCCCACGTTCACTTCTTCGCGCAGGCCCGTCACCAGGATGGTGGAGGGCACCAGCTCGGCCTTGCCATCCGGCAGCGCGCGCACCTCGCCATCACGCACCTTCTCGGCGCTGCCCACGAACCGCGCCTCGAAGCCCAGCACCTCCTTGGTGTCGGGGTCGGTCAGGGGCCGGGCTTCGCGGAACAGCTGCCAGTGGCGCGCGGCGGAGAGATCGCCGCGCACGTAGGCGTTCTCACCCTTGGACACCAGCACCCGGCCTTCCTGCGTGGCGACCACGCGGGGCGCGGCGGCCAGGCTGTCGCTGTCGAGCACGATGGCTTCGTTCAGGAACGGGCCGATCAGGTGCATGGGCACCGCGGCGATGGCGTCGCTGGGCAGCGCCTCGGCGCGCACGCGCGGCGAGAGCTTGGCATCGCCGCCGGTCTCCACCGGGCGCGCGGTGCGCAGGCGGGCGCGGCCGCCGGTCTTGTCCAGGTAGAGGATCTGGCCGGGGTAGATGAGGTGCGGGTTGCGGATGTCGTCCAGGTTCATGCCCCACAGCTCAGGCCAGCGCCACGGGCTGCGCAGGAAGATCTTGGAGATGTCCCACAGGGTGTCGCCGCGTTTCACGGTGTAGCTGTCGGGCGCGTTGGGCGCCAGCTCGGACAGCGGCACGCCGGCTTCGGCCACCTGCTGGGCGGTGGAACGCTGCTGAGGGGTGACGGGCCACTGCGTGGCGCTCGCCGAGACGGCCGCCAGCCCGAGCGTCGCGGCCGCGACCCAGGTGGACAGAGGCGGGAAGGGCGGGCGCACAGAACGGCTCATGAATGGTCACTCCCGGGCAGCGAGCCGGAAATCTTTGGCGGTGCAACAATCCCGAGTGGGCGCCCGGCGCCATGCCAGGCGAGGCCGCCTGGGTGCTCAAGCCGGTCTCCCACCCGAACGAAAAGCTTAAGAAGCTCGGCAAATTCTGCCCCTAAAGCCTTGATACCGCCAACAAATCGGTTCGCAGGCTGCAACCCTTTGTCACGACCTGCCGCGTTACGCGTTGCGTGACGAGCACAATTTCTCACCCTGCTGTCCATGGCCCAGCTTCCCATCCTGCGCTACCCCGATCCCCGCCTGCACACCGTGGCCGCGCCGGTCGCGGTGGTGGACGACACCGTGCGCCGCCTGGTGGACGACATGCTCGAGACGATGTACGCCGCCGAGGGCGTGGGCCTGGCTGCCACGCAGGTGGACGTGCACCAGCGCGTCATCGTGATGGACACCTCGGAAGACCGCGATGCGCCGCGCGTGCTGATCAACCCTGAGCTGGTGCACACCAGCGAGGAGATGGTGGTGGGCGAGGAGGGCTGCCTGTCGGTGCCCACCGTCTACGACGCCGTGCCGCGCCATGCCCGGGTGACCGTGCGCGCGCTCGGCCGCGACGGCCAACCGTACGAGTTCGACGCCGAGGGGCTCACGGCGGTGTGCGTGCAGCACGAGATGGACCACCTGCTGGGCAAGGTGTTCGTGGAGTACCTCAGCCCGCTCAAGCGCGAGCGCATCAAGACCAAGATGCTCAAGAAGACGCGCGACGAGCAGAAGCGCCGATGAGCGGGCCCGCCCGCTCGGCGCTGCGCGTCGCCTTTGCCGGCACGCCCCAGTTCGCCGCCGTGGCGCTGGCGGCCATCCACGAGGCCGGCTTCACGGTGCCGCTGGTGCTCACCCAGCCCGACCGGCCGGCCGGCCGCGGCATGAAGCTCACCCCCTCGGCCGTGAAGCAGTTCGCACTCGCGCACGGGCTGCCCGTCGCCCAGCCGCAGGGCCTGCGGCTCGACGGCCGCTTCGCCGACGACGCGCGCGCCGCCCAGGCCGCGCTGCAGCAGGCGGCGCCGGACGTGATGGTGGTGGCCGCCTACGGCCTCATCCTGCCCGCCTGGGTGCTGGCGCTTCCCCGGCTCGGCTGCCTGAATATCCACGGCTCGCTGCTGCCGCGCTGGCGTGGCGCCGCGCCCATCCACCGCGCCATCGAGGCCGGGGACGCCGAGACCGGCATCACCATCATGCAGATGGACGAGGGGCTGGACACGGGCGACATGCTGCTCGTGGCGCCTGAGCCGATCCGCCCCGACGACACGACCGGCCGGCTGCACGACCGGCTCGCCGCGCTGGGGGGGCGCCTCATCGTGCCGGCGCTGGACGACGCGGCGGCCGGTCGACGGCATCCCGTCAAGCAGCCGGAGGCCGGCGTGACCTACGCCCACAAGATCGGCAAGGCCGAGGGCGCCATCGACTGGCGGCTTCCCGCTGCGCAGATCGAACGCCGGGTGCGTGCGTTCGACCCCTTCCCAGGCGCCAGCTTCACCTGCGGCGGCGAGACGGTGAAGCTCTGGCAGGCGGCGCTGCGGCCCGACGTGGCCGCCGAGCCTGGCACGGTGGTGCAGGCCGGCGACGGCCGGCTCACGGTCGCCTGTGGCGAGGGCGGGCTGGATCTGCTGCAGCTGCAGCGGCCCGGCGGCCGGCGCCAGGACGTGGCGGCCTTCCTGCAGGCGCACCCGTCGCTGGCCGGCACGTGCCTGGCGGGCACGGACGGCACCGCCGCTTGAACTTCCCGCCGCCTGGCCGCATCTGAGGCGGTATCTCCATCGACACGCGCCCGCCGCGGCGCGAAGGCCCCGGACACCATGTTCAATCTGCTGAAGACCGCCGTGCTGATGGCGGCCATCACCGCCCTGTTCATGGCCATCGGCCGCCTGCTCGGGGGCCAGCAAGGCATGGTGCTCGCGCTGGTCATCGCGCTAGGCATGAACTTCTTCAGCTACTGGTTCTCGGACAAGCTCGTCCTGCGCATGTACAACGCGCAGGAAGTGGACGCTCGCTCCGCGCCGCAGTTCTACGCCATGGTGCAGGAGCTCGCCGAGCGCGCGCAGATCCCCATGCCGCGGGTCTACCTGATCCAGGAGGACGCGCCCAACGCCTTCGCCACCGGGCGCAACCCCAGCCATGCCGCGGTGGCGGCCACCACCGGCATCCTGCGCACGCTCAACGAGCGTGAGCTGCGCGGCGTGATGGCGCACGAGCTGGCGCATGTGAAGCACCGCGACATCCTGATCTCCACCATCAGCGCCACCATGGCCGGTGCCATCTCGATGCTGGCCAACTTCGCCATGTTCTTCGGCGGCCGCGATTCGGAAGGCCGCCCGGCCAACCCCATCGTCTCCATTCTGGTGATGATGCTGGCCCCGCTGGCGGCCAGCCTGATCCAGATGGCGATCAGCCGCGCGCGCGAGTTCGAGGCCGACCGCGGCGGCGCCGAGATCTCGGGCGACCCGCAGGCGCTGGCCTCGGCGCTGCAGAAGATCCACCGCATGGCGCAGGGCATCCCGCTGGAGGCGGCCGAGCGCCACCCCGAGACGGCGCAGATGATGATCATGAACCCGCTGTCCGGCGGCGGCCTGCGCGGCCTGTTCTCCACCCACCCCAGCACCGAGGAGCGGGTGGAGCGCCTGATGGCGATGGCCCGCACCGCGCGCTGAGCCGGCGGGTGCGGGCGGCGAATGCCGCCCTCAAGCTGGCGGCGCGGTGGTCGATAAAGCCGACAGTGCCTCGTCCATCTGCTGCCCCCGCCATGCCCCGCCTGCCAGTCATCGCCGCCCTCGCCAGCCTGCTGGTGCTGTCCGGCTGCGACCTGCTGGGCATCGAGGGCGCCACCGCCATCGCCGCCCGCAAGGAGGCCGAGGGCAAGGCCATCGGCGCGGCCTGCCGCAATGCCGCCCGCGCCATCGAAGACTGCTACACGCTGAACAAGAAGGCCGACAAGGCCGCCGTCTACGCCGGCTGGCGCGAGATGGACGACTACATGCGTGAGAACAAGCTCGAGCCGGTGCCACCGCAGCTGACGCCCGACGTGGCCAAGCCCAAGGCCAGCGAAGACGACGAGGAATCGGCCGTGGCCGAGGACGAATCGACCAAGGACGGCACCAAGCAGGCCAAGGCCTCCCCGCGCAAGGCGGCGGGCCACTGACCGTCCCTGCGCGCCGCTCCGGGGAAACCCCTGGGCGACAATCGGCGGATGCCCGATGCCGCCGTTCCCGCCCGCCCGATGTGGCGCCACCCCGAGTTCCGCCGCGGCGCGCACGAGATGACCGGCATCGCGCTGGGCCTGGGCGCCTGGGGCCTGGTCACCGGTGTGGCCATGGTCAAGAGCGGCCTGGGCATTCCGCTCGCGCTGCTGATGTCCTTCGTGGTGTTTGCCGGCAGCGCGCAGCTGGCCTCGCTGCCGCTGATCGCCAGCGGCGCGCCGCTGTGGGTGGTGTGGGCCACCGCCACCTGCGTGAACCTGCGCTTCGTGATCTTCAGCGCGGGGTGGCGCCCCTACTTCGCGCACCTGCCGCTGCGCCAGCGGCTGCAGTACGGCTACTTCACCGCCGACCTGAACTACGTGATGTTCATGCGGCGCTTTCCCGAGCCGCAGCCGGCACCTGAACAGGCGCCCTACTTCTGGGGTGGCGTGGCGGTGAACTGGGTGACCTGGCAGCTCATGGCCGTGACGGGCATCGTGCTGGCCGAGCGCATTCCCACCGAATGGGGGCTCGGTTTCGCCGGCACGCTGGCGCTGCTGGGGTTGACCGGCTCGCTGCTGTCCGACCGGGCCACCTGGATCGCCGCGGCCGTGGCCGCCTGCGCGTCGGTGGCCGCCTTCGCGCTGCCCTTCAAGCTCAACATCGTGGTCGCCATCGCGGCCGCGGTGGCCGTGGGCATCCTGCTCGACCACTTCAAGCCGTCGCTGCCGGACGGGAGGCGCGCATGAGCACCTGGGAAGCCATCGTCGCCATCCTCGGGCTGGGCGTGATCACCGTGGTGACGCGCTCGTTCTTCCTGCTGCCCGATCGCGAGCTGCCCATTCCCACCTGGCTGCGCGAGGCGCTGCGTTACGCGCCGCTGGCCGCGCTGGTGGCGGTGATCGTGCCCGAGGTCGTCATGACCAACGGCCAGCTCATCCACACGTGGCAGGATGCGCGGCTGTACGCCGCCGCCGCGGGCGCCCTGTGGTACTGGCAGCGCCGCGGCATCCTCGGCACCATCCTGTGCGGCACGGCGGTGCTGCTGGCCCTGCGCTTCGGCCTGGGCTGGTGAGCGCCCCCCGCGCAGTGCCCATCCGATTTCTCTACAACGTCTAGTCACCACCATGATGAAAGTGCTCCGTTTCGCCGACCTCGTGGCCCAGGGCCAGGTGCAGGGCAAGCGCGTGTTCATTCGCGCGGACCTCAACGTGCCGCAGGACGATGCCGGCCGCATCACCGAGGACACCCGCATCCGCGCGTCCGTGCCCTGCGTGAAGATGGCGCTGGACGCCGGCGCCGCCGTGATGGTGACCAGCCACCTCGGCCGCCCCACCGAGGGCGAGTTCAAGCCCGAGGATTCGCTGGCCCCGGTGGCCGAGCGACTGGGCGAGCTGCTCGGCCGGCCGGTGAAGCTGGTGTCCGGCTGGGTGGACGGCGTGCAGGTGGCGCCGGGCGAGGTGGTGCTGCTCGAGAACTGCCGCCTGAACAAGGGCGAGAAGAAGAACAACGAGGAGCTGGCCCGCAAGATGGCCGCGCTGTGCGACATCTTCGTGCACGACGCCTTCGGCACGGCGCACCGCGCCGAGGCCTCCACCTACGGCATCGCCCAGTTCGCGCCGGTGGCCTGCGCCGGCCCGCTGCTGGCGGCGGAGATCGATGCCATCTCCAAGGCCCTGGCCAACCCGAAGCGGCCGCTGGTGGCCATCGTGGCCGGCTCCAAGGTCTCGACCAAGCTGACCATCCTGCAGTCGCTGGCCAAGAACGTGGACGGCCTCATCGTGGGCGGCGGCATCGCCAACACCTTCATGCTCGCCGCGGGCCTGAAGATCGGCAAGAGCCTGGCCGAGCCCGACCTCGTGGACGAGGCCAAGGCCGTGATCGCCGCGATGCAGGCGCGCGGCGCCGCGGTGCCGATTCCCGAGGACGTGGTGTGCGCCAAGACCTTCGCCGCGGACGCGCCGGCCACGGTGAAGGCCGCCACCGGTGTGGCCGACGACGACCTCATCCTCGACATCGGCCCGAAGACGGCGGGGCGCCTGGCCGAGCAGTTGAAGGCCGCCGGCACCATCGTCTGGAACGGCCCGGTGGGCGTGTTCGAGTTTGACGCCTTCGCGCACGGCACCGAGACCATCGCGCGCGCCATCGCCGCCAGCGACGCGTTCAGCATCGCCGGCGGCGGCGACACCCTGGCGGCGATCGCCAAGTACGGCATCGAGCAGGACGTGGGCTACATCTCCACCGGCGGCGGCGCCTTCCTCGAGGTGCTCGAGGGCAAGACCCTGCCGGCCTTCGAGATCCTGGCCAGGCGCGCCGCCTGATCGACCGGGCGCCGGACGCCCGTTCAGGGCGCGGCCCGTGCCGGCGCGCGCGGGGGCGCCGGCGCGGCAAGGCGGCATCGAGGCATGCCGATCTTGCATGCTGCGGTCACCACGCACCTCGGGGTGGCATCTGAGCCGTTACCCTGCGCGTCCCCGCCGAGGGGGACGACCGAGGAGACCGCATGAACCAGGACCTGACCCCCGCCGAGCAGGCGCTGCGCGACGCCGCGCTGGACTACCACCGCACGCCCACGCGGGGCAAGATCGCGGTCACCCCCACCAAGCCGCTGTCCAACCAGCGCGACCTGTCGCTGGCCTACTCGCCCGGCGTGGCCTACGCCTGCCTGGCCATCGAGGACGACCCCGCCAAGGCGGCCGACTTCACCTCGCGCGCCACCCTGGTGGGCGTGGTGACCAACGGCACGGCCGTGCTGGGCCTGGGCAACATCGGCCCGCTCGCCGGCAAGCCGGTGATGGAGGGCAAGGGCTGCCTGTTCAAGAAGTTCGCCGGCATCGACGTGTTCGACATCGAGCTGGCCGAGAACGACCCGGACAAGCTGGTCGAGATCATTGCCGCGCTGGAGCCCACGCTGGGCGGCATCAACCTCGAGGACATCAAGGCGCCGGAGTGCTTCTACGTGGAGCGCCAGCTGCGTGAGCGGCTGAACATCCCGGTCTTCCACGACGACCAGCACGGCACCGCCATCAGCTCCAGCGCCGCGCTGCTCAACGGCCTGGAGCTGGTGGGCAAGGCCATCGGCGAGGTCAAGCTCGCCGTGTCGGGCGCCGGTGCCGCCGCCATCGCCTGCCTGGACCTGATGGTGAGCCTGGGCGTGCAGCCGAAGAACATCTTCGTGTGCGACTCCAAGGGGGTGATCCGCGAGGGCCGCGGCGACACGCTGGACGCCTCCAAGCTGCGCTACCGCCAGGCCACGGATGCGCGCACGCTGGCCGACGTGGTGGCGGGTGCCGACGTGTTCCTCGGCTGCTCGGCCGCCGGCGTGGTGACGGCCGAGATGGTGAAGACCATGGCCGATCGCCCCATCATCCTGGCGCTGGCCAACCCGGAGCCGGAGATCCGCCCCGAGGTGGCCAAGGCCGCGCGGCCGGACTGCATCATCGCCACCGGGCGCTCGGACTACCCGAACCAGGTCAACAACGTCCTGTGCTTCCCGTACATCTTCCGCGGCGCGCTGGACTGTGGCGCCACGCGCATCACCGAGGCGATGAAGCTCGCGTGCGTGCACGAGATCGCCGCGCTGGCCAAGGCCGAGACGAGCGACGAGGTGGCCGCCGCCTACGCCGGCCAGGAGCTGCGCTTCGGCCCCGACTACCTCATCCCCACGCCCTTCGACGCGCGCCTGATCCTGCGCATCGCCCCGGCCGTGGCCCGGGCGGCCGCCGAGTCCGGCGTGGCCACGCGGCCCATCACCGACCTGGCGGCCTACCGCGACACGCTGGCGCAGCACGTGTACCAGACGGGCATGTTCATGCGCCCGGTGTTCGAGGCGGCCAAGGCGCGCCCGGCGCGCGTGGTGTATGCCGAGGGCGAGGACGAGCGCGTGTTGCGCGCCGTGCAGGTGGTCAAGGACGAAGGCCTGGCGCAGCCCATCCTGGTGGGCCGGCCGGCGGTGGTGCAGATGCGCATCGAGCGCGCCGGGCTGCGCCTGAAGCCGGGCGTGGACTTCGAGCTGGTGAACCCCGAGGACGACCCGCGCTACCGCGCCTGCTGGGAGGACTACCACCGCCTGATGGGGCGCGATGGTGTCTCGCCCGAGGCGGCCAAGACGGCGCTGCGCCGCTCGAACACGCTCATCTCGGCCATGCTGCTGCGCCGCGGTGACGCCGACGCCATGCTCTGCGGCCTGGTGGGCCGCTTCGACGCCCACTTCGAGCATGTGAAGACGGTGATCGGCGCCGGCCGGCCCACGGGCACGATGGCCACCATGAACGCCATCATGCTGGAGCAGCACACGCTGTTCATCGCCGACACCTTCGTCAACGAGGAGCCCAGCGCCGAGCAGCTCGCCGAGATCGCGCTGATGGCCGCGGAGGAAGTGCAGCGCTTCGGCCTGCCGGCCAAGGTGGCGTTCCTGTCGCACTCGATGTACGGCTCGTCCACCCGGCCGTCCGCGCGCCGCATGCGCGCGGCGCGTGATCTCTTCGTGCAGCGCGCGCCGCACATCGAGTGCGACGGCGAGATGCACGGCGACGCGGCCCTGTCCGAGACCATCCGCCGAGCGGCCCTGCCCGAGACCAGCCTGAGCGGCGCCGCCAACCTGCTGGTGCTGCCCAACATCGACGCGGCCAACATCCTGTTCAACGTGCTCAAGGTGACGGGCGGCCGCAACGTGACGGTGGGGCCCATCCTGCTGGGCGCGGCGGCGCCGGCGCACATCCTCACGCCCTCGGCCACGATGCGCCGCGTGGTGAACATGACGGCCCTGGCCGTCACCGACGTGGCGGCCCAGCGGGCCGGCCGCGGGCTGTAATGGCGGTGTAACCGCGGCGGCTGCCGGCTGTCCATAATCGCGTGTCACCCCAGCACAGACGCAGAAAGCCGCCCTCGCCATGACCCGCGCCACCAAGATCGTTGCCACCCTCGGCCCCGCTTCGAGCGACGCCGCCACCCTGGAGCGGCTGATCCAGGCGGGGGTGGACGTGGTGCGGCTGAACTTCAGCCATGGCACCGCGCAGGACCACATCGACCGTGCCCGCCTGGTGCGTGAGTGCGCCGCCCGCGTGGGCAAGCCCGTGGCCCTGATGGCCGACCTGCAGGGCCCGAAGATCCGCGTGGGCAAGTTCGCCGCCGGCAAGGTGATGCTGGTCAACGGCAGCCCGTTCGTGCTGGACGCCGCCCGCACCGAGCCGGGCGACGAGGACGGCGTGGGCCTGGACTACAAGGAGCTGCCGCGCGACGTGAAGCCGGGCGACACGCTGCTGCTCAACGACGGCCTGATCGTGCTCACGGTGGACCGCGTGGCGGGCGAGCGCGTGCACACGCTGGTCAAGGTGGGCGGTGAGCTCTCGAACAACAAGGGCATCAACAAGCAGGGCGGCGGGCTGACGGCCCCGGCGCTCACTGCCAAGGACATGGAGGACATCAAGACCGCGATGAGCTTCCAGTGCGACTACCTGGCGGTGAGCTTCCCGAAGAACGCCACCGACATGGAGATGGCCCGCCAGCTGGCCAACGTGGCCGGCGAGCCCTGGCGCCACAAGCCGGCGATGATCGCCAAGATCGAGCGCAGCGAGGCCATTCCGCACCTGGAGGCCATCCTCAAGGCCAGCGACGGCATCATGGTGGCGCGCGGCGACCTGGCGGTGGAGGTGGGCAACGCGGCCGTGCCCGCACTGCAGAAGCGCATGATCCGCATGGCCCGCGAGCTCGACAAGCTCACCATCACCGCCACGCAGATGATGGAGTCCATGATCCTCGCGCCGGTGCCCACCCGCGCCGAGGTGAGCGACGTGGCCAACGCCGTGCTCGATGGCACCGACGCGGTGATGCTCAGCGCCGAGACGGCGGCCGGCAAGTTCCCCGTGGAGACGGTGGAGCACATGGCGCTCATCGCGCTGGAGGCCGAGCGGGCCGAGGACGTGCAGCTCGACGCCGACTTCACCAACAAGCGCTTCGGCCGCATCGACCAGTCCATCGCCATGGGCGCGCTGTTCACCGCGCACCACCTGGGCTG
>JACRBA010000100.1 GCA_016213265.1 Burkholderiales bacterium | reverse complement strand
GAGCCGCGCGGAACTGGTGGCCGCGATCTCCGGGACCGCCGCCGGGAAGACTCACCTCGACCCCGCTGTGGCGGGAAAGGTCGTGGCCCGGGCCGCGGGCGGGACGACGGCAGGAACGACGCTCGCGGTGGACCTCTCCGCCCGGGAGCGGGACGTCCTCCGGCTCCTCGGGCGTGGGCTCTCGAACGCGGAGATCGCCGCGCGCCTCGCCCTCTCCGAGGGGACGGTGCGCAACTACATGACGATCATCTTCGAGAAGCTCGGCGTCGTGGACCGCACCCAGGCCGCCCTTCTGGCCGCTCGCCACGGTCTCGCCGACGCCGGCTGAGGTCCGGAGCCACGACTGGGGCCGATAGGACGGGAAGCATGATCCCGAGGCCAGAGGACGCGCTCGTCGCGGGGCCCCGGTCGTCGGCCTCCGCCACTTCCTCGGCTTTTCGGACGGCTCGTAGAATTCCGGCCTCGCCGTTCGTCGTAGGAGTGAAGGCCGGGCAGAGAGCCTCGCCCGAAGGACAGGAGTAGACGATGCCGCAATTCCTCGTTGCTGGTTACCTCCCCGACGATTTCGATCCGTCCCAGATGGACGAAGCGGTGGGCCGCGAGATCCACGCGCTCAACAAAGAGATGATCGCCGCCGGCGTCAGGAAGTTCGCTTGCGGCCTCGGGGCCGCGAAGTCGCTGCGGCCTCAGACCGACGGCGGAGTCCTCGTCACCGACGGGCCGTACCTCGAGACCAAGGAGCACATCGGCGGTTTCTGGATACTGGAATGCGCCGACATGAGCGAGGCGGTGGCCTGGGCGCGCAAGGGCGTGGCCGCCACGCGGGGGCAGGTCGAGGTGCGGGAGATCTTCTTCAATCCGTCACCCGACTAGCCCGCCTCACGCGAGACTCCTGACCTTCCGCGGACCGTCAGAACGCGGCGGAAGGCCTCGAGCCAATGACCCGGTAACCTCACACGTATGAGCGAGGTCCACGAGACGATCGAAGCCGTGTGGAAGATCGAGTCCACACGCCTCATCGCCGCGATCGCTCGCGTCACCCACGATATCGGCATCGCCGAGGAGCTGGCGCAGGACGCGCTCGTGACGGCCCTCGAGGTCTGGCCCGAGGAAGGCATCCCTGACAAACCCGGGGCATGGCTGATGACGGCGGCGAAGCGGCGCGCGATCGATTCGTTACGGCGCGGCCGCATGCTCGTTCAAAAGCACGAAGAGATCGCCCGCGAGCTGGAGTGGCAGGAGCAGCGGCTTGGAGACGCCTTGGAGCACGCGCTGGATCAGGTGATCGACGATGACGTGCTGCGGCTCGTCTTCACCGCGTGCCATCCCGTGCTCGCGGTAGAAGGACGTATCGCGCTCACGTTGCGGCTGATCGGCGGCCTCACCACGCCGGAGATCGCGCGGGCGTTCCTCGTGTCGGAGAAGACGCTGGGCCAGCGGATCTCTCGCGCCAAGAACACCCTCTCGGAGGCACACGTTCCCTTCGAGACGCCGAGCGGGGACGAGTTGCGTCGCAGGGTCGAGTCGGTGCTCCTCGTGGTCTACCTGATCTTCAACGAGGGCTACACCGCCACCGCCGGCGAGGCCTGGATGCGACCCGCCCTGTGCGACGAGGCGATGCGCCTGGCGCGCATCCTGGCCGAGCTGGCCCATGAGGAACCGGAGGCGCACGGCCTGTCCGCCCTGCTGCAGCTGCAGGCCTCACGCACGGCCGCACGCATCGACGCGCAGGGCCGCCCGGTGCTGCTGGCCGACCAGAACCGCGCGCGCTGGGACCCGCTGCTCATCCGCCGCGGGCTGGCCGGGCTCGAGCGCGCCGAGGCGCTGTGCATGGCCCAGGGGCGGGTGCTCGGCCCCTATGCCTTGCAGGCCGCCATCGCCGCGTGCCATGCCCGTGCCCGCACCGCCGAGGCCACCGACTGGGCGCGCATCGCGGCGCTGTACGACGCCCTGGCCACCACGGCCCCGTCGCCCGTTGTGGAGCTCAACCGCGCCGTGGCGGTGGCCATGGCGTTCGGCCCGGCCGCCGGGCTGGCCATCGTCGATGCGTTGCAGACCGACCCGGCGCTCAAGGCCTACCACTGGCTGCCGGCCGTGCGCGGCGACCTGCTGGCCCGCCTCGGGCGGGCCGCCGAGGCGCGCGAGGCCTTTCTGCAGGCGGCAGCCCTCGCCCGCAACGCGCAGGAGCAGGCGCTGATGCGCAAGCGGGCGGGGGGACTCACTCAGTGATGACGATGACCGGGTTGTCCAGCAGTCCGTCCAGATCGTCGCCCTGGTAGACCCACAGGTAGTGCATGTTTCCGGCGAAGTCGGTGACGCTCAAGGAAGATGGGCGGTAGCGGCCGGTCTGCATGTAGCCATACAGTTCGCCGCCCAAGATGAGGCGCGCCGAGGCCTGGCCCCGACGGCTGAGGTCGCCGCCCATGGAGAAGCAGTCCCATTCGGACATTTCGTGGCAAAACTCCAGACGCGCGCTGCGAACACCGGACGCGCCGGCGTCCGACACGTTCAGTTCCACGCCCACCCTGGGAGAGCGACCAGGAAGCATGCCACGGGGCGGCGTCGACAAGGACACGGTCGGCGTCAGGTTGGTCCCGCCAGGCTGCGCATTGGGGTACTCCTCATCGCCCAAGGCGCCGCTGACGGTGAACGTGGTGCTGCCCATGGCCGCGAGGGCCGCTTCATCGTAGGCGGTGCCGTACTCGTTGGCGTCGATGACGTTGACAAAGGAAACACGCCACAGGCCGTTCTCGGACACCTCGTCCATGTCGATGGCGAGCTCGACTTGGTCACGGGTCTTGGGGAAGTCGGCGCGCCAGGTTCCCCAGGCATGCCGCTGGCCACTCGGGCTGTCCAGAGTCACCTCGATGCGTGACACCCCCGTCAAGTTGTCAGCCACCTTCATCACGACCACCGCCTGCGCGTTCTTGAGGTTCGCCTTGACGGGGCCCTTCACGGAGATGCCCTTGAGCACCGCCGGGCGGATGTCGTAGTTGTACTCAGGCGCCAGTCGGGCGCGCTGAGCGGCCACCACCTTGGCCATGTGGGCCTGCTGCTGGGGTGACATGCCCGCAGCGGAAGCCGCCGGCGCAGCGTGCACGGCGCCGGTGGTCAATGCCGCCGCGGCGGCCACAGATAGCATGGAACCGATATGCATGGTTCGTCTCTCTCCGGTTAGAGATGCAATGGAGCAAAGGTTGTGCGCCCGGCCTCCCCATTCCCGGTCTCGGGCAGCTGTGCATTCTGACGGGCCAGAGTGACGGCATGAATCCCACATCGCAGGGCGAACACCGGGACTTTCCCTGGCCGTCACAATCCGGCCATGGACCGCACCCTGCCCCCCCCCGCCCTCGACGCGCTGCAGCAGCGCTTCGGTGACCGCCTGTCCCTGGCCCGCGCGGTGCGCGAGCAGCATGGTCGCGACGAATCGCCCTTCGACGTGCCGCCGCCGGATGCGGTGGTGTTCGCCGAGTCCACGGACGAGGTGGCCTTCGTGGTGGCGCTGGCGCACGCGCATGGCTTCCCCGTGATCCCCTTCGGCGTGGGCTCGTCGCTGGAGGGCCACCTGCTGGCCGTGCAGGGCGGCGTGAGCATCGACCTCTCACGCATGAACCGCATCCTGCGGGTGAACGCCGAGGACCTCACCGTCACCGTGCAGGCGGGTGTGACGCGCGAGCAGCTCAACCGCGAGATCCGCGACACCGGCCTGTTCTTCCCGATCGACCCGGGCGCCAACGCGACGATCGGCGGCATGGCGGCCACGCGTGCCTCAGGCACCAACGCCGTGCGCTACGGCACCATGCGCGAGAACGTGCTGGCGCTCACCGTCGTCACGGCCAGCGGCGAGGTGCTGAGCACCGGAACGCGGGCGCGCAAGTCCAGCGCCGGCTACGACCTCACCCGCCTGTTCGTGGGCAGCGAGGGCACGCTGGGCGTGATGACGGAGATCACGCTGCGCCTGTACCCGCTGCCCCAGGCCGTGTCGGCCGCGGTGTGCCACTTCCCCGATGTGGCCAGCGCGGTGAACACCACCATCGCCATCATCCAGATGGGCGTGCCCATCGCCCGCTGCGAGCTGCTGGACGCGAACGCGGTGCGCGCGGTGAACCGGGCCGAGAAGATGACGCTGGCCGAGGCGCCCATGCTGCTGATGGAGTTCCACGGCAGCGACGCGGGCGTGCAGGAGCAGGCCGAGCTGGTGCAGGAGATCGCCGCCGAGCACGGCGGCCAGGCCTTCGAGTGGGCCACCACGCCCGAGGCACGCACCCGCCTGTGGACGGCCCGGCACCGCGCCTACCTGTCCGGCCTGCAGATGAAGCCGGGCTGCCGCGCGGTGACCACCGACGCCTGCGTGCCGATCTCGCGCCTGGCCGAGGCCATCGTCGATTCCGTGGCGGAGGTGGAGGCCTCCGGCCTGCCCTACTTCGTCGTGGGCCACGTGGGCGACGGCAACTTCCATGTGGCCTACCTCATCGACCCCGACAAGCCCGAGGAACGCGAGCTGGCCGAGCGCCTGAACCACCAGCTGGTGCAGCGCGCGCTGCGCCTGGAAGGCACCTGCACCGGCGAGCACGGCGTGGGCCTGCACAAGCAGGGCTTCCTGCGCGAGGAAGCGGGTGAGGGCGGCGTGGCCATGATGCGCGCGCTCAAGGCGGCGCTGGACCCGCGCGGCATCCTCAACCCAGGCAAGATCTTCCCCGCCTAGCGGGCAGCGTCGGCGCGGTCTGCAGGACGCCCCCTGGCAGGGGGGCGTGGGGGGCGTCCGTCAGACGGGGGCGGGCACGCTCCAGCGGCGCGTCACATCGCCCCGCGCGTTCACGCTTTCCATCTGCACGCCGAAACCCCACAGGCGGGCGACGTGCTTGAGCACCTCGTGGGCGGATTCATCGAGCGGGCGGTCGTTGTGCTGGGTGTGGCGCAGGGTGAGCGAGCGGTCGCCGCGCAGGTTCACGTTCCACACCTGGATGTTGGGCTCGCGCGCGCCCAGGTCGTACTGGCGTGACAGCGCCTCGCGCACGCGCCGGTAGCCACTCTCGTCGTGGATGGCGCTCACCTCGATCTCGGGCTCGTGCTCGTCGTCGGTGATCTGGAACAGGCGGAAGTCGCGCATCAGCTTGGGGCTGAGGAACT
>JACRBA010000099.1 GCA_016213265.1 Burkholderiales bacterium | reverse complement strand
TGGCCGAGCAGGCCGGGCGGCTGCTGGGCGAGATGGTGCCGAGCATCCAGAAGACCTCGGAGCTGGTGCAGGAGATCGCGGCGGCGTCGCAGGAGCAGGCGGGCGGGGTGGGGCAGATCAACGCGGCCATGGGCCAGCTGAACCAGACCACGCAGCAGGGCGCCGCGGCTTCCGAAGAGCTGGCAGCCACCGCCGAGGAACTGAGCAACCAGGCTGGCCAGCTGCAGCAGCTGATGGCCTTTTTCCGGCGCGGTGCGCCGGCCGGGCGCACCGCCCCGCCGGATGCGCCCGCGCCCCGAATCGATGAGCGCAACCAGGAGCTGATGCCATGCGCGTGAACATGCCGGTGACCGGCCAGGAGTTCCCCGTGGCGGACGATCTCGCGATCGTCTCCACCACCGACCTGCAGGGGAACATCACCTACGCCAACCCGTACTTCGTGGAGGTCAGCGGCTTCTCGCGTGAGGAGCTGATCGGCGCGCCGCAGAACATCCTGCGCCACCCCGACATGCCGTCACAGGCCTTCGCCGACCTGTGGCGCACCGTCCGCGCCGGCCAGCCCTGGAGTGGCCTGGTGAAGAACCGGCGCAAGAACGGTGACCACTACTGGGTGCGGGCCAACGTGGTGCCGGTGGTGGACGACGGGCGGCCGGTGGGCTACCTGTCCGTGCGCACCCGGCCCAGCCGGGCCGAGGTGGACGACGCCGAGGCGCTGTATCGGCGCATGCGCGAGGGCAGCGCGCGCGGCCTCGCCCTGCGGGGGGGCCGGCTGGTGCACACGGGTTGGCGCGGCCAGCTCGAACGCCTGATCTCGCCCGGCCTGGGCACGCAGGTGGCGGCCTTCTCGCTGGTGCAAAGCGCGGTGACGAGCGCCATCGCGGCCGCCGCCTGGCAGCAGGCCCAGGGTGACCAGCGACTGCTGTGCTGGGCCGTGGCCGCCGTGGCGGGTGCATCCGTGCTGGCCACCTTCGCCTTCTGGTGGCGCATGCATGCCGGCCTGCTGCGGCCGCTGCACGAGGCCTCGCTGGCGGCGCTGGCCATGGCGGGGTGCGACATGGGTCGGGCCCTGCCCGCGCGGCGCGATGACGAGATCGGCCGTCTGCAGGCGGCCCTGCGGCAGGTGAGCGTGAACCTGCGGGGCGTGATCGGCGACGTGCGCAGCGCGGCGCACCGCATGGCCGAGGCCTCGCAGCAGGTCAGCGGCGCGGCGCACGGCCTGAGCCAGGGCACCAGCGAGCAGTCGGCCAGCGTGGAGCAGACCTCGTCGGCCATGGCGCAGATGGTGGCGTCCATCGCCCACAACTCCGAAGGCGCGCGCGCCACCGAGGCGGCGGCCCTGGGCGTGGCGCAAGAGGCGGTGCAGGGCTGCGAGGCGGTGGAGCGCACCGTGTCGGCGATGAAGTCGATCGCCGGCAAGGTGCGCATCATCGACGACATCGCCTACCAGACCAACCTGCTGGCGCTCAACGCGGCCATCGAGGCCGCCCGGGCCGGCGAGTCGGGCAAGGGCTTCGCGGTCGTGGCCGACCAGGTGCGCAAGCTGGCCGAGCGCAGCCAGGCGGCGGCGCAGGAGATCGGCGAGCTCACGGTGGGCTCCGTGGGCGACGCCGAACGTGCGGGCCAGCTGCTGCGCGCGATGGCGCCCGCCGTCCAGCGCACCGCGGGGCTGGTGCAGGAGATCGCGGCGGCCTCCACCGAGCAGGCCGGCGCGGCCGACCAGATCAACGCCGCCATGGAACACCTGGCGCATGCCACGCAGCAGATGGCCGGTGCGAGCGAGGAACTCGCGGCGACGGCCAGCGAGATGAGCGGGCAGGGCGGCGAGTTGCTGGGCATGGTGTCGTTCTTCCGGCTCGGCACCGGCTCGTCGGCGCCTTCCCCGCGGGCACCGGCGGCCTCGCACCTGGCCTGGGCGAGCGCGGCTTCCCGTTCCTGAGACCTGCCCTGGCCTGCATGACGCCTTCCTTCCCCCCGATCCGCGACGTGGTGTTGACCGACCACGAGTTCGCCGGGTTCCAGACCCTCATCCACCGGTCCGCGGGCATCAGCCTGTCGCCGGCCAAGAAAGCCCTCGTGGCGGGCCGCCTGGCCAAACGCCTGAAGCACCATGGCCTGGACAGCTTTGCCGAGTACCACCGCCTGGTGGGACGCAGTGCCGAGGAGCGGCAGATCGCGGTGGATCTGCTCACCACCAACGAGACCTACTTCTTCCGCGAGCCCAAGCACTTCGACCACCTGCGCGACCAGGTGCTGCCCTCGCTGCCGCGCGACCGGCCGCTGCGCCTGTGGAGCGCCGCCTGCTCCACCGGCGAGGAGCCGTACAGCGTGGCCATGCTGCTGGCCGAGCACGCCGCCGACCGGCGCTGGGAGATCCTCGCGTCGGACATCAGCACCCGCGTGCTGGACCAGGCGCGCAGCGGCCTGTACGCGCTCGACAGCGTGCGCGGCATGACGCCCGAGCGGCTCAAGGCCCACTGCCTCAAGGGCACGGGCGCGCACGAGGGCAGGTTCCTCGTGGACCCGGTGCTGCAGCGCCGGGTGCAGTTCAGCCAGATCAACCTCAATGAAGCGCTGCCCGATGTGGGCCTGTTCGACGTGATCTTCCTGCGCAACGTGCTCATCTACTTCGACGCCACGACGAAGCAGGCAGTGGTCGGCCGCCTGCAGCAGAAGCTGCGTCCCGACGGCGTGCTCTACATCGGCCACTCCGAGAGCCTGAACGGGCTGGTGCCGGGTTTGCGCATGGTCGCGCCCTCGATCTACCGCAAGGCGTGAGGGCAGGCGACATGAAGCCCACGCGGGTGATGATCGTGGACGACTCCGCGACCGTGAGGCAGGTGCTGACCGGCGTGCTCTCGCAGGCCGAAGGCATCGAGGTGGCGGCCGTCGCCTCCGACCCGCTGTTCGCGCTGGACAAGATGGCGCGCGACTGGCCCGACGTGCTGGTGATCGACGTGGAGATGCCGCGCATGGACGGCATCACCTTCCTGCGCAAGGTGATGGCGATGCGGCCCACCCCGGTGGTGGTGTGTTCCACGCTGACCGAGGCGGGCACCACCACGGCCATGGAGGCCCTCGCCGCCGGTGCGGTGGGCGTGGTGAGCAAGCCGCGACTCGGGCTCAGGCAGGTCCTGCTCGAGCATGGCGAGGGCATCGTGGCGGCCGTGCGGTCTGCGGCGCATGCCCGCCTGCCGCGCGTGGCGGCGTCGGCACCGCAGCCCATGCCCGCGGCGGGTGGCACGGCGGGTGGCATGGCGGGGGGGGCGACGGTGGCCCACGACCCGGGCGGCCCGGGCCCGCTGGCGATGGCCGTCACCACCGAGAAGGTGATCGCGCTGGGCGCCTCCACGGGCGGCACCCAGGCGCTGGAGGCCGTGCTGTCGGCCCTGCCGCGCACGGCACCCGGTGTGGTGGTGGTGCAGCACATGCCCGAGAAGTTCACCGCGGCCTTCGCCCGTCGACTCGACACGCTGTGCGCGGTGGAGGTGCGCGAGGCCTGCTCGGGCGACCGGGTGCTGCCCGGCCGCGTGCTCATCGCGCCCGGCGGGCACCATCTGCAGCTGGCCCGGCACGGCGCGCAGTACCAGGTGGTGGTGAGCGACGGCCCGCCGGTCAACCGGCACCGACCGTCGGTCGACGTGCTGTTCCGGTCGGTGGCGCGCAGCGCCGGGGCCAATGCCCTGGGCGTGCTCATGACCGGCATGGGCGACGACGGGGCGCGAGGCCTGCTCGCCATGCGCGAGTCGGGCGCGGTGTGCCTGGCGCAGGACGAGGCGAGCTGCGTGGTCTACGGCATGCCGCGCGAGGCCGTGCGCATGGAGGCGGCGCACCGCAGCGTGCCGCTCGCGCGCATCGCGGCCGAGATCGGCGACTTCGCGCGCCGGGTCTGAGCATGCGGCCGGTACGGGTGCTCATTGCCGACGACCATGCGGGCGTGCGCCGCGGCCTGCGGCAGATCCTGGAGCTGGCGCAGGGCATCCAGGTGGCGGCCGAGGCCGACAGCGGCGCCCAGGCGCTGGCCTGCGCCGACCGCGGCGGGGTGGACGTGGCCCTGGTCGACCTGAGCATGCCCGGCATGAGCGGCTTCGACCTCATCGGGCACCTGCGCGAGCGGCACGCCCACCTGCCGGTGATCGTCTTCAGCATGCATGCGGAGCCGCAGGTGGTGCAGCGTGCCCTCGGCGCGGGTGCATGGGGCTATCTCGTTAAAGGATGTGACGCCGAGCAGGTGGTCGAGGCGGTGCTCACGGCCGCTGACCGCACATCGACGGCTCGGGTCTGCCCGACCTGAACATTCGTCTAGGGGCGATCGTGTCTGATAGCGCCTCGAACGGCCGAGAACGGGCCGGCTGGAGGATGTGAGGGATCGGCCCACGAGGCCGCTGGCCAACGGAGTGAGGGATGACGGTTCGTGTACTCGTGGCGGATGACCATGCGGTGGTCCGGCATGGCTTGAGGCAGGTGCTGGCCACCGCGCCGGAGTTGTCCGTGGTGGCCGAGGCGAAGGACGCCTGGGAGGTGGTCGAGCGCGTGCGCGGCGGTGGCGTGGACGTGCTGCTGCTCGACATGAGCATGCCCGGCCCGGGCGGCGTGGACCTCATCCGTCGCGTCAAGGGCGAGGCGCCCCGGGTGCAGGTGCTGGTGCTGTCCATGCACGACGACGTGCAGATCGCCACGCGTGCCATCAAGGCCGGCGCCCACGGCTACCTCACCAAGGACAGCGAGCCGGAGATCCTGCTGCAGGCGATCCGCCGGGTGGGCACGGGCGGCCACTTCATCGACCCGGCGCTCGCGGCCCGGCTGATCTTCCAGCCCGCCGGCGATCTCGACGAGCCGCCCCATGCCCAGCTGTCGAACCGGGAGCACCAGGTGTTCATGGCGCTGGTGAAGGGGCGTGGCCTGGTGGACATTGCGCAGGAGCTCAACCTCTCTCCCAAGACCGTGAGCACGCACAAGTTCCGGCTCATGCAGAAGCTCGGCCTGGACAACGTGAGCGAGCTGGTGCGCTACGCCATGCGCCACGGCCTGCTGGAGGCCGCATGACGGTGGAGGCGATGCACGACCTGGGGGCCGGCCTGCCGGAGGAGTGCGCGCGCTGCGCGGTGGGTGAGTCGGTGCTGCGGCGCACGCCCGACATCGTGGTGCGCTACGACCTCGCGCTGTGCCGCACCTACGCCAACCGGGCGTTCGAGTACCACAGCGGCCTGCGCCCCTTGCAGTACCTGGGCCGGCGGCCCAGCGAGGCCTCCAACCTGAGCGCCGCGCAGGCCCGGGAGCTGGAGGCCCTGCTGGCGGACGTGGGGCGCGACGGCATCCCCCGCAGCCGCGACGTGCGCTGGACGGGCGTGAACGGGCAGCCGCGGTGGTTCTGCCTGCTCGTTTCCCTGGACCGGCACCCGCACGGCGCCCCGTCGGGCCTGCTGATGATCGCCAGCGACATCACGGCCCGCAGGCGCGCCGAGCAGGAACTGCGCGAGCGCGAGCAGGCGTTCCGTGCCCTGGTGGAGCAATCGCCCGACATGATCGGCCGCCACGACCACGGCGGCCGCCTCATCTATGCCAACCCCGCCTTGCAGCGGCTGCTCGACGCGACGGCGGGCCGGGGTGGTCGGGCGACGGACGATTTCGTCGCCGAGCCGCAGGCCTACCGCGAGCGCGTGCAGGCGGTGTTCTCCACCGCGCAGGAGCACGATGCCCAGATGCGCCATGTGCGGGAGGACGGTCGCCCCGGCTGGCTGGAGGTGCGCCTGTGCCCGGAGTGCGATGAACACGGCGAGGTGGTGTCGGTGTTCGTGGTGGCGCGCGACATCACCGACGCCGTGGAGCAGCGTGAGCGCGCCCATGCGCTCGTACGCACCGACGCGCTCACGCGCCTGCACAACCGGCAGGCGCTGTACGAGCACGGCCCGGCATTGCTGTCCGAAGCGCAGCGGCACGCGCGGCGCGTCGGGCTGATCGTGCTGGACCTGGACCGTTTCAAGGACGTGAACGACAGCCTCGGCCACCCCGCGGGGGACCGCCTGCTGTGCCAGGTGGCCGAGCGGCTCGCGGAGTGCACGCGAGCCTATGACCTGCTGGTGCGCCTGGGCGGCGACGAGTTCGCCATCGTGACCACCAACCTCGACAGCCCGTGGTGCATGGTCGCCATCGCCGAGAAGATCGAGCGCGCGCTGGCCACCCCCATGCCGCTGGGCGGCACCTCGGTGGTGGTGCAGGCCAGCATGGGCCTGGCCGTGTTCCCGGAAGATGGCACCGAGCTGGAGGACCTGCTGGCGCATGCCGACTCCGCCATGTACCACGCCAAGCGAGGGGGCGCGCGGCGCTTCGAGTTCTACAGCGCGGAGCACAGCGCGGGTGCCCGCGACCGCCTGGCCATGGAGCAGGCGCTGCGCCAGGCCCAGCACGGCGAGGGGTTGGTGCTCATGTACCAACCGGTGGTGTGCCTGGGCAGCGGTGCCATCATCGGCGCCGAGGCGCTGCTGCGCTGGCAGCACCCGCAACTCGGGCTGCTCGCGCCGGACCGCTTCATCGGCCTGGCCGAGGACACCGGCCTCATCGTGCCGATCGGTCGCTGGGTGATCGAGCAGGTCATGGCCATGGCGCGGGCCGCCAACGCCGGGCGGGCGCGGCCACTCAGCTTCTCGTTCAACGTGTCGACGCGGCAGCTGCTGCGCGACGAGCTGCCCCAGGCCGTGTCCGCGGCGCTGGCCCGCACGGGCTGCGACCCGCGCTGGCTGGTGATGGAGGTCACCGAGAGCCTGCTGCTGGAGAACGGCCCGCACGTGCAGGCGGCCCTGGCGGCACTGCGGCGCATGGGGCTGCGCATCGCCATCGACGACTTCGGCACCGGCTACTCGGCGCTGAACTACCTCTCGCGCTTCGATGTGCAGGGCCTCAAGATCGACCGCGAGTTCGTGCGCGACATCGAGGGCAACCCGCGGCAGGCGGCGCTGGTCAAGGCCTTCCTGGCCATTGCGGATGCGCTGCAGATGACCGTGGTGGCCGAGGGCGTGGAGAACGCCGCCCAGGCCGACATCCTGCGGGCGCACGGCTGCGGCATGGCGCAGGGCTACCTGTTCCACCGGCCCCTGGCCCCGGCCGCGTTCGACGCGGCGGTCGCGGCCAGCGACGCGGCGCAGCACGCCACCCGGGCATGACGCCGTCCCAGTCGATCGCCTGGGCGGCGTGGGCGCTGGCGGCGGCGCTGGCGGCACTGGCCGTGGTGGTGGCCATGGCGTGGCAGCTGCGCGTGGCGCACGGGCGCCTGAGGCGAAAGCGCGCCATCCTGCTGTCCGTTCTCGACAGCATGGAGGAGGGCGTCGTCGTCACCGACGGCGAGGGCCAGATCGTGATGGCCAACCGGGCCGCCGAGCGGCTGGGCGGGGCGGTGCGGGCGCAGGATGAGATGGACCGCTGGTACCTGCCGTCGTGCCACTTCTGGCGCGATGCGTGCCGACCCCTGTCTGCCCGGGAGTGTCCGCTCGGACAGGCCGCCCGCGGCGAGGCGTGCGACGGCGCGGAGCTGCTGGCCCGCGGGGCGCCGGGCGTGCCCGACCGGTGGCTGAACGTGCGCGTGCGGCCGCTGGCCACGGCGTCGCCGGGACGACTGGGCGGGGTGGTGGTGTTCGCCGACGTCACCGCGCGCAAGCGCGCCGACGAGGAGTCGCGTGCCCTGCAGCAGCTGCGCCGCGAGACCGAGTTCCGCCGCGAGGCGGCGCGGGAGGAGGAGCGCAAGCACATTGCCCGCGAGCTGCACGACGAGCTCGGCCAGCACCTGTCGGCGCTGCGCATGGAGCTGTCGCTGATGCGCATGCGCTGGGGCCCCATGGACGCCGAGATCGCCGACAAGGCGCGTGCCATGCAGGGCTCGGTCGACCAGGTCATCCGCGTGGTGCGCAACCTGGTGGCCAGCCTGCGGCCTGCCGTGCTGGACATGGGCATCGGCTCGGCCCTGGAGTGGCTGGTGGCCGAGGTGGCGGCCTCCGGCCAGGTGCGCTGCCAGCTCGAGCTGCAGGAGGAATCGGTGGTGCTGGACGCCAACCAGACCAACCTGGTGTTCCGCCTGGTGCAGGAATCGCTCACGAACGTGGTGCGCCATGCGCGCGCGCGGGAGGTGCGGGTGAGCCTGGCGCGCCACGGCGAGGGCTACCTGCTGATGGTGCGTGACGACGGGGTGGGTTTCGACCCCACCTGGCGTTCCCCCACCTCCTTCGGCCTGCTGGGCATGCACGAGCGCGCGGAAATGCTCGGCGGCGTGCTGGAGATCCGCTCATCGCCCGGTGAGGGCACACGGATTGCAGTGAGCTTCCCCGCGGCCCACGCCGCCCAGCCCGCCCTGGCGCCTTCCGGCTGGCGCGCCGCGGGCGCGTAGCATGGCGCCTTTCGCACTCACCGACACCGCCCATGGCCGCTGCCAGCCTGCTTGCCCTGCTCGACGACATCACCACCGTTCTGGACGACGTGGCGGTGCTCACCAAGGTGGCCGCCAAGAAGACCGCGGGTGTGCTGGGTGACGACCTGGCCCTCAACGCGCAGCAGGTCACCGGCGTGCGCGCCGAACGCGAGCTGCCTGTGGTGTGGGCGGTGGCCAAGGGGTCGTTCATCAACAAGGCCATCCTGGTGCCGGCGGCGCTGCTCATCAGCGCCTTCGCCCCCTGGCTGGTGACGCCGCTGCTGATGGTGGGCGGCGCCTTCCTGTGCTTCGAGGGGGCGGAGAAGCTGGCGCACCGCTTCTTGCACAGTGCCGACGAGGACGCGCAGGACCGTGCCCAGCTCACCGAGGCGCTGGTGCAGGGGCAGGACCTGGTCGCCTTCGAGCGCGACAAGATCAAGGGCGCCGTGCGCACCGATTTCGTCCTCTCGGCCGAGATCATCGCCATCACGCTGGGCGCCGTGGCCGGCACCCCGATGACCACGCAGGCCAGCGTGCTCACCGTGGTGGCCGTGGTCATGACGATCGGCGTGTACGGGCTGGTGGCCGGCATCGTGAAGCTCGATGACGCCGGGCTGGCGCTCAGCCAGCGGCCCGGTGCGGCGGCACAGCGGCTGGGCCGGGGCCTGCTGGCGGCGGCGCCGTGGCTGATGCGCGGGCTGGCCGTCGCCGGCACGGCCGCCATGTTCCTGGTGGGCGGCGGCATCCTGGTGCACGGCATCGGCCCGCTGCACCATGCCATCACCGAGACGGCGCACGCCGCAGGCGCCGCGGCCGTGGTGGTGGAGATGCTGGGCAATGCCCTGGTGGGCGTGGCCGCGGGCGTGCTGCTGGTCGCGCTGTTCCAGCTCGTGCAGCGCATGCGGGGGGTGTCGGACAAACACTGACACCCGCCGCCGCCCGGGGCCGACATGTCGGCGCGGCCCTGGCCACTGCCCGCGGCGGGCGGCACTGCCTAGAGTGGCTCCATGGCGCCAGGGTTCATCGGCCACCGGCCAGCCTCCGGCGCACCGTGGAGAACCCGCATGGAACTGCCTCTCGACACCGCCGCCGCCGCTGGCCACCCCCGTTTTGCGCTGCGCTTCCAGTCCCTGTTCCACCAGGGCCGGGCGATGGTCTTCCCCTGCGATGAGCAGGGCCACGTCGACCTCGATGCCCTGAGCGACCGGGCGCGCCAGAACTACCTGTACGCTCGCGCCGTGATCGGCTTCGAGTACGCCACCCCGTCGGTCACGCGCGACTACTCGGCCGAGCTGCATTGAGCGTGCACGGCCGGGGCGCGCCCATCGCCCCGCCCCGCACCGCCTCATGCAACTGCTTCTCGCCCCGATGGAGGGGCTGCTCGACCACCACCTGCGCGACATGCTCACCCGCGTGGGCGGCATCGACCGCTGCGTGAGCGAGTTCATCCGCGTCACCGACACGCTGCTGCCCGAGCGCGTGTTCCTGCGCGTCATGCCCGAGCTGGCGCACGGCGGGCGCACGCCCGCGGGCACGCCGGTGCGCGGCCAGCTGCTGGGCTCCGACCCGGTGTGCCTGGCCGAGAACGCCGGCCGGCTGGCCTCGATGAGCGACACGGGGGTGGACCTCAACTTCGGCTGCCCCGCCAAGATCGTCAACCGGCACGGCGGCGGCGCCTCGCTGCTGGACGACCCGGAACTGCTGCACCGCATCGTGCGGGCCGTGCGGCGGGCGGTGCCCGCCCCCCTGCCGGTGTCGGCCAAGATGCGGCTGGGCACCGAGGACGACCGGCTGGCCGAGGACTGCGCCCGCGCCCTGGCCGAGGGCGGCGTGGCCGAGATCGTGGTGCACGCGCGCACCCGGCGCGATGGCTACCGCCCGCCGGCCCACTGGCACCGGCTGGCGGCGCTGCGTGAGGTGGTGGCCGTGCCCCTGGTCGCCAACGGCGAGATCTGGACGGTGGACGATGCGCGCCGCTGCCAGCAGGCCAGTGGCTGCCGCGATTTGATGCTGGGCCGCGGGATGGTGGCCGACCCGGGGCTGGCGCAGGCCGTGCGGCAGGCGCTGCAGCCGGCGCCGGCGCAGGCGGCCGGTACCGCGGGGGGCGAGGGTGCGGGTGCCGGTATGGGTGCAGGTGCAGGTGCAGGTGCAGGTGCGGGTGCAGGTGCATGTGCGCCCGACTGGCCCGAGCTGCTGGCGCTGCTGCGCCAGTTCTGGATGGGGCTCGACCCGCACATCACCCCGCGCCACCGGCCGGGGCGGCTGAAGCAATGGCTGAACTTTCTTCGCCGCCGGTACCCGGAGGCCGAGGCGGCCTACCAGCGCTGGCGCGCCGTCACCGACCCCCTGCACCTGCAGCAGGAGCTGTTGCTGGCCGAGCGCCTGGCGCGGGACGGGTCAGGCTAGCGCGAAGGTGTCGCGCAGGTCCTCGGCCCATTCGCCGAGCTCCGCCTCGCCCGTGCCCAGCCAGGCCAGCGCGCGCGCGCCATGCTGGGTCCAGTCGGCGTCCGGGCTCAGCCCTTCGTCGCGCCGCATCAGGTGTTCCGCCACGGTCAGCATGGCCACCAGCTGGTCGACCTCGGGCTCGCCGTGGCCCTGGCCCAGCGCGTCCAGGTCGTGGTGGCGGCGGATGGCGGCCATGACGGTGGGGCCCAGCCGCCACAGGCGCGCCACGAGCGCGCCCACCACGGCGTGGTCGGTGCGGTGGTTGGCGTTCTCGGTGGCGATGGGCGAGCGGTCCACCCGGGCCGCCGCCTCGGACAGGGTGCCGCCGTAGCCGGGCAGGCTTTGCAGCATCACCGGCAGGCCCACGTGGGAGAACAGGCCGCAGGTGTGGGCCACGTCGGGTGGCGTGCCGAGCAGGTGCCGGGCCAGGTAGGCCATGGCATGGGCGCGTTTGGTGGAGCGCTCCCAGAAGCGGGCCAGTCGCGGGTTGTTCACCGGCAGCGCGCGGCGCACGAGGTAGGCACGCATCTCGCTGGCGGTGTGCTCCAGCCCCAGCCGGTTCATCGCCTGGCCCACGGTGTGCACCGGCATGTCGCCGCGGTACAGCGCGCTGTTGGCCACCTTGAGCAGCGCGGCCGACATGGCGACGTCGCTGCCTGCGATGCGGGCCACTTCGGTCAGGTCCGGCTCGGGCTGGCGCAGCGCGTCCTGCATGCGCAGCAGCAGCGTCGGGCAGGGCGGGATGACGATGTGGCGCAGGGGGCCCTTGGCCACGGCGTGGTCAAGTTCCTGGTCCAGCGTGGCAGGCGAGGCGGTGGCAGGGGGCGCAGGCATGGAAGGCACGTGGGAGGACTGCAGAGGGTATCGGCCGTCCGGGGGCCGCCTTGAGTGCCAACGTGGGTGCGCCGCATCACCTTCTGATCTCGCGCAACCAAGGCCTCAGGATCGGCGCGCATCGGCCGATCTTGGTGCTGGGCCCGGCTGCTGGGGCCCGACATTTCCGATGCTCCCATCGCTTCTTGCCAACACACTCGTCAACCTCACCGTGGGCCTGGCCCTGGTGATGGTGTGGCGCACCCACCGGGACCAGCAGTTCCTGCATGCGCTGGGCCTGTCCACGCTGATGCAGGCCATGGCGCCCGCGGCCTTTGCCGTGTGGTGGCATGGGCAGGGCGCGGTGGCCGCCGCCGCGGCCGTGATGCTGGCGGTGGCCGGCGGCGGGAGCCTGCTGCTGCTGGCGCTGGGGGTGGCGCGCCTGGCCGGCCGGGAGCCCTCGGTGCGCACGCGCTGGTGGGCGGTGCTGGGCCTGCTGGCCCTGTATGGCGCGCTGGTGCCGCTGCATCTGCGGGCCGCAGCGTACGCGCATGCGGGGCTGTCCTTGCTGGTGGGGGGGCTGGCGGCACGCTGGCTGTGGCGCGGGCCCGTGGCCGAGCGCCTGAGCGGCGTGCTGCTCGTGGGCGCCGGGGCCGTGCAGTTCGTGTTCCTGATCGTCGGCGAGCACGGGGCGGGCTGGCAGGCGGCGCTGGGCACGGTACTGCGCGCCGCGTTGGGCCTGTCCCTGCTGTACGCGGCGGTCGCCCGCAGCGTGGCGGCCAAGCGACACCTGCGCGACCAGTACCTGCGGATGACCGAGAAGTCGCACTTCGGCGTGGTGGTCATCCAGGGCGGGGAGGTGGTGTATGCCAACAGCGCGGCCCGCCAGATCTACCGTCGGCCGGCGCCTCAGCCCATCCCTGTGCCCTGGCTCAGCGAGCACCTGACCGAGGAGGACCGGCGGGCCGCGCACCAGCGCCACCTGGACATCGTGTCCGGCGCCGTCGAGCATGCGGCCTGGGGCGGGCCGCGCACCCGTTCGGACGGCCGCCGCATGCACCTGCGCTTCGCGTCCTGGCGCATCGACTGGGACGGCCGGCCGGCCGAGCAGGTGGTGGTCATCGACGACACCGAGCACCGCGACACCACCGCGGCCCTGCTGCACCAGGCCACGCACGACAGCCTGACCGGCCTGCCCAACCGCAGCGCCCTGATGGCGCAGCTCGCCCAGTGGTGTGACGAGGCCCGTCCCTTCGCCCTGCTGGTGATGGACGTGGACCGGTTCCAGCTCTTCAACGAGGCGCATGGGCCGTCCGTCGGTGACGGGCTGCTGTGCGCCCTGGGCGCGGCGTTGCGCGAGGCGGTGCCCGAGCCGGCCCAGCTGCTGCGCCTGGGCGAGGACGAGTTCGCCCTGCTGCTGCCGCTGAACGATGGGGCGGCCCACGCGGCGGGGCAGGCGCGTGTGCTGGCCGAGCGGGTGCGCGCCCGGCTGCGCGAGCCGCTGGTGCTGCCGGCCCACCGCTTCTACGTCGACGTGTCGATCGGCATTGCGCTGCACCCGGAGATGGCCGCCCAGCCCGAGGCGCTGCTGCGGGCGGCCCAGGCGGCGGTGCATGCGGCCAAGCGCATTCCCGGTGTGGCCGTGTGCATGGCCGACCCGGTGTTCGAGCGTGGCTCGGGCGCCTCGCTGATGGCCGAACAGGGCCTGCGCGCGGGGCTGCGCAACGAGGAATTCGTGCTCGCCTTCCAGCCCAAGCGCGGCGCGCACGATGGCCGGCTCACCGGCTTCGAGGCCCTGGTGCGTTGGCAGCGCCCTGGCGCGGGCCTGGTGAGCCCGGCCGATTTCATCCCCGCCGCGGAGCGCACGGGCCTCATCGGCCCGCTGGGCGCGCTGATCCTGGACAAGGCCTGCGCCCAGGTGGCGGCCTGGCAGCGCGCCGGCGTGGCGCTGGTGCCGGTGGCCGTGAACGTGTCACCGCTGCAGCTGCTGGACGAGGGCTTCGCGGCGCTGGTGGCGCACACGATGGCGGCCCACGGGGTGACGCCCGCCGGCTTGTCGATCGAGATCACCGAGTCGGCCGCCGTCGCGCACCTGGACGATGCCCGCCAACGCATCCTCGAGCTGCGGGCGCTCGGCCTGGCCGTGTCGCTGGACGACTTCGGCGCCGGCATCTCGTCGCTGAACATCCTGCGCAGCCTGCCGCTGCAGGCGGTGAAGCTGGACCGGCTGTTGATCGACCCGCTGCCCGCGCCCGATGCCGTGGCGGTGGTGCGGGCGGTGTGCCAGCTGGCCGGCGCGCTCGGCATGACGGTGGTCGCTGAAGGCGTGGAGACCCAGGCCCAGGCCGACGCGGCGCGCGACGCCGGCTGCGACGAGCTGCAGGGCTACCACTTCGGCCGCCCGCTGCCCCCGGCCGACGCCGAGGCCTGGATGCGGCGGGCCGCGCCGGGGACGGCGGCCGCCGTGCCGGCTCAGTTGCCCGGCGGCACCACGGCGGCGATGCCCGCCTTGGCGATCTGCGCGTCCTCGCTGGACTTGACGCCGCTCACGCCCACGGCGCCCACCAGGTAGCCGCCGGCCATCATGGGCACGCCGCCCTCGAGCATGCCCTCCAGCCCGGGCGCGCTCAGGAACGCCGTGCGGCCCTGGTTGATGGTGTCCTCGAACTGACGCGACTCGCGGCGCCCCAGCGCGGCGGTGCGGGCCTTGGCGATGGCCATCTCCGAGGTGATGGCCGGCGCGCCGTCCAGGCGGTACAGGCCCATCAGGTGGCCGCCCTCATCGACGACGGCGATGGACACCGGCCAGTGGTGCGTCCAGGCCAGGGCGCGGGCGGCGTCCAGGATCTTGATGACGTCGGCGTGGTCGAGACAAGGCTTGTGGTGCATGGGACGGCGTTGGAGTGGTTGGAAAACCGGGCAGTATGGCGGCGCGCTGTGACGCGGGGTATCCCCATGCAACAAGCGGGCCGGACGCACCGCCGGGCCGCTCAGGCCATGATGCAGCGGCGCAGCACGGCGAAGGCGGCCTGGGGGTCGTCGCGCCAGGTGCCGTGGCCGCAGCCGGGCAGCACCTGCAGCTCGGCCAGGCCGGGCGGCAGGGCGCGGAAGATGTCTTCGCTGTCGGCCACCGGGCACACCGGGTCCTGCTCGCCCGCCAGCACCAGCACGGGGCAGCGCGCGGCCGAGAGGCCCGGCGCGAGGTCCATGCCGGGCATCTCGTGCACGATGAAGTGGCGCAGGATGTCCAGGCGCAAACGCCCGCGGTGGCGGGCGTCGGGGTCGGCGGGCGGCCGGGGGTTATACAGCGGCATCACCTGCGCCAGGTAGGCGGCGGTGTTGGCCTCGTCGGGCGCGGTCCAGAAGGCCTCGGCGCGCGCGCGCGCCGCCGGGCCCTCCAGGCGCTCGAAGGCCGCGAGCTTGCGCGGCAGGTTGAACGCCGCCGAGGTGGACGACAGGATCACCTTGGCCGCGTGGCCCGGGTGGCGGGCCAGGTAGCGCTGCGCCACGAAACCGCCGAAGGACTGGCCCAGCACGATCGGGCGCTCGATGCCCAGCGCGTCGCACAGCCGCACGACGTCGTCGGCCCAGGTGTCCAGTGTCCACTCGTCAGGCGGGCGCGGGTCGCTGCGGCCGTGGCCACGGTGGTCGTAGGTGAGCACCTGGCACAGGTCGGTGAAGGCACTGAAGGCCGGCTTGAAGCTGCTGTGGTCGAAGCCCGGGCCCCCGTGCAGCAGCAGCAGGGTGGGCTTGTCGCGCAGGGTGGGCCCGTCGGGCACCTGGCCGAAACCGTCGACGTCCACGTACAGCCGGACGCCCGGGGCGATGGTGATGCGCATCGCGGCGCTCAGCGGGATCGCCGGCCCCGCGCGGGGGCGGGCGGCGGTTGCAGCGTGGCGTGCAGGGCCTCGAACGCCTGCGCCAGCGGGTGGCGTGGCTCCAGGTGGACGAGGGGCAGGGCGCGTTCGTGCGATTCCTTCACCTTCACGCTCGCGTTGAGGTAGGGCTGCAGCACGGGCAGGCCTTCGTCCTGCAGCTCCTGCACGATGCGCTGGGGCAGGTTGGCGCGGGGCTGGAACTGGTTCACCACGATGCCTTCGACGCGCAGGCCGGGGTTGTGGTCGGCCTGGATCTCCTGCACGTTCTCCATCAGGGCGTAGAGGGCGCGGCGGGCGAACTCGTCGCAATCGAACGGGATCAGGCAGGTGTCCGCGGCGATGAGCGCCGAGCGGGTGTAGAAGTTCAGCGCCGGTGGGGTGTCGATCCAGATGTCGTCGTAGTCGTCGGCCAGGGCGGCCAGCGCATCGCGCAGCTTGTAGATCTTGTAGCGCGACTCCAGCTTGGCATGCAGCTCGTCGAGCGCCGGCTGCGAGGGCATCAGGTGCAGCCGCTCGAAAGGCATGGCCAGGACGTGGTCGGCGGTGTCGCGCGGTCGCACGCTGAACTTGAGCGTCTGGTCGAAGAAGTCGGCCGCGCCCCGGTCCACCTCGTCCGCCGCATCGCCCAGCAGGTAGCGGGTGGAGTTGCCCTGCGGGTCGAGGTCCACCACCAGGGTGCGGCGCCCCAGGGCGGCGCCCACCGCGGCGAGGTTGCAGGTGATGGTGGACTTGCCCACCCCGCCCTTCTGGTTGAACACGACGCGTCGCATGGCCCCTTCACCCTCCGGCTGGCAAACAGGGGGATTGTGCACCGCACCATCCCCCTGTCGTGCCGTCGGCGGCTTACCAGGTCTTCAGCGCCTCGCGGATCTCGTCGCGGTACAGCTCGTTGGCGCCAGTGTTGTAGGCGTTGGTGTAATCCACGTCGGCCTGGCAGTTGGTGCCCGGGGTCTGGTAGTCCTCCCAGCACGGCACCGGGGTGTCGCTGATCAGGCGGCCGAAGGCGTAGTCGCGCCAGGTCTGCACGCCGCTCACATACACCGGCAGGCGGATCAGCCCGGTGCCCGAGCGGATGATCACCTTCTGGCCGCAGTCGCCATTGGCGTTGGGCAGGCAGGTGCCGTAGCTGCCGCCCTTGCCCCAGGTGCGCACGAGCGAGCCGAACTGCGAGGCGATGGCCGACTTGCCGAGCTTGGCCGCCTCGTCGTTGATGATCGCCTGCAGGGCCGCGCTCACGCCCATGCCCGGGTTGGCAGACTCCAGGAACTCGCTGCGCGCGTTGTTCGTGTTGCCCAGCAGGGTGCCTGCCCACACGCCTTCATAGATGCGGGCCAGGTCGGCGGCCGTGGTGTCGTTGCGGCGCAGCGTGGGCTCGTACTTGCCGGTGGCGGTGTTGCGGTAGGCACAGCCGATGTTGTGGCGCAGCGTGGTGCCCGTCAGGCCGCTGGTGGTGGCCGTGGTGTTGAAGGGCGTGAAGCCACCGTAGCGGATCACCGTGCCGCGCGTGGTGCGGTTGTCGGAGATGCGCATCATCTCGTCCAGGCCGGTCTCGAAGTTGTAGTTCGTGCGGCGGTTCGCCGGCACCTCCAGGGCGGTGTCGGGGCAGGCGTCCTTGCCGGCGTTCACGTCGTACTCGTAGTAGGTGAAGGCGCTGTCGAGCGTGTCGGTGCCGGCTTCCACCCGCCTCATCGCATGCAGCAGGTGCAGCGACTTCAACGAGCTGGCCGTCTCGGCGCGGCGGCTGCCGTTGAGGTCCACCTTCACCGGGCCGTTCACCTGCTTCAGGTAGGACTCGAAGATGCCGCGGGTGGGGTTGCCGTTCGCATCGAGGAAGGTCTTGCCCAGCACGTCGCGCATGCGGCGGGTGGAGGCGTTGGCGTTGTCGATGAACACCGCGTCGTAGCGGCGCACGCCGTTGACGAGGTAGGTGGTCACGTCGATGGGGCGCGAGGCGACCTGGGTGCCGTAGTTGTTCAGGTCGGCCATGGACGCGAAGCCGTACTGGTACCACCACGCGGAGGCGTCGGCGCCGGTGTTCTTCACCTGGATGAAGTTGTAGGTGCCGTCGGCCTGGCGCTCGAGCTTGACGATGCGGCCCTGGAAGCTGGACACCTTGCTGGCGATGGACGCGGGCGTCTGGTTGATCCACCACTGCCAGCTCTTCGCGTCGCTGCCGGTGTTGGCCACGAAGGCGGCCGTGTACTTCTTGACGCCCCCTTCGGTGTAGCTGTCGATGTCGATCATGCGGTGACCGCTGCTGTTGATGTGCGAGCTGATCTGCGACGAGCTCACGCCCATCAGATAGCTCCAGGCGCGCGCCGCGCCGGCGGTGTTGCTCACCATCACCACGGCGAAGCGGATCTGGCCGCCGCCGATGTCGTAGGGCTCCACCTCGATCAGGCGGCCGTTGTTGGCGTTCAGGTAGGACGACACCTGGGCGGCCGTCAGGCCGTAGTACCACCACCAGCCCGGCACCGCGTAGGCGCCGCTGTTGGGCACCATGCGCACGGTGAAGCGCGGCACGCCGCTAGTGACCGAATAGACCTCGATCTCGGTCAGGCGCGCCTTGTTCTGCGTGAGGTAGGTGCTGACCTGCGAGGCCGTCACGTTGGTGTAGGTCCACCAGCCGGTGGGCACGTTCACCGAGTGGTCGTCGGTGAGGGCCTGGCTGTCCAGCGCCTCGGGCTGCATGTCGGTCATGCCGGCGGCCATGTCGGTGGCACCGGTCTCGGTGTCGGCGGCCAGGGCCGTGGTCTGCAGGGTGGCCAGTGCGAGCGCGGCGGCCAGCAGGCTCAGGCGGAAGGCCACCGGCGTGTGGCTGCGCGGGGCGGCGGGAAGGCGGTTCATCATGGAAAGCTCCGTGTGGAATGGGGAAGATCGGGTGCGGTGCCGCGTGTTGTCGTGCGGCCCTACCGATCAATTCGCAGCCGGACACGGCGACCGGACATGCGATTCCCCCCACGCTTAGGGGCGTGGCGGCTCCCCCTGATTGGGGGGTCAGTGCACGAGGCGGACGGGCTCGGGCGCGTCCGCGCCCGCCAGGCGGCGGTAGGCGGCGCGCGCCTCGCGCGCCAGCGTCGCGCCGGCCTGCGGTTGGCCGGACGCCTGCAGCCACCGCGCGCGCACCAGGCGCGCGAGTTCGAGGTCGGGGTGGGGCGCATCGCCGTGGGCCGCCCGCAGCAGGGCCTGCGCTTCCTCGATCCACGGCGCGGCGCGCGCGGGCTCTCCCGCGGCCAGCCAGGCGAGCGCGCCATTGAGCCGGGCGCGCGCCAGCCCCACCTGGCCGGCCGGCCCGAGGACGCCGCCCTGCGCGCGCCACAGGCCTGCCGACGCCTCGGCCGCCTGCACCCCGTCGGCGCCTCGGCGGGCTGCGGCGAAGGCGGCGGCCTGCAGCATCAGCGTGGCCGCGTGGCGTGTGTCACGCTGGCCGGCCGCCTCCTCGTCGGCGCGCACGCTGCCGAGCACCGCCACCGCCTCGGCCGCGCGGCCCGCCAGCACCAGCGCCGAGCCCAGGCGCCGCCGCAGGCCGCGCAGCTCGGACGCGGACAGCCCTGCGCCCTCGCGGCTGGCCAGCCGCACCGACTCGCGTGCCGCCTGCTCGGCCTGGGGCAGGTGGCCGGTGCGCATCAGGGCCATGACGTGGAACGACAGGTTGAGCGCCGTCTCGCCGTCGTCGGCGCCATAGACCGCGCGCGAGCGGGCCACGTTGTCGGCGAACACGCGCTCGGCCGCGGCGTAGTCACCGGCGTCCAGGTGCACCATGCCCAGCGTGCGCTGCGACTGGATGGACAGCGAGTTGTCGCGCCCGGCCAGGTGGTCGAGCTCCGCCACGGCGCGCTGCAGCGAAACGGCGGCTTCGCTGAAGCGCCGCAGCTGCCATTGCGCGAAGCCGATGTCGGCACGCATGGAGGCGCTGCCCATGCCGTGGGCGCGCCAGTCCTGCGTCAGCAGGGGTTCCAGCTCCGCCAGTGCGGCACGGGCCTCGTCGTGGCGGCCCTGGATCGCCAGCGAGGTGGCGATCTTGCTGCGCACGCTGGCCACCTCGAAGCTGCTCGCCCCGTGCTGGCGGGCCAGGCCGGGCAGGGCGGCCTGCAGTGTGGCGCGGCCCTCGTCGTAGCGGGTGAGCTCCATCAGGTTGTCCGCCATGGCCACTTGCAGCTCCAGCCAAGGCACAGGACGCTCCGAGGCCGCGCGCTCGATGGCGGGCCGTGCCCGGGCGAGCGTGGCCAGCGAGGCCTCGTGGCGGCCCAGCGAGGTCTGCGTGCGGGCCAGGTCCATGAGCGCGGCGGCCTGCTCGGCGCTGCCCTCGCCGTGCTGGCGGGTGAGCAGCGCCAGGCGCGCCTCGGCCAGCGGCAGCGCGCGCCGTCCGTCGCCCAGCTTGAGGTACAGCTGCACCAGCAGGCCGCCCAGCGTGGCGTGCAGCTCGGGCTCGTCGGCCAGGCGCGCCTGCAGGTCACGTTCGCCACGGGCCATGAGGTCGCGCACGGTGGGCTCGCGGCCCTGGGCGCGGGCGGGGTCCACCTCATTGAACAGGCCCACCAGGAAGGCCTGCACCGCCTGGCTGCGCTGCGCCTCGCGCCGCGCCCGCTCGGCCTGTTCCAGCGCCACGGCCAGGCCCGCCAGCAGGCCGATGGCGGCCAGTCCGCTCGCCGCCACGGCCGTGGTGTGGCGGCGCACGAACTTCGACAGGTGGTACCAGGTGCCCGGCGGGTGGGCCTGCACCGGCTCGTGCTGCAGCCAGCGTCGCAGGTCCTGCTCGAAGGCCTCGGCGGAGGCATAGCGTTCGGCCGGCTGCTTGCGCAGGGCCATCAGCACGATGTTGTCCAGGTCGCCGCGCAGTTGCCGACGCAATGCCGCCGGCCGGGTGGCGCGCTGCGCGGCGGCCGTGTCGGGCGGCGTCAGGCGGCTGGGGCGCGCGGGCTGGGTGGTGAGGATCGCGTCCTCCAGTGCGCCGCGGGTGTCGCGCGGCAGCCGGTAGGGCCGCTGGCCGGTGCACAGCTCGTACAGCAGCACGCCCAGCGAGTAGATGTCGGAGGCTGTGCCGATGGGTTGGTGCGGCGCCCGCGCGATCTGCTCGGGCGAGGCGTAGTCGGGTGTCATCGGCGCATGGGCCCACTCGGTGCGAGCCGCCGCGTCGGGCGCATCGCCTTCGTCCAGCAGCGTGGCGATGCCGAAGTCGAGCAGGCGCACCCGGCCGTCGCTGCCCACCAGGATGTTCGAAGGCTTCAGGTCACGGTGCACCACCAGGCGCGAGTGGGCGTACTGCACCGCCTGCAGCACCTGCAGGAACAGCGTGATCCGCTCGCGCAGCGGCAGCTGGTGCGCGTCGCACCATTGCGTGATGGGCGCGCCCTCCACCCATTCCATCGCCAGCCAGGGCTGGCCGTCGTCGGTGACGCCCGCGTCGTACAGGCGCGCGATGTGCGGGTGCTCGAGCGCGGCGAGGATGTCGCGTTCGCGGGTGAAGCGGTGGGCCAGCCCGGGCACCAAGGCGCCCGCGTGCGGCAGCTTCAGGGCCACGGTTCGCTGCCAGTCGCCCTCCTGGCGCTCGGCGAGCCACACGGTGCCCATGCCGCCCTGGCCGATGGGCCGCAGCAGGCACCACGGGCCGACCTGGCGCAGCGCCTCGGGTGGCGGCGCGGAGGTCGAGGCGCCCAGGCGCTCGCTGGCGGCGGCCTGCACGAGTGCGGGCAGTGCATCCAGCACGTCGATGACGGTCGCCGGGCCGCCGGCCGGCCGCGGGGCGGGTGGGGTGCCGCCCGGGGCGGCGTCGTCCGCATCGGCCAGCAGGGCGGCCAGCTCGTCGCGCAGGTCCGCGTCGTCGAGGGGCAGGGCGGCCAGCCAGGCGGCGCGCGCCTCGGGGGCCAGGGCCAGCGCCTCGTCGAGCCGGGCCGACAGGCGCGCCAGGTGGCCGGGGGGCAGGCGCCGCATCGTGGCGTCCAGCGCGGGCCGCCGGCCTACTGCAGCACGGCGCGCAGCAGCAGCCGCGCCTTCTGCCAGTCGCGCCGCACGGTGCGGTCGGTGACCCCCAGCGCCTCGGCGATCGCCACCTCGTCCAGGCCGGCGAAGCAGCGCATCTCCACGATGCGGGCCAGCCGGTCGTCCACCTGGGCCAGCTCCTCGATGGCGTCGTGGATGCGGATGACGTCGTCGTCGCGCACCGACACCGACTCGGCGATGTCGGTGTTCAGCGTCACGTGCAGCTGGTCCCCGCCGCGGCGCTCGGCGTGGCGCTGGCGCACGAAGTCGATCACCACGAAACGCATGACCCGCGCCGCGTAGCCCAGGAACTGGCCCTGGGTGAGGCCCGCGAGCCCGGGCTGCCCCTGGAAGCGCAGGTAGGACTCGTGCACCAGCGCCGTGGTGTCGAGCATGGTGAGCTGC
Organism: Burkholderiales bacterium; assembly: GCA_016213265.1. Taxonomy (GTDB): domain Bacteria; phylum Pseudomonadota; class Gammaproteobacteria; order Burkholderiales; family Burkholderiaceae_C; genus Ideonella. The sequence goes on along the minus strand of JACRBA010000099.1, from coordinate 14,061 downwards.
TCGCTGCGCCGCAGCCGGGCGCTGGCCAGGCGGCGCAGCTCGGTGTACATCTGGCGGAACAGCTCGTCCGCGGTGTCCGGTGAGGGCGGATCCGTGCGCATGGTGGCGCGGGAGTATGGCGCCATTCCTCGCCGGCCGGCAGCGGGCTGATACGGAGGCCTCAAGTCCGCGGCCGGGTGGACGATGAGCACCGTACGATGCCCGCGAACGCGCCGCCGATGCCTGCCCATTCTGCCGACGGCGACCCCTTGGCCGCCGCGCGCGCGGCCGTGAACCAGGGCCAGTTGCAGGAGGCGGCGTTGCTGGCCGGCGCGGCCTGGCGCGCGGCCTCGCCGGCCGACGGGCGCGCACGGGCAGAGGCGGGCCACCTGCTGTGCGTGTGTCACTACCGGCTGGGCAACTGGGCGGCGATGCTCGAATCCAGCGACGCCACGCTGCCGCTGCTGCAACGTGCCGGCATGGCCGCCGAGCAGGTGGAACTGCTGCGCTGGGTGACGCTGGGAGCCTGCGAGCTGGGGCGCTTCGACCAGGCGCTGCGGGCGGCCAACGAGTCCTGTGGGCTGGCCGAGCAGCAAGGGCACGCCACGCAGTTCGCGCTCTCGCTGGTGGCGCTGGGCATCTGCATCGAGCGCATGGGCGACCCCTGGCAGGCGCATCGGATGATGGAAGAGGCACTGGCGCGCATGGAGGGCGTGGACGACGCCTACGCCCGCTGCATGATCCTCAACAACCTGTGTGCGTCGTACATCGGGGCCCACTACCTGCTGCGTGACGGCGGCGCGACCGAGCAGGCGCGCAGCGTCATCCAGAAGGCCGCCCACCATGCACGAGAGGCGCGCACGCTGGCGCCGCGGCTCCCGGGTGCGGCGTTCTTCACCGCCATCATCGATGCCAACCTGGCCGAGAGCCTGGTGCACCTGGGTGAGCTGGACGAGGCCGACGCGCTGGTCGAGGGCGCGCTGGCCAGCGTGGTGGCGCAGGGCAACGTCGCGCGTGCCTGGCGCATCCGCTACATCCGCGGCATCCTGCTGCTGGCCCGCGGGCAGGCCGACGTGGCGGCGCCGGAGCTGACGGCGCTGTGGCACGAGCTGGAGGGCTCCCAGCAGCACAACACCCTGGCGCGCGTGCATGACGCGCTGTACCGCTGCTGGCGCCGGCTGGGCGACCCGGGGCGGGCGCTGGTGCACCTGGAGAGCCTGGAGGCCATCGAGCGCAAGCGCGTCGTCAGCCAGCTGCAGGCCCAGTCGGCGCTGTTCGTCACCCGGGTGGAGGCCGAACGTTCGCGCCTCGAGGCGCAGGTCGAGCGGCAGCGCGCGGCCGAGATGGAAGCCCATGCGATGCGCGACCCGCTCACGGGCCTGGGCAACCGCCGCCTGATGGAGCAGCGCCTGCCGCAGCTGCTGGCGGATGCCGAGAAGGCCGGCACGCCGGTGGCGGTGGCGGTGATTGACCTGGACCACTTCAAGCAGGTGAACGACCGCTTCGGCCACGCGGCGGGCGACCGCGTGCTGGTGGCGCTGGCCGACCTGCTGCGCCACCACACGCGCGGCGACGACCTCCTGGTGCGTCTGGGCGGCGAGGAGTTCCTGGTGGTGCTGGCCGGGGCCACGCCGGCGCGGGCGCGCGAGGTCAGCGAGCGCCTGCGCCAGCAGGTGGAGCAGCACCGCTGGGAGGGCATCGCGCCGGGGCTGTCCGTCACCCTCAGCGTGGGCCTGGCCAGTGCGCCGCCCTACGACCTGGATGCGCTCAGCCAGTCGGCCGACGACGCCCTCTACCGGGCCAAGCAGGCGGGCCGGAACACGGTGGTCGGCTGATACACTGCCGGCCTTCAGCGCCGATTTGTCCGGATTGCGGGCGCTTACCAAATGCAGCTAAAAGGGACCCGACCGACCCGGTGTCCGCCTTTGCTGCTGCGGCACCGGGTTCTTTGTCAGGGGTTCACACCGTCATGAGGTCCGTCGGGATCGTCACGCCGCAGGCGATGCACTTCGCCGAGCCGCTGCCGCTGCGCAGCGGCGCCCAGCTGGCCGACTACACACTGGTCTACGAGACCTACGGCACGCTCAACGCCGACGCCAGCAATGCCGTGCTCGTGTGCCATGCGCTCAACGCGTCGCACCACGTGGCCGGCGAACACGCCGACCGCCCCGGCAGCACCGGCTGGTGGGACAACCTGGTGGGCCCCGGCAAGCCGCTGGACACCGACCGCTTCTTCGTCATCGGCGTGAACAACCCGGGCTCGTGCTTCGGCTCCACCGGCCCCATGCATGCCAACCCCGACCCGCAGGCCCAGGGCCGCCCCTATGGCGCGGATTTCCCCGTGGTCACGGTGGAGGACTGGGTGGACGCGCAGGCGCGCCTGGTCGAACGCCTGGGCATCCGCCAGCTGGCCGCCGTGCTGGGTGGCAGCCTGGGCGGCATGCAGGCCCTGGCGTGGACGCTGCGCTACCCCGAGCGGCTGCGCCACTGCGTGGCCGTGGCCACCGCGCCCAGCCTGTCGGCGCAGAACATCGCCTTCAACGAGGTGGCGCGCCGCGCCATCGTCACCGACCCCGACTTCCACGGCGGCCACTTCTACGCGCACGGCGTGGTGCCCAAGCGCGGCCTGCGCGTGGCACGCATGATCGGCCACATCACCTACCTGTCGGACGACTCCATGGAGGCCAAGTTCGGCCGCGCGCTGCGCGAGGCCGAGCTGAGCTACAGCACCCAGGCCATCGAGTTCCAGATCGAGAGCTACCTGCGCCACCAGGGCGACAAGTTCAGCGAGTACTTCGACGCCAACACCTACCTGCTGATCACCCGCGCACTCGATTACTTCGACCCCGCGCGTGACGCGGGCGGCGACCTGGCGGCCGCCTTCCGCCCGGCGCGCGACACGCGCTTCCTGGTGGTGAGCTTCACGACCGACTGGCGCTTCTCGCCGGCCCGCTCGCGCGAGATCGTCAAGGCGTTGGTGGACAACCGCACCCGCGTCAGCTACGCCGAGATCGATGCGCCGCACGGCCACGACGCCTTCCTGCTGGAAGATCCGCGCTACCACGGCGTGATGCGCGCCTACTTCGACCGCGTGGCCACGGAGGTGGGGCAATGAGCGAACGGCGCGACATGGAGGTCATCGCCAGCCTGGTGCCCGAGGGTGCGCGCGTGCTCGACCTGGGCTGCGGCACGGGGGAGTTGCTGGCACACCTGCGCGACCACCGCGGCTGCACCGGCTACGGCGTCGAGCTCGACGACGCGAACCTGCTGGCCTGCGCCCGGCGCGGCGTGGACGTGATCCAGCTGAACCTGGAAGAAGGCCTGAAGCTGTTCGACGACCACAGCTTCGACGTCGTGCTGCAGCTGGAGACGCTGCAGCACCTGCGCAACGCCGAGCACATGCTGCGCGAGACCGCCCGCGTGGGCCGCATCGGCATCGTGAGCTTTCCCAACTTCGCCCACTGGCCCAACCGCCAGTCGGTGGCACGAGGCCGCATGCCCGTCACCCGGGCCTTGCCCTACGAGTGGTACGACACGCCCAACATCCGCGTGGGCACCTACAAGGATTTCGAGGTGCTGGCGCGCAAGAACGGGCTGGACATCCTCGACAGCTTCGGCCTGCAGGCCGGCCGCGTGGTGCGGCGCCTGCCCAACCTGCGCGCCAGCGTGGCGGTGTTCAAGTTCGAAAGGGCGTGAAGTCCTCACACCGTCACACATCCACCCTCAAGGGGGGGATGGCGCGGCCGAAGACGCGTGGCACCATGTCAACATCTCGTCACATTCCTGTGGAATGTGACCGACCCGACCGGGGAACTGCGTCCCCGGCCCCCCACCCCTTGGAGTTCCCGTTGATGCGCCGACCCTCGTCCGCCGTTTCCCGCCCCGTCCGCCTTGCTGCGCTGGTGTCCCTGGCCCTGGCCGGCACGGCCGCCCATGCCGTGTCGCCGCTGCGGGCGAATGCGCCTGGCCTGACGGATCAGATCATCATCAAGTACCGCGACGAGAGCATGGCCGACAAGATGGTGGCGGCCAGCGCCGAGTCGGCACCGTCGCTCGGCCTGGCGCAGGCCGCGGCCGCTCGCCATGGCGTGGCGATGGCCGTTGCGCGTCACACCGCCACGCGTGCCGTGGTCACCAAGCTGGATCGCCGCCTTCCCGTGCAGGACGTGGCACGCATCGCCGCCGAGATCGCTGAGTCCGACCCCTCGGTGCTGTACGCGGAGCCCGATCGCATGATGAAGCCGGCGGCTGCGCCGAACGATCCGATGTACGCCAGCCAATGGCATTACAAGAGTGCGGGCGGTGGCATCAATGCGGAGTCCGCATGGGGCCTGAGCACGGGCGCCGGCGTGGTGGTGGCGGTGCTGGACACGGGCTACCGTCGGCACGTGGATCTGGCCGCCAACCTGCTGAACGGCTACGACTTCATCCACGACCCCTGGGTGGCCCGTGACGGGGGCGGGCGCGATTCCGGCGCCCTGGATCCGGGCGACTGGACGACGGCCAACGAGTGTGAGAATGGCGAGGAGGCAGCCGACAGCTCCTGGCATGGTACCCATGTGGCGGGCACCATCGCCGCCGTCAGCAACAACGGCGTGGGGGTGGCGGGAGTCGCCTACAACGCGAAGATCCTGCCGGTTCGGGTGCTGGGCCGATGTGGTGGCTACAACTCCGACATCGCCGACGCGATCATCTGGGCCTCGGGGGGCAGCGTGGCCGGCGTCCCGGCCAACGCCAACCCCGCTCGCGTGATCAACCTTTCGCTGGGTGGGGCCGGCGCCTGTGACAGCACCACGCAGGCCGCGGTCAACAGCGCCCGCAGCCGCAACTCGGTGGTGGTGGTCGCGGCCGGCAACTCTGCGGACAATGCCGCCAACTACTCGCCCGCCAGCTGTGCGGGGGTGATCACCGTCGGCTCCGTGGGCCGCCTGGGCGCCCGCGCCGGCTACAGCAACTTCGGGTCGAAGCTGGCGGTGGCCGCTCCTGGCGGCGACATGAGCACCGGCACGGCCAACGGCGTGCTGTCCACGCTGAACGCCGGCGCGCAAGGCCCGGGCGCCGATTCCTACGCCTACTACCAAGGTACCTCCATGGCGGCGCCCCATGTGGCGGGCGTGGTCGCGCTCATGCTGTCGCGCAACCCGGCGCTGACGCCCACCCAGGTGCAGGCCCGGCTGCGCGCCAATGCCAAGTTCTTCCCCAGTGGGGAGGGCGACCTCGGCGCCGGCATCGTCGACGCCTATTGGTCCGCTCTGTCCGCTACCGCGACGAACGTGAGTGAGCGGGAAAGCAACAATACGCTCGCTACCGCGCACTTCATCACCGCGACGAACGCCTCGGTGTCGGGCAGCATGGCCTCCACGGGCGATGTCGACTACTACCGCGTCGCGCTGCCCGCGGGCAAGCAATTGCGCGCATCGATGGCGTCGGTGTCCACCGACCGCGATTTCGAACTGGCCGTGCTGAACAGCGCGGGCACGGTCTTGGGCAGCAGCGAAAAGGGGGCGGGTCTGGCCGAGCGTGTGCTCTTCACGAACAAGGCCGCCGGTACCGTCTCGGTGTATGTGCGTGTCTCGTACTTCAGCGGCGGCGCTGGCAGCTACAACCTGTCGCTGAAGTGGTGACAGCCGATCAGACGATCACGCGAGGGGGCTTCGGCCCCCTTTTTCATGCGCCTCGCTCGCCAACCACTGCCGCGGCGACGCCGCCAGCCGCTGGCTGAACAGGCGCGAGAGCGCCGAGGCGTTGGCGTAGCCCAGCTCGCTGGCGATCTTCTTCACCGGCTGGCCTTCGCGCAGGCGCGCCTGGGCCAGCGTGAGCCGCCAGTCGGCCAGGTAGGCCGCGGGCGTGGTGCCCACGGTGTGCCTGAAGGCGGCCGCGAAGGCGCTGCGTGACATGCCGGCCGCGGCGGCCATGTCGGCCAGGCCCCAGGGCTCACCCGGCCGCTCGTGCAGGGCGGTGAGGGCGTGCGCCAGCCGCGGGTCCGACAGGCCCTGCAGCAGCCCGGCATGCAGCCCCGCCTCATGCGGGTGATCCAGCAGCCAGCGCAGCAGCTGGATCAGCACCACCTCGAACAGCCGGTCGGCCAGCAGGCGCGAACCGCAGCGCAGCGCCGCCGTCTCCGCGAACAGCAGGTCCAGCGTGGCCGCCAGCCCCGGCAGGGCCGCCAGCGGCAGGCACACCAGCGGCGGCAGGGCCGCCACCAGCGGGTGGCGCGGCCCGCCTTCGAAGGCCAGCGTGGCGCAGGTGAAATCGCAGCCCTCGGCCAGCGCATGGTGGAAGTCGTGCGCCAGCGGCCGCGGGTAGAACAGCAGGCTCGGCTCGCGCACCTGCAGCGTGCGCGGCGCGCCGCTGCGTGGCCGGTGGGTCACACGCATCTCACCGCGGCGCATCACGTGCAGGAAGCCGTGCCCCGGGTCGTCGGTGAAGCGGGTGGTGCCGCACAACGGCCCCGCATGGAACAGCCGCGCCCGCACGCGAAAGCGCTCCAGCAGGGGCGAGAGGCGGTCGATGGGGGCGGCCGGGGCAGGCGGCGCCGGGTCGGGGGCAAGGGGTTCTGGACGCATGGGTACGAATGCTGGACGCGCAGCATCCTAGCGTGCACCACTGGCCGACACACTGAGGGCTTCTCTCCACCCTTTTCTGCAGGAGCCCTCTCATGCCCCGACTCACCCTGATCGATGCCACCACCGCCACCGGCGATCGCCGCGAACTGCTCGATGCGATCCACGGCGCTTTCGGTGCCACGCCCGCCATGTTCCGCACGGTGGCGCATTCGCCCGCCGCGCTGCGCGCCATGTGGGGGGCCTTCGGCGCCCTCGGCGGCGGCACCCTCGGCGCCCGGCTGGGCGAGCAGATCGCCGTGTTGGTGGCCGATCTGAACGGCTGCGCCTATTGCCTGGCCGCGCACACCGCATTGGGCCGCAAGGCCGGCGCCAGCGCCGAGGAGATGGCCGCCGCGCAGATGGGCGAATCCGCCGACCCCCGCACCCAGGCCGCGCTGCGCTTCGCGCGCGCGCTGGTGGAACGCCGTGGCCATGTGGGCGCGGCCGACGTGCAGGCGCTGCGCGACGCGGGCTTCGACGAGGAGGCCGCCGTGGAGATCCTCGCGCACGTGGCGCTGAACCTCTTCACCAACTACGTGAACGTGGCGTTCGACGTGCCGGTGGATTTCCCCGCCGTGCCGCTGCGCCGCCCCGCGCCGGTGGCCGGCTGAGCGCCGGCGTGGCCCGGCGGCGCGCCTTTAGTGCCCGCCGGGCAGCGGCGCGAGCGGCTCGAAGCGGGCGGGCTCGCGACTCTTCCAGGCGCGGATGGCTTCGGCCATCTCGCCCAGGTCGAACAGCGCGCCCTGCAGCATGGCCATCTGCGCCAGCGCTTCGGCCGTGCCGTGGTCGCGCGCGATGTTCAGCGCCTGCTTGCTGCCCGAGATGGCCAGTGGGCTCTTGGCGGCGATCTGGCGCGCCAGGTCGTCGGCGTGTGCGGCGAGCGCGTCGGCATCGGGCAGCACCGCGTTCACCAGACCGATGGCCAGCGCGCGCTCGGCCGGCACGCGCTCGCCGGTGTAGGCCATCTGGCGCGCCATGCCCGGCGCCACGATCTTGGGCAGCCGCTGCAGCGAGCCCAGGTCGGCCACCATGCCGATGTGGATCTCCTGCACGGTGAAGAAGGCGTCGGCGCTGCACACGCGGATGTCGCAGGCCGCGGCCAGGTCCAGCGCGCCGCCGATGCAGCCGCCCTGCACGGCGCAGATGACCGGGAAGCGGGCCTCCTCCAGCGCGTCGAAGCAGGCCATCAGCCCGCGCAGCCCCGCCTGGAAGCCCTGGCGTGCACGGGCCGTGCCCACCTGCAGCATCGGGTGGTCGGCCGCACCGAACACGTCCAGCGCCATGCCGGCCGAGAAGTGCTTGCCGGTGGAGGCGATCACCAGGACGCGGGTGCGCCCCGCGGCGTCCAGCGCCCGCACCGCGTCACGCAGGGCAGGGAAGAACGCCGGGTCCATGGTGTTCATCTGCTCGGGCCGCGCGAGCGTCAAGCGGGCGATGCCGCTCGTGTCGTCGTGGTCCAGGCGGAAGTAGGCAGCGGTCGTGGTCATGGCGGCTTCTCGGGCAGGGTGAGCCGCCAAGCGTAACCGCTGCCGTGGGCGCCCGGGCCGCCCAGCCGTTCAGCAGGTGGCGAGCGCGATGGCTTGCAGCCCGTGAATGTCTCGATACGTGCCGGCGCGGCGCGCGCCTAGACTCGCCGGCCATGCATGACATCGTTACCACGCACGACGGCCTGGCGCTGCGCCTGAGCGCCTGGCCCGCTCCTACCGCCGCCGCCACGCGCGGAACCGTGCTGCTGGTGCACGGCCTGGGCGAGCACGCCGGCCGCTATGCCCATGTGGCCGCGGCGCTCAACGCCGAGGGTTGGGACGTGCTGGCCTACGACCAGCGCGGCCACGGCGATTCGGCCGGCGCACAGGGCGACATCGCCGAGCCCGACAGCCTGCTGCGCGACCTGGCCGCGGTGGTGGACGAGGCGCGCCGCCGCCAGCCCGGCCCGCTGGTGCTGCTGGGCCACAGCATGGGCGGCCTGGTGGCTGCGCGCTTCGTGGCCGAGGCGCTGCAGCCGGCGCCCGCCGCGTGGCAACGCCCGGTGGAGGCGCTGGTGCTCTCGTCGCCCGCGCTCGACCCGGGTGTGAATGCCGTGCAACAGCTGCTGCTGGCCGTGGTGCCCCGGCTGCTGCCGCACCTGCGGGTGGGCAACGGCCTGCAGCCAGCGTGGATCAGCCGCGACCCCGCGGTGGTGCAGGCCTACCAGGCCGACGCCCGCGTGCACGACCGCATCAGCGGCCTGCTCGGCCGCTTCATCGCGCAGGAAGGGCAGGTGGTGCTCGACGCCGCGCCGCGCTGGGCGCTGCCCACGCTGCTGATGTGGGCCGGCGCCGACCGCTGCGTGCGCCCCGCCGGCTCGGCCACCTTCGCCGCGCGGTCGCCGGCGGCCATGGTCACCTCACGCGAATGGCCCGGCCTGGCCCACGAGATCTTCAACGAGCCCGAGAAGGGCGAGGTGCTGGCCGAGCTGACGCGCTGGCTCGCGGAGCGCTTTCCTCGCTGATCCGCAGGGTACCAGGGCTTCGACAGGCTCAGCCCGAACGGTTCACCCCCGTCTGCCCTGAGCTTGTCGAAGGGCCCCGATCATCCTGAGCCTGTCGAAGGGCCTGAGCCTGTCGAAGGGCGCGAAGCACCGAGGCTTCGACAGGCTCAGCCCGAACGGTTCACCCCCCGTTCGCCCTGAGCTTGTCGAAGGGCCCCGATCATCCTGAGCCTGTCGAAGGGCCTGAGCCCGTCGAAGGGCCCGAAGCACCGAGGCTTCGACAGGCTCAGCCCGAACGGTTCACCACCCCCCGTTCGCCCTGAGCTTGTCGAAGGGCCTGAGCTTGTCGAAGGGCTCTTCACTTCGCCGTCGGCATCACGAACTCGGCGCCCTTGGCGATGCTCGCCGGCCAGCGCTGCATCACGCTCTTCTGCTTCGTATAGAAGCGCACGCCTTCCTCGCCGTAGGCGTGCATGTCGCCGAACAGGCTCTTCTTCCAGCCGCCGAAGCCGTGCCAGGCCATGGGCACGGGGATGGGCACGTTGATGCCCACCATGCCCACCTGCACCCGGCGGCTGAACTCGCGTGCGATGCCGCCGTCGCTGGTGAAGCAGGCCACGCCGTTGGCGTACACGTGGCTGTTCACCAGCGCCAGCGCCTCGGCGAAATCCTTCACCCGCACGCAGGCCAGCACCGGGCCGAAGATCTCCTCCTGGTAGATGCGCATGGCCGGCGTGACATGGTCGAACAGCGTGCCGCCGGTGAAGAAGCCGCCTTCGTGGCCCGGCACCTGGTGCCCGCGGCCGTCCACCACCAGCGTGGCGCCTTCTTCCACGCCCAGCGCCACGTAACCCTCGATGCGGTCGCGCGCCTCGCGGGTGACGATGGGGCCCATCTCGGCGTCGAGCTCCATGCCGTTCCTGATCTTCAGCGTGCGCGCGCGCTCGGCCAGCTTGGGCACGATGGTGTCGGCGATGTCGCCCACCAGCACCGCCACCGAGATGGCCATGCAGCGCTCGCCGGCCGAGCCGTAGGCCGCGCCGATCAGCGCGTCCACCGCCTGCTCCACGTCGGCATCGGGCATCACCACCATGTGGTTCTTGGCGCCGCCCAGCGCCTGCACCCGCTTGCCGTGGCGCGCGCCCGTCTCGTAGATGTACTGCGCGATGGGCGTGGAGCCCACGAAGCTCACCGCCTTCACGTCGGGGTGGGTGAGCAGGCCGTCCACGGCCAGCTTGTCGCCCTGCAGCACGTTGAACACGCCGTCGGGCAGGCCGGCCTGCTTGAGCAGATCGGCGATGAACAGGCTGGGCGACGGGTCGCGCTCGCTGGGCTTGAGCACGAAGGTGTTGCCGCAGGCCAGCGCCACCGGGAACATCCACATGGGCACCATGCACGGGAAGTTGAACGGCGTGATGCCCGCCACCACGCCCAGCGGCTGGCGCAGCACCCAGTTGTCGATGCCGGTGCCCACCTGGTCGGTGTAGTCGGTCTTCAGCAGCTGCGGCGCGCCGCAGGCGAATTCCACGATCTCGATACCGCGCGTGACCTCGCCCTGCGCGTCGGTGAACACCTTGCCGTGCTCGGCGGTGATCATGGCCGCCAGCGTGTCGCGGTGCTGGTTCAGCAGGCCCAGAAAGGCGGTGAGGATGCGCGCGCGGCGCAGCGGCGGCGTCTCGGCCCAGGCCGGGAAGGCGGCGGCCGCGGCCGCCACGGCGGCATTCACCTCGTCCGCACCCGCCAGCACCACCTCACGCGCCACCTGGCCGGTGGCGGGGTTGAACACGGCCTGGCGGCGGCCCGAATCGCCCTCGGTGCGGCGGCCGGCGATCCAGTGGCCCACGGGGGCGGTGGCGGTGTAGGGGGTGGGGGCAGACATGGCAGGGCTCCGCGCTGAGAGAAACAGGAAGAGATCGGGGACGCCGGCCAGTCTAGGCAGCCGCTTCGCCGGCGCCTAGGCCGCTGCGCTGGATTCATTGTTCATGGTGGTGAACAATGGTGGCCAATGTCAAGAAGCCAATCAAGAAGCCAATCCGACAGCCCGCGTTGGGCCGCCATCCACGCGCTCACCGTGCTGGCCCAGGCCGGCAGCTTCACCGCCGCCGCGCAGCGCCTGGGCCTGAGCAAGGCCGCCATGAGCCAGCGCGTGGCCGAGCTGGAGGCCGCCGCGGGCGTGCCGCTGGTGCAGCGCACCACGCGCAGCATGCAGCTCACCGACGCGGGCCGCCAGCTGGTGGCCAGCACGCACGGGGCCTTCGCCACCATCGACCAGGCCTTCTCCGAAGTGCGCGACCTGGCCGCCATGCCGCAGGGCCGCCTGCGCGTGACCGCGCCCGTGGCCCTGGCCCGGCAGGAGCTGGTGCCGCTGCTGCCCGGCTTTCTGGCCGCGCACCCGGCGCTGCAGATCGAGCTGGATCTGTCCGACCGACTGCGCCCGCTGGCGCAGGAGGGCTTCGACCTCGCCATCCGCCACACCAGCACGCCGCCCGACACGCATGTGGCCTGGATGCTGCGCGAAAGCCGCACGCTGCTGCTGGCCAGCCCCGCCTACCTGGCGCGCCGGCCGGCGCCGCGCGAGCCGGCCGACCTGGCGGCGCACGACTGCCTGGCCTACCCCCGGCCGGGCGAGACGGCGGCCTGGAGCTTCGAGCCGCAGCGCCCGGCCGGGCGCGGCGTGACCGGCGCCAGCGCGGGCGGGGCAGGGCGCGTCAGCGTGGCCGTGCGCGGCCCCTTTGCCGCCAACAACAGCGAGGCGCTGCGTGAGGCGGCGCTGGCCGGCCTGGGCCTGGCGCTGCTGCCCGACTTCAGCGCCCGCCCCGCCGTGCAGGCCGGCGCCCTGGTGGAGCTGCTGCCCGGCTGGCGGCCCGTGGGCGCCTTCGGCACCCACATCTGGGCCATCCGCCCCTATGCCGCCCAGGTGCCGCGCGCCGTGCGGGCGCTGGTGGATTGGCTGGCCGAGCGGCTGCCCTGACCGGCAGGGGCGTGGGCCATCGCTGAGAAAAACTGAACGGTTGCCGTGCTCTTCGCCTGATCTGGCTCAACTTTGGGCCGCGACCATCCGATAGGCCCCCATACCCCGTGCCCCACACGGGAGCCTGACAACGCCTGACGGAGACAACGATGGCCGTACCCTCGATCGCACACCTCACCCTGGCCCGGCGCCTGGGTATCGGATTCGGCAGCCTGCTCGTGCTGCTGCTGCTCGTGGCGGGGCTCAGCGCCAACGCGCTGCGTGCGCAAGGCGCCCGCGTGCAAGACATCGTGGGCGTCAAGAACGAGAAGCTGGCGCTCGCCAACTCGATGCTCGAGAGCATCAACAGCCTGGCCATCCAGGCCCGCACGGTGACGCTGCTCACCGATGTGAAGGCCATCGACGACGAGATGAAGGTGATGGCGCAGGCCAAGGGCCGCTACGAGAAGGGCGAGGCGGCGCTGTCCACGCTCATCGCGCAGGACGCCACCGCGCAGGAGCAGGCGCTGCTGAAGGACATCACCGACGGCGCCAAGAAGACCATTCCGCTCATGGAGCGCGCCGCCAAGGAAGGCGCCTCCGGCGCCGGTGTGGAGGCCACGATGACCCTCACCGAGGCCGTGCGCCCGGTGGAAACGGTGTGGCGCCAGAAGGTGTCCGAGCTCATCGGCATCGTGCAGCAGCAGAACACCGAGGCCGCCAGCGAGGTGGTGAGCGCGCAGCAGCGTGCGCTGGTGCTGGTGGGCGTGCTGCTGGCCGGCGCGCTGGCCGCGGGCGTGCTGCTGGCCTGGCGCACCACGCGCAGCATCACCGGCCCCGTGGGCCGCGCCGTGAAGGTGGCCGAGCGCATCGCCCAGGGCGACCTCACGTCCACCGTCGAGATCCACGGCAACGACGAGATCGGCCGCCTGCTGCAGGCCATCCACGGCATGCAGGACCGCCTGCGCGAGCTGGTGGGCGACATCCGCCAGTCGGCCGATTCCATCCAGACCGCCAGCACCGAGGTGGCCGTGGGCAACCAGGACCTCTCGCACCGCACCGAGCAGACGGCCAGCAGCCTGCAGCAGGCAGCGTCGTCGATGCACCAGCTCACCGCCACGGTCAACCAGAGCGCCGAATCGGCCTCGCAGGCCAACCAGATGGCCAGCTCGGCATCGAGCGTGGCCCAGCGCGGCGGCCAGGTGGTGGCCCAGGTGGTGGCCACCATGGAAGAGATCAACCACAGCTCGCGCAAGATCGCCGACATCATCGGCGTGATCGACGGCATCGCCTTCCAGACCAACATCCTGGCGCTGAATGCCGCGGTGGAAGCCGCGCGCGCCGGCGAGCAGGGCCGCGGCTTCGCCGTGGTGGCGGGTGAGGTGCGCAGCCTGGCGCAGCGCAGCGCCGAGGCCGCCAAGGAGATCAAGGGCCTCATCGGCACCAGCGTGGACAAGGTCGAGGCGGGCACCCGCCTCGTCAGCGACGCGGGCAGCACGATGAACGAGATCGTGGCCAGCGTGAAGCGCGTGTCCGACATCATCGGCGAGATCACCGCCGCCGCCGCCGAGCAGAGCACCGGCCTGGGCGAGGTGAACGGCTCGGTCGGCCAGCTCGACCAGATGACCCAGCAGAACGCCGCCCTGGTGGAGCAGAGCGCCGCCGCGGCCGAAAGCCTGAAGGGCCAGGCCGCCCGCCTGGCCGAGCTGGTGAGCGTGTTCCGCCTGCAGCGCGACGCCAACTACGTGCACTGAGCCAGACAAAAAAAGACGACCTCACCCTCGCGGGTCAGGTCGTGCAAGTCCTCGAGGAGAGGACGTCGTTGGGCCGGTGGCCCGCCCCGGGCGCGGCGATGCGCCGGGGTTCAGGGGCGTGGGCGCATTCTGGGTGGGCGCCCCGCACCGCGCCCATCCCTCGCATGGGGGTGCCGGCTTGGGGGGAGGCGCTCAGCCTGCCGTCAGCCAGGCGTGATGACGCCGCCGGCGCCTGCCCGGCGCGGCCCCCGCGGCGCGACAATCGCGCCATGCCCCAACGCCCGCCCCCCCGCCGCCCCGGCG
>JACRBA010000098.1 GCA_016213265.1 Burkholderiales bacterium | reverse complement strand
GGGGCGGCGGGGCGCGGCGCTTCGGGCGCCGGGCGCGCGGCCTGGGGCGCTGCGGGGGCGCCCTGGTCGCCGGGGCGGTGCCAGGCCACCTTCAGCGCGTGGGCGCCGATGCGGATCTCGTCACCGTCGGCCAGCGGATGCGCCTGCTCCAGCTTGCGGTCGTTCACCAGCGTGCCGAAGGTGGAGTCCAGGTCGCGCACGAAGACCTTGTCGTTGGAGACGAAGACTTCGGCGTGCCGGCGTGAGACGCGCCAGCCCGACAGGGCGATCTCGCAGTCCACGTCCTTGCCGATGACACAGCGGTGCGCGTGGATGCGCATGGGCCGCGCGGGCTGCCCGTTGCCGTTGGAGATCTCGATGGTCAGCATGGCCTGCCTTCAGCGGTTGCCGCGCGAGTTGCCCTGCGCCTCGGACTCGGCCGGCACGCTGCCGGGCAGCTCGATCAGCGGCGGGCGCTCCAGCCGGCTTCGGGTGTGCTTGTCGGTCTGCTCGGCCATCTCGCCCGCCTGCTCGATGCCCGCGCGGTTGAGGGCCGACTGCGGCGTGGTCACGCGCGGCGTCGCGATGACGAACAGCTCGGTCTGCTCGGTGCGCCCCTCGCGGGCACCGAACAGCAGGCTCAGGAACGGCAGGCGCCCGAGCCCCGGGATGGCGTCGTTGGACTTGTCGGCCTTCTGCCGCAGCAACCCGGCGATGACCAGCGGCTCACCCTGCTTCAGGGCCACCTGCGTCTCCGTGCGGTTGGTGGTGAAGGCGATGAAGCCGCCGTTGGCGTTGCGCGTGTCGGGCTCGCTGACCTCGATCACGAGGTGCGAGTCGACATTGCCGTCGGCGTCCGCGACCGGCTTGAACTCGATCATGACCCCGTACTTCTTGTACTCCACCGACACCACGCCGAAGCCCTGGCCCACCGGAATCGGGATTTCGCCGCCGGCCAGGAACTCGGAGCTTCCGCCGCTGCGGCAGGACAGGCGTGGCTCGGCCAGGGTCCAGGCGTCGCCGTTCTGCTCCAGGAAGTTGAGGGCCGAGGTGATCTGCGTGGCAAGGCCGAGGTAGGTGGCGATGGGGTTGGCCGTGTTCACCGCCGGGTAGCCCGCCATGCCGGCGGGCCGCCAGGGCGTGTTGCTGTACAGCAGCGCGTTGGTGGCCAGCGTGGGCCCCGTCGCACTGCCCGACCATTTGATGCCCAGCTGGTCGAGCGCGCGCTTCTTCACCTCGACCACGCGCAGGTCGATCTGCACCATGCGGTCCAGGCGCAGCGGGTCGGCATCAGCCGGCGCCTCAGGCACCAGGTTGAGCACCTGCGGGAAATGGTTCGCCAGCGCCTTGAGCCGCACTGCCGCCTCGGCGTTGGGATAGCGCCCTTCCATCACCACCCGCTCGCCCACCAGGCGCGCGGTGATGCCCGGCGTTTCCTTGAGCAGGTCCTGCAGGTCTTCCAGCACGCGGGCGCCGCGCACCGCCTGCACCTGCAGCTCGTAGCTGATCTGCCGCCCATTGCGCAGCCACACGTGCATCACGGTCTGCCCGGGCGCCTCGGCCAGCAGGACGATCTCCCTGTCATCCACCACGGTGGCCTTCACCAGCGCGCCGTTGCCGATGGCAATGCGGGCCACCCCAGGCAGGCCGATGGTGGTCACCTCGCCCACCGCCATGGTGCGCTTCAGGCCCGATTCGACAGTGACGGGAACGCCTGCCCGGGTGCTCCTGGGACGAGTCGGCGTGGCCACTGCCCCTGCGGGCGCCGGCGTCTCGATGAACGTGCCCGCAGCGGGCGGATGGACACGACCACGGCCGGCGCCGGCGGACGAGTCGGCGCCGGAACCCTCGGCGGGTTGGGCGATCGCCAGGCCGGACAAGCCGGCCAGGCACAGCAGGGGCAGGCCGCTGCGCAACAGCGGTGCAATCGATGCAGACACGGGTACTTCCTTCCCTCTCTGGGATGTGGGTCTTGTTATGGGCGCTCAGCGCACGGGCGCCGCCACGGGCCCGGCCGCGTGCGCGGCGGCGCCACCCGCCGGCGCGGCGCCAGGCGACTGGCCGGCCGTCAGTCCGGCGGCGAGCTGCCCCAGCTGGCGCTGGATCTCCGCCACGCCTCCCCGGCCGGCGCCGCCGACGATGAATTCGACCGACGGGCCGGTGGCGGCCGGTGTCAGGCCGAAGCGCCCCAGGTGGGCGGCCGTGAGCGGGCGGGTGCTGTTGGTCGCCTCGTCTTCCGGGTGCCGCAGCACGGCGGTCAGGCGCCCGGAACTCTTGGCGACGATGATGCGGTCGGCATCCAGCGGCGTGACCTCGAGCGTGATGGTCGAGAACGACCGCTCCTTGCCGGTGCCGTCGTCGCGCTTGGTGAGCGTCTGGTCCGTGGCGAGCACCGGCACGTTGGACATCAGCGGAGCCGTCACCTCCACCTCGCTGCCCGGCGGCCCGCCGCTGGGGCCACGGGCGGTATAGATGAGGTCGATGCGGTCACCCGGGCGCAGCATGCCGGAAATGGAGTTGACCGAGTCCACCTCGAAAGTCAGCGCACGCAGCCCCTTCTTCAGGGTGGCGGAGAAGACCTGGTTGCCGTTGCCTTCGGAGTGCACCGGCAGCAGGATCTCGCCGCGCTTGAGCGGCACCGCGAGCCGCTGGCGCTCCAGCGCGGCGAAGTCGGCCGGGGTGACCGCGTTCTGGTGCACGAAGTCCTTGGGCACCTGGCGCACGGCCATCGCGTCCGCGGTGATGGGGTCACCCCGGGCCAGGTCGCGCTTGGCCACCACCACGGCGACGGTCTGCTGGCCGCGGCGCGCCTCCTCCTCGAGTTCGGACATGCGGCGCTGGATGAGCTGGTTGCTCAGGTACACCGCGCCCACGCCCAGCGTGAGTGCGACGCCGAGCAGCAGCCAGTTGGTGTTGATCTTGGGACGGGGCAAGGCCATGGCGGACAACGGTCAGGGCAAGGAGATGAAGTAGCTGAGGCTGCGGAAGAAGGCGCGGATCATGTCGGCGAGGTACTGGGCGCCGGTCCTTCCGCCGAACTCGAAGGTGAACAAGGCGGTGGCCAGCACCGACGCGACGATGTCGTACTCGATCAAGGCCTGGCCCGATTGGCGGCGCCGGGCCGTGCGCGTCGTGGGATATGGGGTCATCGCAGGTCCCCCGGCTCAGCGGGGCCGAGCAGGTTGGCAGTGAGGTAGGCGTGGCGGTCGCCCTGCTTCCACGACAGGGCGAGGTCGACGGACTGCGGCGGTTTCGTGAAGCTGGCCAGCCAGGTGCGCACACCATCGCGCCCCACCGGAGGTTGCTGCTCGAAGGCGATCGCCCAGCCCCGGCGCTGCCACTCGCCACGCCAGCGGGAGACGTTCACCTCGAAGGTGGCGGTGCTCACCATGCTGACCAGCTGGCTGCGCTGCGGCCCGTCCACCGACTCGGTGACCTGCGCCACGCGGGTGTCGGCGAACCGCGGCAGCATGGGAGGCACCGGGTCGCGTCGCACCTCGCGGAAGGCCGACACGCTGATGAGCCCTTCGCTGCCCGCACCGCCCCGCGGACGCACCTGCACGGCCACCTGGTAGCCACCGGGCAGCAGCGTGGACACGGCCTGCCAGTCGCCCCCCTGCACGTCGCGCGGCGCGCCCACCGCCGCCCGCGACCACAGGTGGCGGTAGTGCGCGAGCACCTCGCTGGGCGTCAGCTCGGACTCGAAGCGCTCCAGCCGGGTGGGCAGGCCGTTGACCACGGCGTCACGGGCCACCCACTCCTGCAGCTGCGTGCGCGGCGGTGGCGGCACCTCGGGCCAGGACGGCGCCGCCCCCGCCACGCTGGCCCACAGGCCCGCCGCGAGAAACAGGGACACGACGCGCATGGGGTTCACCAGCAGCGGTGGTTGTTCGCGGCACCGTCCAGGCGGTGGGTCGGCACCACATCGGGCTTGATGCAGCCGATCTCCGGGCCCTCGGGCTCGAACAGGCCAATGGCCTCGGACAACAGACCGCCGAGCGCATCGGGCACGTACGACGATGGCACGAGGGTGGCGGCGGCGTCGCGCGTGGCCTTGGAACCGGAGCTGCCCAGGCCATTGCCGGCCGCAGCCGTCGCCGCCGCGATGACGATCGGGCGGGGGCTGGGGTTGACCTGGTCGAGACGGTTGGTCAGCGTCACCTCCAGCCGCGCCACGCGGCCACCCGGGTAACTCAGTCCCGCGGACTTCGTCATGATGTTCATCGACGAGGCCACGGCACCCGTGCCGAGCGCCGCGTTATCCCACTGCAGCGTGACGCGGTCGGGGCGGCTCAGCAGCGGGTTGCCGGAGAGGTCCTGCCACATCTCCGACTGGCCGCGGTCATTGGTGTAGCCGGCCACGGTGTCGTCGCTCTGGATGCGGCCCCGGTGCAGGAAGTCGCCGGCGAGGAAGAACCGGGCACGCGTCTGGTCCTCGATCGCTGCGTTGGACAGCCGCCCTTCGGAGGGTTCCATGGCGCGGCCCATCGCGGCGTAGCGGCTGGCCTGGGTGGCCGTCTGCTGCAGGTCGCCATAGCGCCCCGCATAGGCGACGGCCAGGAACAGCGGCAGCAGCATGGCCAGGCCGAGCAGCAGCTCCGCGATGGACTGCCCGCGTTGCTGCAGGCGACGCGCGGGCCGGGGAGGGTGCAGGTCGGTCATGGCGGGCTCCTTCAAGGCTTGAGTGGCGACTTGGCCGGCTGTTGGACGAAGGCCTGCGCGCCCGCAGGCGTGAAGCGCTCGGCGGGAACGGGCTGCCCGTCGGTCATGGACAGCAGGCGCTGGTTGGAGAAGGCGCGCACCTCGCCGACGATGTCGCTGATGTCGTTGCCGGCCAGCGAGCGGTCCTCGCTGCTGCTCCTGAGCACCACCTGCCGGATGTGGCCGCGCCAGAGGTACTCGGGCTGCCGGGCGTACAGGCAGAAATCCAGCGTCTTGTCGTCGTGGCCCTTGGCCTTGAGGCCCGCCTCCTGCATGGACTTGGCCAGCGCATCGGCCGCCCACACGCAGGCCGTGCCGTCGCCAGCGTTCTGCACGGGCAGGCCCTGGACGGACATGCGCTTGCGCTTGCGGCGGCAGCTGTCGCCCGGCCCGGTGGTCACCGTGGCCACCGGCGGCGCCGGGTTCTGCGGGTCGGCCATCTTCTGCGGCGAAGGCACGCCGATGCTGTAGCGGCTCTCGCAGGTCTGTTCGATGGTCACCCCGCGCGAGGTGAACAGCGCCAGCCGGCAGTCGGCGCTGGACGGGTCGGCAAGCACGCTGCGGTGCGTGCTGTACCGGGCCCAGCGCCCGCCCTGGAAGTACTCCTCGTCCTCCATGACGACCAGCTTGGCCAGCACCTCGTCGGGCGGCATGACCTTGGGGGCGTCCAGCGGCAGCTTCTTGGCCACGCGGCAGGCCTCGATGCTCACGCCGATGTTGAGCTTCATGCCTTCCACATTGCCGACGCCGACCCGGCGCAGGTGCAGCGGGTTGGTGTCATCGCCGGCCGCAGGAGCCTGGGCGCTCGTCGGCCCGGCGGCCAGGCAGGCCACGCCGGCCAGCCCGGCGGCGAGCCAGGTCCCCACCCGCGTCATCGCGTCTGCCCCCCCGGTGTGTAGAGCGCCTTGTCGGGCAGCATGCCCATGGCGATGAGCAGGCCGGCCTTCTCCTCCGGGGACGGGTCGGCGAGACGGGCCTGCCAGTAGGGGCTGAACAGCGAGCCGTACTCCTTGGCCGAGTCCTCGCGCCACAGGCTGCGTGCGGTGAAGTCGTTGGTCAACCCGCGGCGCGGACGCTCGAAGAACACCCGCGCCTTGCCGATGGCGGTGTACTGGTCGGCCTCCAGGCGCTCGGCCATGTCCGCGCCACCCGTGTTGGCCCCGACATCCAGGCCGATGCCGAGTTGCTTGGACGTGAGGGTGGCCGTGCGCACGCGCCGCGTGACCACCAGGAAATCGAGGCCCAGCCGCTCGCGTGCGCGTGCCGACTTGTCCTGGATGTCGTAGATGTCGGGCACCCCGCTCCAGCCCTTGTGCTTCTCGCCGTCGTAGTAGGCGAGCTTCTGCGCGCTGCGGCGCGGCGACCACATGTCGCCCGCACCGCCATTGCGGTCAGCATTCGATCGGCCCCAGCCGATCGGCTGGTACTCCTTGCACATGCCGGACTTGCAAGGCACCTTCTCCCAGATCTCCAGCGTGTCCTGCGTCTCCCAACGGTCGAATCCCTTGAGCTGGGAGCCGCCGTTCTTCTCCGTGCCGACCAGGCCGAGATCGATGTTGGTCCACCAGGCGCCGGGACGGTGGGTGCTGAATTGGTCCCGCGAGTTCAGCACCACCTCGCGCGAATCGGTGCGGCGGTTGCCGGTGTAGGCACGCGTGAACGCCAGCCAGTCGCGCTCGTTCAGCGCGAAGGTCGCCGCGCGCACGCCGGGCCGCGTGTCCACTTCGACGCCGAGGTCCTCGTGGGTGCCGAAGTGCGTGCGATTGGCCTGCACGATCTTGGTGGCCGCGTCCTCGGCCAGCAGGCCGCCCGCGTTGACGACGACGGTGTGGGCGCCGTAGAGGGCCTTCTTCTCGATCTCGACCGCCTTGATGATGAAGTCGTTGGCCTTGACCAACCCATCGTGCACTCGGTCGGCGACGTCGCCGACGCGGTCGAGGAACTGGCCGATCACCTCCACCGGCGGCAGGAACACACCGATGATCTCCAGCACGGTGCCGAAGTTGTCCGCCGTGGTGGCCAGGTACTGGATCCAGCTCTCGATGCTGAGCATCTGGATCAGGAAAGCCTCGTTGGCCATCATCGCGCGGTTGTTGTAGGCGGCCAGGTTGAGCACCCGCGCCTGCACGGTAGCCCCGGCCAGCGCGCCCGCGTCGGCCGCGTTGACGGTGCGCTGCTTGGCCACCGTGATCTGCGCGGTGTTGAACACGCCATAGAGCACTGCCACGGCGGCCACCATGGTGCCCAGCAGCCAGATCAAGGCCTGGCCACGCATCCGCTTGATAGTGGCTGCCCGTGCTCGTGCGATCCTGCCCATCGTCGTGTCCTTTCCTTGCAGTGCGTGGCCCCTTCGCACCGCCTCTCGGGCGGTTCAGGCCTGCAGCGGTGGGCCGCAGGCAGAGGGGGCCACCGTCGTTCAGCTGCGCTTGACCAGCTCCACCCGTCGGTTGCGGGCCCGCCCGGCGTCGGTGGCGTTGTCGGCCACCGGTTGCGTCTGGCCGCGCCCGACCGCCGTCAGGCGACCGGCGTCGATGCCCTGCGCGACCACCGCCGCCATCACGGCCTGGGCGCGGGCTTGCGACAACTTCAGGTTGTCGGCCGGCTGCCCGATGTTGTCCGTGTGCCCCTCGATGGTCAGCTTCCAGTCCGGAGCGGCCTTCATCAGCGCGGCGATCTGCGCCACGGCCGCGTGGCCGTCAGCCTTCAGCTGTGCCTTGCCCAGGTCGAAGAGGATGTAGACCGGCGCCCGTCCGAAGTTCGCCAGCCGCACGGCCAGGTCGTCCTGGCGGGCCGGCGCGCGGGTGTCCGCCGCGGGGAACAGGACCAGCCAGTGCGTCATGCCGCCGTCCTGGATCCACAGGCCGAAGCTCACTTCGCCGCCGGGGGCGGGGCGGCGGTACAGGTGCAGCCGCGCGTTCACCTCGGTCCACGCCTTGGGGTCGAAGCCGGTGTTGAGCCGCTGGCCGCCCACCTCGGCCACGCGCCGGTCATAGTGGGCCAGCACCTCGACGATGCGGCGCCGCTCGGTGGCGCTGTCCCCCGGGTCGCCGGGCAGGCGCATGTCGAACAGGCGCGTGCCCTGGAAGGCCCGCACCTCCGACCCGCCCGAGGGCAGCACACCGGCCGTGCGGTAGATCTTGTTGGCCGTGTTGGCCGGGTCCTGCTCCTGGACCAGTTGGGCGCCGGGGTAGACCAGGTCGGCCAGACCGTCCGGCAGGCTCGGCTGCGCGCGGGCGACCGCGGGCAGGATCGCGCTGGCGATCAGCGATGCAGGGCTCAGCCGCCATACCGCCAGGCAGCCAAGGGCGCGCCGCGTGACCATCTCAACTCCTTGTCGTCCTGCTGACATCTGCAGGACAGTTCATCCACTCATCCAGCCATCGCGAGGACGGCCGCCCAACCCGGCGGCGCAGTGCCGGGCCGGCTGGCTGTGCGCATGCGCGCCGCGTCAGCCCAGGGCCTGCGCCGGCCACCTCGATCGGGCGTCGCATCCGACGCCCGATGAGGCGGGCCGTCACAGCCGCAGGGCCGGGGCCCGGCTTACTGCTTCTTGGCGTCGTTCGTGAAGTTGTCCAGACCGGCGGCCTGGTTGGAGATCGACGTGGCGCCCTGGCCAGCTTCCTTGCCGGCCTTGTTGGTGTCGCGCGCTTCCTTGTCGGCACCGCCCACGGCAGCGGCGATGGCGGCCGACTGGTTGCGCACCGTCTTGCCGAAGTAGCTGTAGACGCCGATCGCGGCCACGGCGATCAGGGCCACGATGATGATGTACTCGGTCATGCCTTGGCCGCGTGCACGACGGGGCGTCACAGTGCTGATCGTTTGCATGGGTAACTCCTTACATGGTGGTTGTCCGCGCCGAAGTCGTTCCGGTGCGAGTGGCTGCCGGTGGGCCCGGCGACGAACCGAAAAGGGGTTCGTGGGCGGCAAGTTATTTCAGGTCAATTGCCCCGCGCTCTCCCTAAAACGGACTCGAGTGCAACGCAACGTAAAAGGTTTTAGCAACTCGCACAGCCGGCGGCGATTGCTTGATTTGTCATCGTCGCGCCATGAGACTCGCGCGCCGAGGTGGCTGTGCAGCACGGGCCACCCGTTGTCGAACAGGGAAGGAAACCGGTGTACGCACGCTCGGGCGCCAAGGCCATCCCCGCGCCCGCCGCGGGGGTGTCGCCGCGCGCCGTGTGGCTGGATCACAAGGCCGCGGGAGTCATCGCGTGCGCAGGGGTATGCGGCGCGGTGGTCGGCGCGGGAGCGGCACTGCCGGTGCTGTGGCCGCTGGCGTTCGTCGCCTTGAGTGCCTGGGGCTGGCTGGTCGTGCTGGCCACGCGCCGCCGTGCCGGCCTCGGCGCCTGGGCGCTCAGCGTCGGCTGGCTGGCTTGGCATCTGGCCGGGCAAGGCTGGGTCGCGGCAGCCGTGCGCGAAGGCGAGCATGCGTTGGCCTGGCGTGGCGCCGTGGTCGTCATCCTGTTGGCATTCCAGCTGGCTCCGCTGCTGCTGGCATGGGCAGTGCTCGCGCCACTGACGCGCCTGAGTGCACGCAGCGACCGGGCGATCGTCTGGCGCTGGGGGCTCGCGGTGGCGTGTGCCGAATCGCTGCGGCAGCTTGGCTGGTGGGGCAGCGGATACGCCAGCCTGGGCGTGGTGTTCATTGACCTGCCCGCCGCACCGGCGCTCGTGCCCGCCATCGGTGGAGCCGGTCTCGGCGGGGTGGTGCTTGCCGTGGCCGGCCTGGCCGCGCTGGCCGCCTGGCGCCTGGCCGCGGGCGGGTCGCGTTCAGTGCGGGTGCCGGCGGCCGCGGCGGCCAGCACGTGTCTGGCGCTGCTGCTGTGGCCGGCCCCGCCCGGCGCGGCGGCCGAGGACCCGGCCGATCCCGGCCTCACGGTGGTGGCGGTGCAGCCGCCCGCCGAGCGCGGCCGGCACTGGTCACGCGCCGGCCTGGACGAGGCACTGCAGCAGCTCGAAGCGGCGATCCGTGCGGCACCCGCCGCCGCGGTGCTGGTGACGGCCGAGACCTTCTTCCCCGAGCCGCCGCCGCGGGAGCCCGCGGGCACCCGCTGGGGCGACCTGGTCACGCTGGCGCGGCAGCGGGGCGTGCATCTTCTGGTGGGCATGCCGCATCTGCTGCGGGACGGTGACGGCGTGCACCTGGCCAATGCCGTGGTGCAGGTGTCCCCAGAGCGCCGCTCGCTGTACGCCAAGGAGCGGCTCGTCCCCGGGGGCGAATACCTGCCGTGGCCCAGCCTGCTGGGGCCGCTGTATGCACGCCTGTTCGAGCGTGTGCGCGAGGGTCAGCGCAGCGGCCCGCCCGAGCTGACGGCGCCGCTGTTCGTGGCGGGCGCCACGGTGGGCGTGTCGATCTGCCATGAGCTGGGCTTCCCGCTGATCCAGTCGGCGCGCGCGCACGGCGCGGGGTGGCTGGTCAACCTGGCCGACGACGGCTGGATCGACACGCCGTGGTACCGGCAGCAGATGGTGGCGCTGGCCCGGCTGCGCGCACGCGAGACGGGCAAGCCGCTGCTTCGCGTGAGCCAGGGCGGCCCGACGCTGCTGGTGTCCGCGGACGGTCGCGTGCTGGCCGAGGCCAGCGACACCCAGCGCGCCCAGGCGCTGCGCGTGACCGTGCCGCTGCGCGCCCCCGCAGCCCCGTATCTCGACCTGGCCACTGCGCTGGCCCTGCTTCCGGGGGTGCTCGTCGGCGTGGCCTTGTTGGCGACCCACTGGCGTACCCCCTCGGCCCCTCCTGGTGAAGGAATGTCCTGACATGACCCGCCTCCTGCAACGCCGCGCCGCGCGCGGCATCACCCTGGTGGAGTTCGCCATCGTGTTTCCGGTGGCGACGCTCTTCGTGCTGGCGCTGATCCAGACCGGTCTGGTCTACATGGCCAAGCTGACGGTGAACCACGCCGCCTTCATGGCTGCCCGCGTGGGAGCCACCCACAACGCCAGCGAGAAGGTGATGCGTGAGGCCGTCATCCGCGGCCTGTCACCCTTCTACCAGGACAGCACGGACAGCAACGACCTGACCCGGCTGGCCAAGGCCTATGCCGCCTCGCAGCTGGACAACATTCCGCTGGCGCGCCCCTGGGCCGCCAAGGTGGAGATCCTCAACCCCTCACCCGACGCGTTCACCGATTTCGGCGTGCGCGACCCTCGCACGCGGGTGACCTACATCCCCAACGACAACCTGGAGTGGCGGTCGCTGGACCTGGGTTCGCGCTCGCGCATGAACATCCGCGACGCCAACCTGCTGAAGATCCGCGTCACCTACGGCTACGAGCTGAAGGTGCCGGTGGTGGCCGGCATGCTCTCGCGCGTCATGTGCGGCGGCACCATCGGCGTGGATGCCTACGGCGACGTGCGCCCATGGGAAGCGGTGTTCGGCCCCGTCTCCCAGGAATGCCTCAAGTACTACATGCATGGCCGCATCCCGATCGAGAGCTACGCGATCGTGCAGATGCAAAGCCGTGCGGAGAAATCGTGACCATGGAACGGAAGATGACGTACACCTCGATGGACAACCGGCGCCGCGCGCGCATCCCCGCCTGGACGGCGGCCGCATTGGTGGCCGTGCTGGCAGGCTGCGGAGGCGGTGGCAATGAGTCGGGGCCGGCCGAGACGCTGGAAGCCATGCCCAATGCCGTGAGCGTCGGTGTGACCGGCGACTGCTCGGAAGGCATGGGGCCCACCGTCACCGTGTGGGGTGGGCAGCCGCCTTACAAGCTGACGAACTCGATGCCGACCGGCATGACCCTGGACAAGTCCCGCCTGACGTACAGCGGCGAGGGCTTCACGATCCGCTTCATCAACGGCGTGTGCATGACCAACATGCCCATCAGCATCGAGGACGACATGGGGCGTCTGCTGCACGTGCTGGTGAGCAAGGGGGCGTGATGCTGCGCGGCGCCCTGCTGCTGTGGGCAGCGGCTGCGCTGTGCACGTCCGCGCAGGCGGGCGAGCCGCCGGCGGTGTGCCGCCATTCGGGGGTGGAGTGGATCGTCGGCGGGCGCGGCGCCGAGGCGCCCGCCTGTGAGCGCGTGGGCAGCCGCCCCGCGGCGGGCGGGGCCGCCGCGCCGTCGGCGGGGCCGTCAGCGCCATCCCCTCGCTGGCGCGCCAGCGACGCTGCCGTCGAACGCCGACAGATCCTGGAGCAGGAACTGCGGCAGGAGCAGGCGGCGCTGGCCGCCGCCCTGGCCGCGGGGGCTGCGGCGTCCGCGGCCAACGTGGACCGCACACGCGCCAACATCGCCGCGCTGCAGAAGGAGCTGGCCCGGCCGTGAGCACGGCCATCGGCGGCCGCATCGCGCCAGGCACCCCGGCCCAGGCGGCCGGCCCCGCGCTGCGGCGCGCGCATCTGCTGGCCGTGTATGCCGCCACGCCGCTGCTGGTGCTGCCCGCGCTGCTGGACCAATGGTGGTGGGGCGGCCGCCTGCGCGAGGCGATGCCGGCCAGCCCCTGGGCCTTGCCGGGGTATGCGCTCGTACTGGGCCTGCCGCACATCCTGGCCAGCTTCTTTGCCTTCGCCGACCCCGGGCTGGCCCGTGGATGCCGGCCTGTGCTGCGGCGAGCCGCCTGGCAGGCCGCACTGGCCACGGCGTGCGTGGCGCCCTTCCTGGGCCAGTGGTGGGCCGAAGGCATCGTCGTGGCCGCCACGATGGTGCATGTGATGGGCCAGCAGACCGGGCTGGCCGTGGGCCTGCTGCGCCTGCCCTCAGAGGGCACGCGCCGGATCGCGGCGCGCGCCTGGCGCGTGCTGCTGGCGGTGGCCGGTGCGGCCGCGGGCCTGGCGCTGGGGGGCGAAGGCGCACGCGAGATCGTCGACCAGCCCCAGCGCTGGCTGCAGGCCGCCGGCGTGGCGGCGCTGCTCGCCACGCCGGTGGCGGCGTGGCTCGCCTGCCCGGCCCGAGGGGCCGCCGCCGGCGCCGACACCCGCCCGCTGCTGGCCATGCACGGCACCACCCTGGTGGGCCTGGGCCTGGCCGCGGCCGGCTACCCCTTGCTCGGCATCGCCCTGCTGCGCGTCGTGCACGACGTGACGGCCTTTCTGTTCTACGGGACGCTGGCCAATGCGCGCGAGCGGGCCGCACCCGGGCACAACCGCCTGTACCGCCTGCTGGGCCTGGCGGGCCGCCGGCCGGGCGCCTGGCTGTGGCCGCTGGCCATCGTGGCGGTCATCGCCACCGTGCCCTGGCTGCCGCCGGCGGCCGTGCTGTGGCTGGTATTCCTGCACTATGCGGCGGAGCACCACCTCTGGCGCCACGGCTCACCGCTGCGTGAGCACCTGGTGCTGCGCTGACCCGTGCACGGCGCCGGGCCATGACCGATCAGGGCGCGTCGTGGCGCGTCGCGAAGCCGAGCTGGGCGCTGTTTCGCGCATCGACGGCGTGCACCGCCACCAGGTAGTGCCCGCCGGCGCGCAGCGGGCGCGCCTCGGGAAAGTCCGCCGGGTAGCGCGCCTGCGGCAACAGCGCCTGCGTCTCGCCGATCAGGCAGCTGCCCTCGGTGACCGAGCGTCGCAGGCAATCCTCGTCGAGCACGCGAACCAGGTAATAGGCCGTCAGGCCCTGGCGCGGCCACGACCAGGTGGGCGACACGCCGCCGGTGGAACCGACGACGAAGCCCGCCGGCTCGGACACCGTCTCGCTGCCGAACAGGCGCCAGATGCCGTGTGCCGCCACGTCGTAGTGGCACCCGCCCGCACCCGCGATGGGCACTTTGCCGTTGTCATTGGTGTAGTGGCCGCTGAACTGGTCGACGGTGGGCTCGTAGGCGCCTGCGTAGCTGCCCCCCACCGCCACGCCGTCGACCGTGCCCGACCACTGGCCGTCCAGGGTGGAGACGTCGCGCGTGCCGCGCACGGCGCCCACGTCCGTGCCGGCCGTGCAGCCGATGTAGGAGAAGGGCATGAGCCCCTCGAACTCGCCGCTCTGCTCGGGCAGCCGCAGCACCAGCGTGCCGGGCATGGGATCTTCAGGGTTGTTGGCCGCGTCCTCGAGGTAGTACCCCACGTAGAGCCGGCCAGCGTCGCCGGAGGCGTCGCCGTCGGATCCTCCCCCGCAGCCTGCCAGCGACAGGGCAGCGGCCAGCGCCAGGGCAGGAAGGCGGGCGCCACGCCGGGCGGATGGATGGGGGCGGAACGGCGACACGAACATGGGCAACTCCCTGTGACCAAAGCCAATGGAACGGATACGGCGTGCCGCGCGGCGACCCGAGGCGCGTGACATTGCGCTCGAGACGTAACCGGCCAGTGGTGTGCCACGCCGCGGGGCCGCCGCACGCGGGGGGCGGGCGTCGTGGCGCGTGCGCAGGCGGCGCGACAATCCACGCCATGGCCTCCGCCCCTTCCCACACCGAGACACCGCGTTCCCGGCTGTCGCTCTACCTGGACCTGATCCGCTGGAACCGGCCGGCTGGCTGGCTGCTGCTGCTCTGGCCGTCGCTGTCGGCCTTGTGGATCGCGGCCGACGGCTTCCCGGGCTGGCACCTGCTCACGGTGTTCGTGCTCGGCACCATCCTCATGCGCAGCGCGGGCTGCTGCGTGAACGACGTGGCCGATCGCGAGTTCGACCGCCATGTGAAGCGCACGGCCCAGCGCCCGGTGACCAGCGGCGCCCTGCCGGCGGCCGAGGCGCTGGCAGTGGGGGCCGTGCTGGCGCTGCTGGCGTTCGGCCTGGTGCTCACCACCAACCCGCCGACCATCCTGCTGTCGTTCGCGGCCCTGGCGGTGGCCATCGTCTACCCGTACGCCAAGCGCGTGGTGTCCATGCCGCAGGCCGTGCTGGGCGTGGCCTTCAGCTTCGGCATCCCGATGGCCTTCTCGGCGGTGCTGGGCGGCACCGCCTGGAACCTGGCCGCCATCGGCGCCGCCGTGCCCTGGCATGCCTGGGCGCTGCTGGTGCTCAACCTGTTCTGGGTACTCGCCTACGACACCGAGTACGCGATGGTGGACCGCGACGACGACCTGCGCATCGGCATCCAGACCTCGGCCATCACGCTGGGCCGGGCCGACGTCGCCGCCGTGATGGCCTTCTATGCGATCTACCTGGCGGGCTGGGGCGTGCTCGTGGACGTGCTGGGCGTGCCGCGCCTGGCCTGGCTGGGCGTGCTGGCCGGCGCCCTGCAGGCCGCGTGGCACTACACGCTCATCCGCGACCGATCACGCGAGGGCTGTTTCCGGGCGTTCCGGCTCAACCACTGGGTGGGCTTCGCGGTGTTCGTCGGGGTCGTCGCCGCGCTGCACTGAACCACACCGCGCGCCGGGGTGGCGCGCCCCGGCCCGCGCGCGCCTCAGGCCGGGCAGGCACCCACGTGCCGGCCCTGGTGGCGCACGAACATCTTGGGCACGACCGCGCCGCTGCCGTTGCGGTCGGCCACGTTGGTGCCCACGATGTTGAGCTGGTAGCGGTCGCTGGCGTAGGTGCCGTCCACGTCGAAGATGGCCGGCTGGCCGCCTTGCGGGCATTCGAGCCGGCCCTTGGCACGTCCGTCTCCGGCCGTCATGCCGATCGCGCGGCATTGCGACGCGGTCGCCTTCGACACCACGTTCTGCACCATCTGCTCGATGCTCTGGCCGGCATCCTGGGCGCTCAGGCAGCTCTTGCTGGCCGGCGCGGTGCTCCAACGCTGCCCATCGGTCGATACGGACATGTCCTGCGACCACAAGCCGGGCTTGGGGTTCTCGGCCAGGGCGAGCGTGGTCGAGGCGGCCAATGCGAGGGCGAGCGAGGTGCGGCAGAGGAAGACGGGCATGCGAGGGATCTCCGATGCGATGAAGAGAAAAAAGGGTGTCCACTGCGCTCAACGCGTCAGCACCGCCGCTGCCGACACCCGCAGGTATCGGCCGGTAACGCTCAGGCGCCGAACTCGTCGCCCAGCTCCTGCGCACGCTGCGCCGCGGCGTGCAGCGCCGCCACGAAGGCATCCATCACGCCGCGCTGCTCGAGCGTCGTGATGGCCGCGTGGGTGGTGCCGCCCTTGGAGGTGACGTTGGCACGCAGCACCTGCGGTGGCTCGGGGCTTTGCGCCGCCAGGGCCGCAGCACCCGAGAAGGTGCCCACGGCGAGGCGCCGCGCCTGCTCGGCGCTCAGGCCCAGCTCCACGCCAGCGCGCACCATGGCCTCGATGAAGTAGAAGACGTAGGCCGGGCCCGAGCCCGACAGCGCGGTGACGGCGTCCAGCTGCCGTTCCTCGTCCACCCACAGCAGCTCGCCGGTGGGGCCGAGCAGGCGCGCCACGTCATCGCGCTCGGCCGCCGACACCTGCGTGCTGGCGAACAGGCCCGTCATGCCGCGGCCCACGAGCGCCGGCGTGTTGGGCATGGCCCGCACGATACGGTCGCTGCCGGTGGCGGCCCGCACGGCGTCGGTGCGGATGCCCGCCATCACGGACAGCTGCAACGCCCGGGCCACGTGCGCGGCGCACGGTGCGGCGGCCTCGCGGAACAGCTGCGGCTTCACGGCCCACACCACCAGTGCGGCCTCCGCCAGCGCCGGGCCGGCGTGCGCCGAGACGCGCACGCCGAAGCGCGCGCGCAGGCGCTCGGCCTGCGCCTCGAACGGCTCGACGACCTGGATGGCCCCGGGCGCATGCCCGGCCTGCAGGAGGCCGCCGATCAGGGCGGAGGCCATGTTCCCGCCGCCGATGAAGGCGACGGACGACGATGCGGAGGTGGGGTGCGACGCTGCCATGCACGCCAGTGTAGGAGCCCGCCTGTGCACGCCCGATGTACCCGCCATGAAACCGGTAGGCGAAGGTTATGCAAAAGATTCATGGCGATCGGTGACTCATTCGGCCCCCGCGCCCCTAGAGTGCGCACCCGTGCCGCGCCGGATGAGCTCACGAGGCACGCCGGCGCCATCGAACCACGGAGATCCACGAGACATGACCGCACCGCTTTCCTTCGTCCACCCCACGCCCGACAGCCCCTGGGGCACCTACCTGTCGCAGGTGGACCGCGTCACCCCGTACCTGGGCCACCTGGCCCGCTGGGTGGACACGCTCAAGCGCCCCAAGCGCGCGCTGATCGTCGACATTCCCATCGAGCTCGACAACGGCACGGTGGCCCACTTCGAGGGCTACCGCGTGCAGCACAACATGTCGCGCGGCCCCGGCAAGGGCGGCATCCGCTACCACCCGGACGTGACGCTGGAAGAGGTGATGGCGCTGTCGGCGTGGATGAGCATCAAGAACGCCGCGGTGAACCTGCCGTACGGCGGCGCCAAGGGCGGCATCCGCGTCGACCCGAAGCTGCTGTCCACCAAGGAGCTGGAGCGCATGACGCGCCGCTACACCAGCGAGATCGGCATCATCATCGGCCCGCAGCAGGACATCCCCGCGCCGGACGTGAACACCAACCCGCAGATCATGGCGTGGATGATGGACACGTACTCGATGAACGTGGGTGCCACGGCCACCGGCGTCGTCACCGGCAAGCCCATCCACCTGGGCGGCTCGCTGGGCCGCGTGAAGGCCACCGGCCGCGGCGTGTTCGTCACCGGCCGTGAAGCCGCCCGCCGCATCAACCTCGACCTGAACGGCGCCAAGGTGGCCGTGCAGGGCTTCGGCAACGTGGGCTCGGCCGCGGCCGAGCTGTTCGCCCAGGCCGGCTCGAAGATCATCGCCATCCAGGACCACTCCGGCACCATCTACAACGGCAGCGGCTTCGACCTGTCCGAGCTGATGCCGCATGTGCGCGCCACCGGTGGCGTGGCCGGCTTCAAGGGCGGCGAGCCCATGGGCAGCGAGGAGTTCTGGGACGTCGGCTGCGACATCATGATCCCCGCCGCGCTCGAGGGCCAGATCACCGCCGAGCGGGCGCAGCGCCTGCGCGCCAAGCTGGTGCTCGAGGGCGCCAACGGCCCCACCGTGCCGAGTGCCGACGACATCCTGGCCGACCGCGGCGTGCTCGTGGTGCCCGACGTCATCTGCAACGCCGGCGGTGTGACCGTGAGCTACTTCGAGTGGGTGCAGGATTTCTCCTCGTTCTTCTGGACCGAGGACGAGATCAACCTGCGGCTCGACAAGATCATGGTCGATGCGCTCAAGCGCATCTGGGGCGTGGCGGACCAGCACGGCATCACGCTGCGCACCGCCACCTTCGCGGTGGCCTGCGAGCGCATCCTCATGGCGCGCGAAGAGCGTGGCCTGTACCCCTGATCGCGCACGGCGCACCCCCGTGCTCTAGGGGTGCCGTGCAGCGGGCGCCGCGTCCGCCGCACGGCAGACTCCCGCGTTGACGCCACAAGCCGGGCCGCTGCGCCCGGCTTGTTGCATTTCAACGAAACCTGTCGAGGGACTCCCATGCACCGCCCCACCATCCGCTCCACCCTGGCCCTGGGCCTGTTCACCGCCACCACCGTGGCGCTGGCCGATGGCCAGCCGGCCGTGGAGAAATGCGACCGCGAGATGGGCTCGCTGGCGGTGGCCGAGCCGCAGTCGCACGTGCTCGGCTACCTGTCGCGTTATTCGCTGGGCTCACCCAGCATCATGCTGCGCATGATGGCGCAGGAGTCGGGCTGCTTTGCCGTCGTCGAGCGTGGCGTGGCCATGCAGAACCTGCAGCAGGAGCGAGCACTCGCCTCGGGCGGCCAGCTGCAGGCCGGGTCCAACCTGGGCGGCGGCCAGATGCAGGCGGCCGACTTCGTCATGACACCCGCCGTGCAGTTCAGCGACGACACCGGCGGCGTGGGCGGCTCGGTGAGCGGGCTGCTCAACCGCGCCGGCGGCCTGCTGGGCCAGCTGTCCAGCGTGGCCGGCAGCGTGAAGTTCAAGGAGGCACAGACCAGCCTGCTGGTGGCCGACGTGCGCTCGGGCATCCAGGTGGCCAGCGCGGAGGGCAAGGCCAGCAAGATGAACTTCGCGCTCGATGCCTGGGGCTGGGGCGGGCTGGGCTGGGCCTCCGGCGGCGGCTATTCGCAGACCCCGGAAGGCAAGCTCATCGCCGCCAGCCTGCTCGACAACTTCAACAAGGTCGTGCAGCAGATCCGCGGCCGGTCCACGCTCGTGCGCAGCACGTCGGCCGCCTCGGTGCAGAACGCCGCGCAGTCGCTGCAGGCCACCGGCCCCGGCGCCGCGGCGCAACGCCCGGCCGTGCCCACGGCCGCCACCTTGCCGCCGCCCGTGGCCGGCACCGCCCTGCCCGCCGGCATGGTGGGCGCCTTCTCGGGCCAGTACAGCGGGGTCGAGCAAGGCGTGTTCTCGGTCATGGTGGGTGCGGACGGCCGGGTGTCGGGCGTCGCGCAATCCGCCAGCGGTGCCAGCTTCACGCTGGCCGGCATCGCGCAGGCCAGCGGCAGCCTGGTGATGAGCGGCAGCGCCGCCCAGTTCACCGGCATGGTCGACGCGAACAGCGGCGCCCTCGTGGGCACCTGGCGTCAGACCGGCGGCAAGGGCCAGGGCACCTTCAACGGCCGCCGGCAGTGAGAGCCGCCGGGGCGCCCACGGCGGGCGCCTCGGCCGCATCCCACCAGCGATCGAAGAGATGGTGGGCCAGGGTGTTGACCAGCGGCTCCACCAGCGCCAATGCGCTGGCCAGCACGAAGCTGCCGGTGAGTGCCCAGCCCACGGCCACGGCGATCAGCAGGTGGCTGGCGCCAAAGGCCAGCGACTTCTGCCAGCGCGGCGCGGGGCCGCGTGCCGCCCACCAGCGGTCCAGCCGGTGGTGCGCCACGGTGTTCACCAGCGGCTCCACCAGCGCCCACGCGCCCGCCAGCACCCAGCTGCCGGTGAAGAGCCAGCCCAGGCTGAGCGCGATCAGCAGGTGGATGGCCG
The DNA here is from genome assembly GCA_016213265.1 of Burkholderiales bacterium. GTDB lineage: Bacteria > Pseudomonadota > Gammaproteobacteria > Burkholderiales > Burkholderiaceae_C > Ideonella. The sequence continues at coordinate 598 of JACRBA010000098.1, read as the reverse complement.
TGAAGGCCAGGGTCTTGGGCCACGACGGGCCGGGGCGTCGGAATCGCATGCAGCGAGTGTGACTCTATCGCCTCGCACTCGCCAATTGTTCCTGGCTAAGCCGCCGATAGACACGCCGCCCCGGGCTCAGACGCCCCCGCCGGCACGCCGGCCAGCAGCGCCGCGTTGCCGCCCGCGGCCGCGGTGTTGACCGTCACGGTCTGCTCGGCGCACCAGCGGTAGAGCTGACCGGGCGCACCGGCCTCGCCCAGGCCCAGCAGCGGCACGATCGGCCCGTCCAGCGCCGCGAGCTCGCGCGACAGGGCCGGCAGCGCATCGGCGCGGGTGGCACAGACCACCGCGACGCCGGCAGCGGCGGCCACCGCGCTGCCCACCGTCGCCCCGGCGTCCACCACCTGCACCAGCCCGCCGGGCAGGCCCGCGGCCGCCCAGGCGGCCAGCCATGGGGCTGCTGCCGCCGCGCCCGCCGCGTCGGCCTCCCACACCACCGCGTTGCCTGCCACCAGCGCCGCCGCCAGGGCGGCCGCCAGCGGCTCGGCCGGCGCCGGCCCGCCCACGAAGGCGGCCACGCCGCGGGCATGCAGGCGCAGGCGGTTGC
>JACRBA010000097.1 GCA_016213265.1 Burkholderiales bacterium | reverse complement strand
GCCCTTGTGGAAGGCCACGTGCTTCTTCACGAAGGCCTCGTTCACCGCGCCTGACTCGATGATGTGGTGGCAGATGTAGTTGAGGATCGCCAGGTCGGTCTGCGGCTTGAAGATCAGCTCGGCGTCGGCCACCTCGCAGGAGCGGTGCGTGTAGGTGGACAGCACGTGCACCCGCACATGCGGCGCCGACAGCCGCCGGTTGGTGATGCGGCTCCACAGGATGGGGTGCATCTCGGCCATGTTCGAGCCCCACAGCACGAAGGCGTCGGCATGCTCGGCGTCGTCGTAGCAGCCCATGGGCTCGTCGGCGCCGAAGGTGCGCATGAAACCGAACACCGCGCTGGCCATGCAGTGGCGCGCGTTGGGGTCGAGGTTGTTGCTGCGCAGGCCGGCCTTCATCAGCTTGTTGGCCGCGTAGCCTTCCCAGATGGTCCACTGGCCCGAGCCGAACATGCCGACGGACGTGGGCCCCTTGGCCTTGAGCGCCGACTTGCACTTCTCCTCCATGACGTCGAAGGCCTGCTTCCAGCTCACGGGCTGGAACTCGCCGTTCTTGTCGTAGCGCCCGTCCTTCATGCGCAGCAGCGGCTGGGTGGGGCGGTCCTGCCCGTAGGGGATCTTCGCGAGGAAGTAGCCCTTGACGCAGTTCAGGCCCTTGTTCACCGGTGCCTCGGGGTCACCCTGCGTGGCGACGATCTTGCCGTCCTTGACGCCGATGAGCACACCGCAGCCGGTGCCGCAGTAGCGGCACACGCCCTTGTCCCAGCGGATGCCGTCGCCGCCGACGGCGGCCACGGCGGCCGCGGGCAGCGACACGCCCGCCACGGACGCGGCGGCCGCGGCCGCCTTGGACTTGATGAACTCGCGCCGCGTGAACACCAGGGGGAACTCCATTCAGGCCTCCAGTTCGGTTTCTGGTTCGAAGTGGTGATAGACCAGCGCGAGCGACATCACGCCCCGGGCGGTGCCGATGCGTGCGTACAGGTCGGTGGTCTGGGCGTCGGTGTCGGTCTCGAGGGTGAGCACCAGACGCCCTTCGGGGGTGAGGGCGTGGACTTCCACGCCCGGCCAGGTGGCCAGGGTGTCCCGGAGCTCGGCGGCCAGATCGGCACGCGCGTCGACGATGAGGCTGCTGATGTGCATGCCGGCTCCTGAAGTTCCCACGGTAGGTGGCGGGCCCGCCGCCCCGACGGTGGGACGGCTTTCGGCCACGCAACGGGGTGCACGCTAGGCCCCTCGTCACCCGAAAACCTTGATCCGGTTTAGGTTTTTCCCCGCCCTGCCGGGCAGACAATCGCCGCATGGACCCGCATCAACCCGAGGCCGATTCGGCGCCCGCGCTCGCCGCCGTGTTCGACGAAGGCCATGTCGACGGCGACGCGCTGCTGGCCGAGCTGGTGGCCGCGCTGCGCCACGAGGGCCGCCAGGTGCGCGGCTTGCTCATGACCTACCCGCAGCCCGAGGCCGGCTGTGCGGGCGACATGGTGCTGGTGGACCTGCACACGGGCGTGCGCTACCCCGTGTCGCAGGCGCTGGGCAGTGGCGCCAGCTCCTGCCGCAGCGACCCGCAGGGCTTCGCGCGCGCCAGCGAGGTGCTGCGCGCGGCATTGGCCGAGCGGCCGGAGCTGGTGGTCGTCAACCGCTTCGGCGGCCTGGAGGCCGAGGGCAGCGGCTTTGCCGACGAGATGCTCGCGCTGGTCACCGAAGGCGTGCCGGTGCTGACCATGGTCTCCACCCGGCGCATGGACGCCTGGCAGCGCTTCTCGGGCGGTGCGCCGCTGCTGCCGGCCGAGCCGGCGGCCGTGCGCGCGTGGGTGGATCAGGCGCTGGCCGGGCGCGCGGTGGCGGCGCGCGGCTGAGGCGGACGACGGCGGGGCGCTGGGCCAGCGCCGTCCACGGCCAGGCGCGCGAGCGCTTCGTCGGTGACCGACGCCGCCCGCGCCTGCAGCCGGGGCCGCAGGAAATCGGCCAGCGCCCGCATGCGCGCGCTCAGGTGGGTGCCGCGGGCGAACACCAGGTGCAGTGGGTAGTCGGCGCTCTGCACGCCGGGCAGCACCCGCACCAGGCGCCCGGCCAGCAGGTCGTCGGCCACGTCCAGGCGCGATTTCAGTGCGATGCCGTGGCCATCGAGCGCCCACAGCCGGGCGAGCAGGCCGTTGTCCGCCGCGCGCTGCCAGCGTGGCTGTACCTGCACGGTATCGCCGTGCACACGCAGTGACCACAGCTGGCCCGGGCGGCTGGCCAGGCGCAGCGCGATGCCGGTGTGGGTGGACAGCTCGGCCACGCTGCGCGGCGTGCCGGCGCGGGCCAGGTAGGCGGGTGAGGCCACCAGCACGGCGGTGTTGTCCGCCATCGGCCGCACGATCTGCTCGCCCGAGGCCGGCGGGCCGTAGCGCAGGGCGGCGTCGGCCGGCTCGCGGCCGATGTCGCTGAGGCGGTCGCTCACCTGCATGTCGAGCTGCAGGGCGGGGTGCGCGGCCAGGAACTCATCGAGCAGCGGGCGCAACACCGTGAGCCCCAGGTCCACCGACACCGCCAGGCGGAGGGTGCCGCGCACCTGGCTGAGCGGCGCGTGCAGCTCGGCCGTGCCCTGGTCGAGCAGCGCGAGCGCATGGCGCGTGCGCTCGAGGAACAGCTGGCCCTCGGGCGTGGGCTTGAGCGCGCGCGTGCTGCGCGTGAACAGCGTGGCGCCCAGCTGCGCCTCCAGGCGGCGGATGGCGGCGGTGGCGGTGGCGGGCAGCCAATCCACCTCGCGCGCGGCGGCGGCCACGCTGCCCAGCTCGGCCACGCGCAGCGCCAGGCGCAGGCTGGGCAGCTCCAGCGGGGGCAGGGCAGGCAGGGCGGAGCGTCGCACCATGGCAGGCGGGGGCCTTCCCTAATCGACAAAGCCGGTTTGTGAATGCCGCAGTCTGCCACGTCTGGTTTGCGCGTGTGCCGCGCCGCACCATGCCGGCCATCGACCACCCCTTCGCACCGAAAGGAACTGCCATGCTGGCCCTCGCCCACCGCCGACCTGCCCCCTTGTCCGATGCCCACGCCATCGAGCTCACCGAGCGCCCCGACCCCGTGCCCGGCCCGCACGACCTGCTGGTGCGCGTGCGTGCCGTCTCGGTGAACCCCGTGGACGTGAAGGTGCGCGCGGGCATGCCGCTGCCCGAGGGCGCCGCCGCGCGCGTGCTGGGCTGGGACGCCGCGGGCAACGTGCTGGCCGTGGGCGATGCGGTGAGCGGCTTCGCCGTGGGCGACCGCGTCTGGTACGCCGGGGCGCTGGATCGCCCGGGCAGCCACGCCGAGCGCCAGCTCGTGGACCACCGGCTGGTCGGGCACATGCCCGCCGCCTGGGGCTTCGACGACGCGGCCGCGCTGCCGCTGACGGCCATCACCGCGTGGGAACTGCTGTTCGACCGCCTGGGCGTGCCGCGCGACGGCGGGGCCGGCCAGCGCCTGCTGGTGGTGGGCGCGGCCGGTGGCGTGGGCTCCGTGCTGGTGCAGCTGGCGCGGCGGTTGACGCGGCTGGAGGTCATCGGCACCGCCTCGCGGCCCGAATCGGCCGCCTGGGTGCGCGAGATGGGTGCGCACCACGTGGTGGACCACAGCCGCCCCCTCGACCAGGCGCTGGCCGAGGCGGGCCTGGGCCCCGTGCACCTGGTGGCCAGCCTCACCCAGACGGAGCGGCACTACGCCGCGCTGGTGGAGGCGCTCGCGCCGCAGGGCCGCCTGGCGCTCATCGACGAACTGGCGCAGGGGGTGGACGTGCGGGCGCTCAAGCGCAAATCGCTCTCGCTGCACTGGGAGATGATGTTCACGCGCAGCCTGTACGGCACCGCCGACATGGCCCGCCAGGGCGCGCTGCTCGACGAGGTGGCCGCGCTGGCCGACGCGGGTGTGCTGCGCAGCACCCGCACGCGCCATCTCGGTGCGCTGGCGGTGGACACGCTGCGCGAGGCGCATGCGCAGGTGGAATCGGGCCGCACCGTGGGCAAGATCGTGCTGGGGGGTTTCCCCGGCTGAGGCTGTGCGCGCGTGGCATCCGGCGCTACATTCCCGCGCCTGGAGGGGAATGGGAACGATGCTGCTGGATGCCCTGCTTGCCACGCTGCACCACCTGGCCGTGTTCGGCCTGGTGGCGATGCTCATCGCCGAGCTGGTGCTGCTGGACTGCGTGCCTTCGGGGCAGCGGCTGCGGCTGCTGGCCCGGCTGGACGCCACCTATGGCGCCCTGGCGCTGGTGGTGATCGTGGCCGGCGCGCTGCGCCTGGTCTTCGGCGCCAAGGGCTGGGCCTTCTATGTGCACAACCCCTTCTTCTGGATGAAGCTCGGCGCCTTCGGCCTGGTGGGCGTGCTGTCGGTGCGGCCCACGCGCACGGTGCTGCGCTGGCGGCGCCAGAGCACGCTGCCCGACGCCATGGCGGTGCATGCGCTGCGGCCCTGGCTGCTGGCGCAGCTGGGGCTGCTGGCGCTCATGCCGCTGCTGGCGGCATTGATGGCACGCGGCCTGGGGCACTGAGCCCCGGCGTCAGCGCCTCACCACTCGCGCAGCTTCACCCGCAGCCGTGCGATGGACTGGCTGTGCAGCTGGCACACGCGCGACTCGGTCACGCCGAGCACGGCGGCGATCTCCTTGAGATTCATGTCGTGCTCGTAGTACATGCTCATCACGTACTGCTCGCGCTCGGGCAGCTTCTTGATGGCCTCGACCAGCGCCGAACGCATGCGGTGGTCCTGCAGCTGGGCCAGCGGGTTGGCGTCTTCCTGGGCCACATGGCGGTCGAGGAAGTCGTCGCCGCCCTCGTCGCCCGACATGTCCTCCAGGTACACCAGCTGCGTGCCGCGCACCTTGGTGAGCGTGTCCTGGTATTCGGTGAGCGACACGCCCAGCTCCTTGGCGATCTCGCTTTCCTGCGGCGCCCGCCCGAGCTTCTGCTCCAGGCGGTGCACCGCGGCCTCGATCTCGCGCTGCTGGCGGCGGTTGCCGCGGCTCATCCAGTCGCTGCCGCGCAGCTCGTCGAGCATGGCGCCGCGGATGCGCTGGGTGACGAAGGTCTCGAACTGCACGCCCTGTTCCGCGTCGTAGCGGCCCATGGCGTCGTGCAGGCCGATCATGCCCACCTGGATCAGGTCGTCGATCTCCACGTTGGCCGGCAGCTTGGCGATCATCTGGTGCGCCAGGCGGCGCACCAGCGGGCTGTACTGCTTGAGCATCGCGTTGGCGTCGAGTCGGCCGGTGGCGGTGTACATAGGCGGTCTCCAGGGCAAGAGCAGCTGGGCAGGATTCAGTAGGCGTGCAGGTCGGTGCCCGCGCCGAAGGCGGGCAGGCCGAAGCCGCTGTCGGGGGTGTCGATGTCGGCCAGCTGGTGGGCGGCCAGGCGCGCCAGCGCCGGGGTGGCGGGCGTGTCCACCGGCTCGCGGCGGTCCAGCCACACGGCCTCGCGCACCACGGCACCGAGGAAGCTGTCGGCGCAGCTGGCCAGCCGTTCGGCGATGCGCTGGGCCGCCTTGGGCGTGCCCGTCATGCCGGTCAGCAGGTCGAAGGTCATCAGGCCGCTGCGCTGGGCCAGCAGCTTCATCGAGGCGTAGGCGTCGGTCAGACTGGCCGGGTCGAGCGTGGTCACGAGCACGGGGCGCACCTCGCGGCGGCCGAGCAGGCGCACCAGGTCACGCGCGTTGGCGTGCAGCAGGATCACGTCCACATCGGCCGCGGCGGCTTCCACCGCGCCCAGCCAGGCCTCGCAGGAGCCGCGGCTGTTCACATGGCGCAGCGGCAGGCCGCGGGCGGCCAGGTAGGCCATGCCGGGGCCGAGTGGCTCGATGGCCGCGGCCAGGTCGACCTCGGCCAGCGCATTGGCGCGCGGCGCGCTGTCGGCCGCGTCCACCACCAGCGTGCGGGCACCCAGCTCGATGAAGGCGCCGGCCAGGCGCTCCAGCAGCGCGGGCGTGCCCTCGGCGTGCGCGTTGAACGCCACCGGCACCAGGCGCTGGCGGCGGCCGGCGGCGAACAGCCGGCGCAGGCCGTCGGCCTGGTCGACCGGGGCCGCGGCGGGGCTGGCGTCGGTGGGGTAGCTGGGCAGGGGGCGCATCACGGTGTCCGGTGCAGGCGGTGAGGTCGGCGTGGCGGGCGGGTCAGATGTGCAGCGAGCCGGTGTGAGCACGGCCACCGCGCGGCGGGGCCGAGAACACCAGCTGCACGTCGTCGTTGTCCATGCGCCAGGTGGGCGAGGTGGTGGCGCGCACGGCGCGCTGCACCAGGGCGTTGGCCGACAGGCGGTGCCAGTCTTCGGGCACGCGCTGGCCGTTGGCCACGCCCACGATCTTCAGCTTGTGGCGGATCACGGCGTCCAGCGCCGGGGCCAGCTTCACCGCCTCGTCGATCTTGGACAGGATCACGCCGCGGCAGGTGCTGGCGCGCCAGCTGGAGATCACCTCGTCGATGGTCTCTCCCTGGGCGGCCGCGTCGATGACCAGCAGGCGCTGGATCGAGCGGTGCGACAGCATCTCCAGCAGCTCGCGGGTGCGGGTGTCGCGCTGGGCCATGCCGGCGGTGTCGATGAGCACCATCTTCTTGCCCGACAGCAGCTCCAGCAGGTCCTCCAGCGAGGCGCGGTCGTGCGCGGTGTGCACCGGCACGCCGAGGATGCGGCCGTAGGTGCGCAGCTGTTCCTGGGCGCCCACGCGGTAGGCGTCCAGCGTGATCAGGCCCAGGTTGCTGGCGCCGTACTGGGTGGCGAAGGCCGCGGCCAGCTTGGCGGTGCTGGTGGTCTTGCCCACGCCGGTGGAGCCCACCAGCGCGAACACGCCGCCTTGTTCTTCCAGCGCCGGCTCGTGGTCGGCGGTGTGCAGGTTGCGCTCCAGCACGCTGTGCGCCCACACCATCTCGTCGGCCGCGGTGGCGGGCAGGGCCTCGACCAGCTTGCGGATCAGGCCCGGCGAGAAGCCGGCGTCCAGCAGCTTCTGCGCGAGCTGGGCCTGGCGCGGCTGGCGCTGCAGCTTCTCCATGAAGGCCAGGGCACCGAAGCGCTCCTCGATCAGGCCCTTCATCGAGCGCAGCTCGTTCATCATGTCCTGCTGCTCGCGGCGCGAGCCGGCGGGCATGTCGTCCAGCGCCACCGGGGCGCCGTGCAGGCCGGCGAACGACGGGGCGATGTCGCGCTCGGTGTCGGCGGCGCGCGGCATGGGGCGGCGGGCGGGGGCCGGCTCGGCACGCGGGGCGGTAGCCGGGGCGGCCATGGCGGGCATCTGCTCGTCGGCACCGCCCAGCGCGGCCTGGCGGCGCTTGAGCATGCGCTCGCGCACGTAGTCCTGGAACGACAGCGTGCTCATCGCCATCTGCTCGACGTCCTGGTTCACGTCCTCCGCCACCGGGGCGCGGCGCGTGCCGGCAGGGGCGGGCTGGGCGTTCTGGCGTTCCACGCGGGCCGTGAGGCTCTCGCGGCCGGTGCGGCCGGCCGGGGCGGCGGCGCCGCGCGGCGCGTCGGTGGCGACCTGCTCGATGTGGGCCATCGCGTCCGGCGCCATGGCCAGCACCTCCACGCCTTCGGGCGCGGGCTTGGTCGACAGCACCACGGCGTCGTCGCCGAAGGCCTGGCGGACCAGGGCGAAGGCCTCCCGCGAGGTGCGGGCGGTAAAGCGCTTCACATGGGGGGTCATGCGTTAGCTCCGATGATCGAGCCGATGCGGATCGAATGGGTCTCAGGGATCTCGCTGTGGGCGAGCACCTTCAGGCGGGGGGCGGCGCGCTTGAGCAGGCGGGCCAGCGGGGCGCGCAGGCTGTCGGGCACCAGCAGGCAGGCGGGCACGCCCAGGTTCTCCTGCTTGCGCACGCTGTCGGCCGCCTGGCGGGTGAGCGCCTCGGCGACGCCCGGGTCCAGCACCGCGCCGTGCGGCGAATTCAGGGCCTGGTTGACCATGCGCTCCAGCTCGGGCTCCAGCGCGATCACGTCCAGCTCCTTGGCCGGGCCGTAGATCTGCTGCACGATGGCCGGGGCCAGCTGGATGCGGATGCGGCGGGCCAGCTCGGCCGGGTCGGTGACCACGGCGGCGTGCTCGGCCAGGCACTCGATGATCGAGCGGTAGTCGCGGATGTGCACGCCTTCGTCCAGCAGCAGCTGCAGGACCTTCTGGAGCGTCGCGATACCGACCATCTTGGGAACCACGTCTTCGATCAGCTTGGGAGCCAGCTTTGTCACATGCTCGACCAGGGCCTGGGTCTCCACGCGACCCAGCAGCCTGGCGGCATTCACCTGCATCAAGTGTGAGAGGTGGGTGGCCACGACGGTCGAGCAATCAACGACCGTAAATCCGCTCATTTGGGCCTGCTCCTTCTGGCGCTCGTCGATCCACACGGCAGGCAGGCCGAAGGCCGGGTCGGTGGTCTTGGTGCCGGGCAGCTGCGGCGGCGTGCCGGCCGGGTTGATGGCCAGGAACATGCCGGGGAAGGCCTCGCCCTCGCCGATGACGGCGCCACGCAGGGTGACGCGGTACATGCTGGGCTTGAGGTCCAGGTTGTCGCGGATGTGCACCGAAGGCGGCAGGAAGCCCACCTCCTGCGCGAACTTCTTGCGGATGCCCTTGATGCGCGCCAGCAGGTCGCCCTTGCGCTCCTTGTCGACCAGCGCGATGAGGCGGTAGCCCACTTCCAGGCCCAGCGTGTCCACGGGCTGCAGGTCGTCCCAGCTGGCCTCGGCGTTGGCGGCCGGGGCAGCTTGCGTGGTGTCGGTCTTGGGCTGCTCGGCTTGGCGCTTGGCGCGCTGGGCCAGCCACCAGGCGTAGTAGCCGATGGAGCCCGCCATGAGCAGGAACACCAGGTTCGGCATGCCCGGGATCAGGCCCAGCATGCCGATGATGCCGGCCGTCAGGCCCAGCGCCCGGGGCGAGCTGAACATCTGGGTGCGGATCTGGTGGCCGATGTCGTGCTCGGAGCCCACGCGCGACACCACCATGGCCGCGGCCACCGAGATGAGCAGGCCGGGGATCTGCGCGACGAGCGCATCGCCCACCGCGAGCAGCACGTAGGTGCTGGCCGCATCGCTGGCGGACAGGCCGTGCTGGGCCACGCCGATGATGAAGCCGCCCACCACGTTGATGATGAGGATGAGGATGGCGGCGATGGCGTCGCCGCGCACGAACTTGGACGCACCGTCCATGGAGCCGAAGAAGTCGGCTTCCTCGCCCACCTCGGCGCGGCGGCGCTTGGCCTCGGCCTCGTCGATCAGGCCGGCGTTCAGGTCGGCGTCGATGGCCATCTGCTTGCCGGGCATGGCGTCGAGGGTGAAGCGCGCGCCGACCTCGGCGATGCGCTCGGCGCCCTTGGTCACCACGATGAAGTTGATGACCACCAGGATGGCGAAGACGATCAGGCCGACGGCGAAGTTGCCGCCGATCAGGAAGTGGCCGAAGGCCTCGATCACCTTGCCCGCAGCGCCCGGGCCGGTGTGGCCCTCGATCAGCACCACGCGGGTGGAGGCCACGTTCAGCGACAGGCGCAGCAGCGTGGTGACCAGCAGCACCGTGGGGAAGGCCGCGAAGTCCAGCGGCTTGATCATGTTGGCCGCCACCAGCATGACCATCAGCGACATCGCGATGTTGAAGGTGAACAGCAGGTCCAGCGCGAAGGCCGGCAGCGGCAGCACCATCATCGCCAGGATCAGCACGATGAACACCGGGGCCATCAGGGCCTTCAACATCGCGGCGTTCTGGCCACCGAACCAGGACTGGAGTTGTTGGGCGAGGGGGTTCACGGCAGGCGGAAGAGGCAGTGCGGACGGACGGGGGGGGCGGTGTCAGGATGTTGCCGGCCGGGCCGGAAAACTTGAGCCGGAAAAGCGGGGGGAAACCGTC
>JACRBA010000096.1 GCA_016213265.1 Burkholderiales bacterium | reverse complement strand
CGGTGGCTCCGCCAAGCAGGGCCGCGACCGGAAGTTCCAGGCCATCCTGCCGCTGCGCGGCAAGATCCTCAACGTGGAGAAGGCGCGCTACGAGAAGCTGCTGAGCTCCAACGAGATCCTCACGCTCATCACGGCGCTGGGCACCGGCATCGGCAAGGGCATGGGCGGCGACGACTTCAACCCCGACAAGCTGCGCTACCACCGCATCATCATCATGACCGACGCGGACGTGGACGGCGCCCACATCCGCACCCTGCTGCTCACCTTCTTCTACCGCCAGATGCCCGAGCTGGTGGAGCGCGGCCACATCTACATCGCCCAGCCGCCGCTGTACAAGGTGAAGCACGGCAAGCAGGAGCAGTACCAGAAGGACGCCCATGCGCTGGACGACTACCTGCTGAAGGTGGCGCTGGACAGCGCGCGCATCGAGCCGGGCGACGGCCGCCCCGCCCTGCAGGGCGAGCAGCTGGCCGAGCTGGCCCAGGCCTACGTGAAGGCCACCAACGTCATCGATCGCCTCTCGGCCTGGATGGACGTGGAGGCCCTGCGCGCCCTGAGCGACGGCCTCACGCTCAACCTGGACGACACCGCCAACGCAGAAGCCAGCGCCATCGCGCTCAAGGCCGCGCTGCACGACGCGGACGTGGAAGCGGTGTTCGACGAGCGCACCGACAAGCACCTGCTGCGCATCAGCCGCCGCCACCACGGCAACATCAAGAGCAGCATCATCAGCCCCGACTTCGTGCACGGCGCCGACTACGAGGCCCTGGCCACCGCCGGCCGCACCTTCAAGGGTCTGCTCACGCCCGAGGCCATCGTCCAGCGTGGCGAGGGCGACAAGCAGAAGCAGCAGAAGGCCGGCGACTTCCGCGCCGCCATGGCCTGGCTGATGGGCCAGGCCGAAGGCTCAGTGGGCCGCCAGCGCTACAAGGGCCTGGGCGAGATGAACCCCGAGCAGCTCTGGGAAACCACCATGGACCCCGAAGTGCGCCGCCTGCTGCGCGTGCAGATCGAAGACGCCATCGAGGCGGACAAGGTCTTCACCATGCTCATGGGCGATGAGGTCGAGCCGCGACGGGACTTCATCGAGACGAATGCGTTGAGAGCGGCGAATATCGACGCGTAAGTGCGCCGCAACGACCGCCGCCGTGTCTCGCGAACTGGTCATCTACTGTGACGAGTCCGATACGTCGGGGCGGCATTTCGCCAACTTCTACGGTGGTGCATTGGTCGAATCGCCCCACCTCGCCGAGGTTGTCGCGCGTCTCGACGCCAGCAAGGCCCGGCTGAACCTGCTGGCGGAAGTGAAGTGGCAGAAGATCACCGAAAACTACGCGCAGAAGTACATCGACTTCATCGATGAAGCGTTCGCTCTCATGGCGGAGGGCAAGCTCAAGGTGCGCATCATGTTCACGCAGAACTACTACTCTGCGCACCGCTTGACGACTCAGCAGCGGGAGAACGGCTTCTTCCTGCTGTACTACCAGTTCGTCAAGCACGCCTTCGGCCTGCAGTTCGCAGGCCAACCCGGCCAACTCACCGGGGTACGGATCTACTTCGACAAGCTGCCCGACACAGCGGAGAAGTGCGCAGCGTTCAAGGGGTACGTCTGCGGTCTGAGCAAGAACCACGGGTTTCGGAACGCCGGCATGGAGATTCGACAGGATCAACTCGCCGAAGTCGATTCAAAGGACCACGTCGTGTTGCAGGCGCTCGATGTGATCCTGGGTGCCATGCAGTTCCGGCTCAATGACAAGCATCTGGAGAAGCCGGAGGGCAGCCGCACGAGGGGCAAACGCACCGTTGCCAAGGAGCGTGTCTACAAGCACATCTACGCCGGCATTCGCGCACTCTACGGCGACAAGCAGTTCAACATCGGCGTCTCCACAGGCCGACCCGACCCTACGCAGCACCACGAGTGGAACGACCCGCACCGCCACTGGCTTTTCAAGCCCAAGGACGCCGTGGTCAAGCCGGAGTTCGCCAAGGAGCGTAACCGGCGCTCATCCCGCGGCGAGGCATGAAAAAGGCCCCGCGTTCACTACATCAGCGTCCCAAGTGGAACTTGGGCGTTCGTGACACGAAGGGCCAAGCGCCAGTTTAGCACCACCCCTTGACAACGCTTTGCCCCCGTGTTTGGAGTGGGCGTTCTGTTTGAGCAGTATGAACCGCGAACAACTGAAGAAGCTTGAACGAGACCTGTGGGCCGCCGCCGACAAGCTGCGCGCCAACTCCGACCTGAAGGCCAGCGAGTACAGCACCCCGGTGCTTGGCCTCATCTTCCTGAAGTTTGCCGACAACAGGTACCGCCAGCACCAGGCGGCGATCGAGCAGGAGTACAAGAAGCGCCAAGGCACACGCACCGAACGCAGCGTCGAAGACATCGCCATAGAGAAGTGCGGCTTCTACCTCAAGCCCCACGCCCGCTACGACCACCTGCTGAACCTGCCCGAGCAGGAAGACATCGCCAAGGCCATCCGTGCCGCGATGGCCAGCATCGAAAACACCAAGCCGGAGCTGTTGGGTGTGCTGCCGCAGGAGGAGTACGACCGCTTCACCCGCAGCCCCAAGAACCGGCACATCCCCAAGGACCTGCTCAAGCTGTTCTCCGACATCCCGGTGGATGCGTCGGGCGACGTGTTCGGCCAGATCTACGAGTACTTCCTGGCCAACTTCGCGCTCAGCGAAGGCCAGGGCGGCGGCGAGTTCTTCACGCCGCGCTCAGTGGTCAAGCTGATGACCGAGGTCATCGAGCCCCACGGCGGCAAGGTGTTCGACCCCGCCTGCGGCTCCGGCGGCATGTTCGTGCAGTCGGCCGAGTTCATCCACCAGCACCAGTCCGACAAGGCCGCCGACCTGGACGTGTTCGTCTGTGGCACCGAGAAGACGCTGGAGACGGTGAAGCTCGCCAAGATGAACCTCGCCGTGAACAACCTGCGCGGCGACATCAAGCAGGCCAACACTTACTACGAAGACCCCTTCAACGCCTTCGGCGCCTTCGACTACGTGATGGCCAACCCGCCGTTCAACGTGGACGACGTGACGTTGGACGCCGTGGAGAAGGACCGCCGCTTCAACACCTACGGCGTGCCGCGCAACAAGACCAAGGCCAAGGCGGCAGGTGGGAAAGACGGCAAGGAAAAGGCCGTCGAGACCGTGCCCAACGGCAACTACCTCTGGATCAACCTCTTCGCCACGTCGCTCAAGCCCGGCGGCCGCGCCGCGCTCGTGATGGCCAACTCGGCCAGCGATGCCCGCCATTCCGAGGCCGACATTCGCCGCACGCTCATCGAGCAGAACCTCATCTACGGCATGCTCACGCTGCCGTCCAACCTGTTCTACACCGTCACGCTGCCGGCCACTCTGTGGTTTTTCGACAAGGGCAAGACGGATGACAAGGTGTTGTTCATCGACGCCCGCAACATCTTCACCCAGGTGGACCGCGCCCACCGCGAGCTGAGCGACGAGCAGATCCAGAACATCGCCCTCATCCCCCGCCTGCACAAAGGCCGCCGCCAGGAGTTCGTGGACCAGGTGGATGCCTACCTGCACCAGGGCATGGCCCAGCTGAAGAAGGCTGCCGAACAACTGCCCACGCTGAGCGAGCGCCTGCTGGCCGTGTTGGCCGAAGAGGCCGCCGATGCCGAAACCAGCCAGGCCGCCCGTGACGCCATCGCCGCGCTGCAGGTCCAGTGGGGCCAGCTCGCCACGCTGGAACAAGCTCAGGCCCAGCACGAACGCACCCGCCGCCAGAAGCACAGCGTGGAAGACCGCAACGCCGCCCAGCACCTGCTGTGCGCCCAGTTCACGCCCTTCTTCACTGGCCTGCACGCAGCGGTGAAGGCGCTGGACAAGGCCGTCCGGGAGATGGACAAGCGCAAGGCCGAGGCCGCCAAGGCAGACGGCAAGCGCACCAGCGCCAATCGGCACACCAAGGGCGTGAAGGCGGCGGTGCAGGCCCTGCACGACGAGCTGAAGGCCGCCGAGCTGTATTACCAGCATGTGAGCTGGCTGCAGGAGCGCTTCCCCCAGGCCGCGTACGAAGACGTCACCGGCTTGTGCAAGCTGGCCAGCCGCGAGGAGATTGCCGAGCAGGATTGGTCGCTGAACCCTGGGCGGTATGTGGGGGTAGTGATTGAGGAGGATGGCAAGACGGAGGAGGAGTTCCTGGCGGACTTGAGCGATGCGAACGATGATCTCGCAGCGCTCGTCAGGGACTCAAGGCTCCTTGAGTCTGTGATCCAGTCGAACCTCGCAGCGCTGATCGGAGAGGCTGCATGACTGAGCTGTGGCCACGCATCAGCGTGGGCAGTCTTGTCCGGGCGCGCGAAGCGTCACTTCAGACAGGTCCTTTCGGAACGCAACTGAGCGCTTCCGAGTACGTGCCAGAAGGCATCCCAGTCATCAACGTTCGCAACGTCGGCTTTGGCGACGTGCGCGCGGACGACCTGGAGTACGTGTCCGAAGGGAAAGCCGAGCAGTTGCACCACCACGTCTTGCGCGTCGGCGATATCGTGTTTGGCCGCAAAGGTGCCGTGGAGCGGCATGCTCTGATTGGCGCAGCACAGGACGGCTGGGTTCAAGGCTCGGATTGCTTGCGCCTGCGCTTGCAAAGCCCCCGCTTCAACGTGCGCTTCGTTTCGTTCTATTTGCGGACCAAGGGACACCAAGACTGGATGCAGGCGCTTTGCTCGTTCGGCGCCACGATGAGTTCGCTGAACCAAGACATCGTCAATCGAATCGAGCTTCCTTGTCCGCCACGCCCAGTGCAAGACCGCATCGCAGCGGTGCTTGCGACCTACGACGACCTGATCGCCAACAACCGGCGCCGCGTCGCCTTGCTGGAGTCCATGGCCGAAGAGATCTACCGCGAGTGGTTTGTGCGACTGCGGTTTCCACACCACGCCACGTTGAAGGGCGATGAGTTGACGCCACCGGGTTGGTCGCGCCAGCCCATTGGAGAATTGGCGGCGCTGATAAAGCGTGGCGTCTCGCCGGACTACGCAGAACGGTCCGAACACCAAGTCATCAACCAAAAATGCATACGCGGTGGTCGATTGAGCATGGCTGAAGCGAGGCCTCACACGAGCGTCGTGCCCGGCGAGAAGTTGCTCCGCTTTGGTGACATCCTGATCAACTCCACCGGTATAGGCACGCTCGGGCGCGCGGCGGTGTTCGACATGGCGGCGGACGGGGTCACCTGCGATAGCCATGTGACCATTCTTCGCCCCAAAGACGTTGCGCACTCAGGCGAGTTTCTGGCCTACACGATCCAACTGCTTCAAACCTATTTCGAGTCCATGGCTGCCGGATCAACCGGGCAGGTTGAATTGAGCCGAGAGCTCATCAGCCGGACCAAAGTGCTTGTACCAGCCTCGGATCTGCTAAAGCGCTTCTCTGAGGCAGCGGCGCCGATTCGCAAACAACGGCGTCTGTTGCTGGATCAGAACGAGAAGCTGTCGGCCCTTAGGGACCAGCTTCTCCCCCGCCTGATCTCCGGCAAACTTCGCATCGACGCCTTAGACATCCAGTCCCCGCCCAGCATGCAGCCGCCGCCCGCAGAGGCCGCGCCGCGTGAGCCGATAAACAGTTAGCAGGTCTTCTTCTCCACAACCGGCAACACCAGGGAGGTGCCGTGGCCGCTGCGAAGAATTTCATCAGCGAGGACGACATCGAGCAGGCCCTGCTGCAGCGGCTGCAGCACCTGTGCGGCTTCGATGCGCTGAACTGCTTCACGGCCCTGCCGGACGACCTGACTGACGGCTCCGGCCGCGCCGACAAGCGCGAGGTGATCCTGGCCGACCGCCTGCGCGCCGCGCTGGAGCGGCTGAACCCGCAGGCCCCAGCCCACGCGGTAGACCAGGCCCTGGCCCAACTGGTGCAGCCGCGCACGGCGATGAGCCTGGTGGCGGCCAACAGGGAGATGGACGGGCTGATCCGCGACGGCGTGCCGGTGACCTACAAGGCGGGGACCGGGCCGCAGGCGGGGCAGACGGTGACCGAGCGGCTGAAGGTCATCGACTTCGACGCGCACGACCCACGCACCGGCCGCAACCACTACCTGGCGGTGAGCCAGTTGTGGGTGCGCGGCGAGCATGGCTACCGCCGGCCTGACGTGCTGCTGTACGTGAATGGCCTGCCGCTGGTGTTCATCGAGCTGAAGAACAGCAACGTCAAGCTGCGCGCGGCCTTCGACGACAACCTCACCACCTACAAGGCCGAGCTACCGCAGCTCTTCACGGCCAATGCGCTGTGCCTGCTGAGCAATGGCATCGAGACGCGGCTGGGCAGCATCACCGCGCAGTGGGAGCACTTCTTCACTTGGCTGCGGGTGGACGACGAGAAAGAGAAGCTGGACCGCCCCGCCATCGCCGCCCAGGGCCTGAGTGTGGAGCGGGTGGTGCTAGGCCTGCTGAAGCCCGAGCGGCTGCTGGACTACGTGGAGAACTTCTGCGTCTTCTACCGCGAGACGCAGAAGGTCATCGCGCAGAACCACCAGTTCATCGGCGTGAACAACGCTTTCGAGCAGTTCAGGCACCGGCGCGAGCTGGGCGGCAAGCTCGGCGTGTTCTGGCACACCCAGGGCTCGGGCAAGAGCTTCTCGATGGTGTTCTACACGCGCAAGATCTTCCGCAAGCTCACCGGCAACTTCACGTTCGTGGTGGTGACCGACCGGGACGACCTGGACGGGCAGATCTACCGCAACTTCCTGCACACCGGCGTGGTGGCGCCCAAGGACGATGTGCGGCCCAAGGGCAGTGCGCAACTGCGCGAGATGCTGGGCACCAACAAGCGCGTGGTGTTCACGCTGATCCAGAAGTTTCGCTACGACAAAGGCAAGGACTACCCGCTGCTTTCCGACCGTGACGACATTGTCGTCATCGTGGACGAGGCGCACCGCACACAGTACGCCGGCTTGGCCGCGAACATGCGCGCCGGCCTGCCGAACGCGAACTTCCTGGCCTTCACCGGCACACCGCTGCTTGGCCAGGAGCGCAAGACCAACGCGTGGTTTGGCGACTACGTGTCGGAGTACAACTTCCAGCAGAGCGTGGAAGACGGCGCCACGGTGCCGCTGTTTTACGAGAAGCGCGTGCCGGAGGTGCTGATCCAGAACGACGACCTGAGCGAGGAGTTCGCCGAGATCCTCGAAGACGAGAACCTCGACGCCCTGGCGCAGGAGAAGCTGGAGAAGCGCTTCGCGCAGGAGATGGAGGTCGTCAAGCGCGAGGACCGGCTGGACACGATCGCGCGCGACATCGTCTACCACTTCCCGCGTCGCGGTTACTTGGGCAAGGGCATCGTCATCTCGGTGGACAAGTTCACCGCCGTGACGATGTTCGACAAGGTGCAGACGCTGTGGAAGGCCGAGATCAAGGACCTGAACGGCCGCATCACGGCCACGAAGAACGATGTGGAGCGCCAGCGCCTGAAGCAGCTCAAGGCGTGGATGGGCGCGGTGCAGATGGCGGTGATCGTCAGCGAGGAGGCCGGCGAGGAAGAGAAGTTCGCCAAGAAGAACCTCGACATCAAGCCGCACCGCCATCGCATTGAGCTGCCTGCCGTTTTTCGTCTTCCAAGGGTCGATGGATAGCATCGAAACCTGAAGGAAGAGAAGTGAAGAAGATCCCGAAGCAGGAATACACGGCCGAGTTCAAGGAACAGGCCGTCAAGCACGCGCAGGCGGTGGG
>JACRBA010000007.1 GCA_016213265.1 Burkholderiales bacterium | reverse complement strand
CGCTCCACGACCCGCGCGAGATCTACGGCCTGATCAGCGCCGATCCGCGCGTGCCCACCAGCAACCGCGAGATCCTGCTGCGCCTCATCGACGGCAGCGACCTGCACGAGTTCAAGCCAGATTTCGGCGATACGCTGATCACCGGCTTCGCGCGCATCCAGGGTTTCGACATCGGCATCCTCTGCAACAACGGCGTGCTGTTCTCCGAGAGCGCGCTCAAGGCCACGCAGTTCATCGACCTGTGCTGCAAGCGCGACATCCCTTTGCTGTTCATGGCCGACATCAACGGCTTCATGGTCGGCCGCGAGGCCGAGGAGGCCGGCATCGCCAAGCACGGCGCGAAGATGATCACCGCGATGACCTGCGCCAACGTGCCCAAGTACACGCTGATCATCGGCGGTTCCTACGGCGCGGGCTACCTTGCCATGTGCGGCCGCGCCTTCAAGCCCAACGCAATGATCATGTGGCCCAACGGCCGCGCCGCGATCATGGGACCCGATCAGGCTGCCACCACGCTGGCGATGGTCAAGGACGACCAGCACAAGCGCGACGGAACGAGCTGGACCGACGCTGAACGCGAGGCCTACAAGGCGCCGGTGCGCAAGACCTTCGAGGACTTTGCCAACGCCTACAACTTCGCGCGCAACACCTGGTGCGACCTGATCGTCGAGCCGGCCGAGACGCGCGACGTGATGGCAATGCTGCTGGATCTGGCCGGCCGGGTGCCGGCGGTTCCGTCGCGCTTCGGCGTGTTCCGCATGTAGGACTGGCGAAGCGACATGTTCAAGAAGATTCTGATTGCCAACCGCGGCGAAATCGCCTGCCGGATCGCCCGCACCTGCCGCCGCCTGGGCGTGGCTGCCGCGGGCGTGCACTCCGCGGCCGACCGCGACGCCCTGCATGTGCGCGAGATCGGCGAATCGGTCGAAATCGGCGGCGCCGCGGCGTCCGAGAGCTATCTGCGCATCGACGCGGTGATCGCCGCGGCCAAGGCCGTGGGCGCCGAGGCCATCCACCCGGGTTTTGGTTTCCTGGCCGAAAACGCCGCCTTCGCGCGCGCTGTCGAGGCGGCCGGGCTGGTCTTCATCGGCCCGACGCCCGAGGTCATCGAGCGTCTGGGCGACAAGGCCGCGGCCAAGCGCGAGGCCGAAGCCGCCGGCGTACCCATCGTGCCCGGCAGCCGGACACCGAGCACCGATCCGACCGAGATCGCCGCCACCGTGCGCCGCATCGGCCTGCCGGTGATGCTGAAGGCTGCCGCGGGCGGCGGCGGCAAGGGCATGCGCGGCATCGAGTCGCTCGACGGCCTCGAGCAGGAGATCGAGTCGGCGATGCGCGAGGCGAAAAACGCCTTCGGCGACGCCGGCCTGATCGTCGAGAAGCTGATCCGCCGTGGCCGCCACATCGAGATCCAGATCGCCGGCGACGGCCGAGGCAAGGTCATCCACCTGTACGAGCGCGAGTGCACGCTGCAGCGCCGCCATCAAAAGGTGATCGAGGAGGCGCCCGCCGCGAACCTCAGTGCCGCGATGCGCGAGCGCATGGCGTCCGACGCGGTGCGCCTGGGCGAGCGGCTCGCGTATCGGGGCGTCGGCACGGTCGAGTTCATCGTCGGCGAGCAGGACTACCACTTCCTCGAGGTCAACCCGCGGCTGCAGGTCGAGCACCCGGTCACCGAAGCGGTCACCGGCCTGGACATCGTCGAGCTGATGATGCGCATTACCTCCGGCGAGGGCCTGCCGCTGCGCCAGGATGAGGTGCGCATCAGCGGCCATGCCGTCGAGGCGCGCATCTGCGCGGAAGACCCGGCGGCCAACTTCCTGCCGTCCACGGGCCGGCTGTCGCAGGTGCGCTTTCCGCACGCCGGCGTGCGGGTCGAGACGGGTATCGAATCGGGCAGCGAGGTCACGCCTTTCTACGACTCGATGCTGGCCAAGCTGATCACGCACGCGCCCACGCGCCAGGAGGCGCTGGACCGGCTCGAACGCGCTCTCGACGAGACGGTGGTGTTTGGTGTCACCAGCAACATCGGCTTCCTGCAGCACCTGATCGACCTGCCCGAGACGCGCAAGGCGACCTTCCATACCCGGCTGATCGACGAGCAGATCGAAGGCTGGGCGCTGGACAAGGCGCGCCACGACGGCCAGACCCTGGCCATCGCGGCCGTGCAGTGGCTGCGCGGCCAGCGCGAGCACGAAGGCCGCAGCCGTTGGACAGGTTGGGCCGGCAGCGGCTGGCAGCTCGGCGCCGGGGACGACGGGCTGGCTCCGGTTCCCAGCCTGCATGTCGAGGCCACGGACGGCGTGAGCGCCGAGATCCGCTTCGGTCCGGTGGGCGCGGACGGCAGCGTGCTGGTCGGTGTCGACGACGCGCGGCTGCGCCTGCGGCTGGCGCCCGCCGATGCACCGGACCGATTCCTGGCGGTCGTCGACGGCCGGCGCGAGATGGTCAGCGTGCACGGCGACGGCGACATGCTGTACGTGCAGGACGGACGCGGCATGCACGCGCTGAAGGCGATTCCGTATCTCTCCTACATCAGCGCGTCGGCGCAGGCCAGCGGCGATGTGAAGGCGCCGATGATGGGGCTGATCCTGAAGGTGCAGGTGGCGCCGGGTGATCGCGTCGAGAAGGGCGCGGTGGTCGCGATCCTGGAGTCGATGAAGATGGAGATGCGCATCGTGGCCGATTGCTCGGGCACGGTGTCGTCGGTGGCCTGCCAGGCAGGGCAGACGGTCGAGCGCAACGCGGTGGTGGTGTCAATCACTCCGGAGTGATCGCCGGCGGGGCGACGCTCAGCGCTGCGCCTTGCCCAGCAGGCTGTCGCCGATGATGTTGCGCTGGATCTGGTTGGTGCCCTCGATGATCTGCAGCACCTTCGCGTCGCGGAAGTAGCGGTTGATCGGCACGTCGGCCGAGATGCCCGCGGCGCCGAACAGCTGCACCGCGTCGGTGGCCACGCGCATCGCGGTATCGGTGGCGAAGCACTTGGCCATGGCCGCCACCGGCGCCAGCGCAGTGCCGGCTAGGCCCGCGTCCACCGCGGCGGCGGCGCTGTAGACCAGTTGCCGGGCCGCTTCGGTCTGCGTCGCCATGTCGGCCAGCATCCAGCGGATGCCCTGGTACTCGCTCACCGCGCGGCCCCAGGTGACGCGGCTCTTCACGAACTCGATGGACAGGTCGATCGCGCCCTGCGCGAGGCCCACGCCGCGTGCGCCGATGAGCGGCCGGCTCTTGTTGAATGCCTCCATCACCGCCTTGAAGCCGTGCCCGTCGTCGCCGATGCGGTTGGCCTCGGGCACGAACACGTCGTCGAGGAAGAGCGGACAAGACGGCACGCCGCGCGCGCCCATCTTGTCCTCCTTGCGCCCGACCGTGAAGCCCTTGCTGCCCCGCTCGACGATGTACAGGTTGATGGCGCCCGCGGTGCCGGCCTCGCCGGTCTTTGCGGCGACGAGCACGAAATCCGCCACCGGCGAGTTGGTGCACCAGATCTTCGAGCCGCTGATGCGGTAGCCGCCTTCGCAGCGGCGCGCGCGAGTGCGGATGCCGGCGACGTCGGAGCCGCTGTGCGGCTCGGTGGTCGAGAACGCGCCGCGCAAGTCGCCAGCCGCCAGCGGCCCGAGCAGGCGGCGCTTCTGCTCGTCGGTGCCGGCGGCGAGGATGGCGCCGAAGGGCACCCACTGCACGACGAGCAGGTACGCGGTGTTGTAGCAGACGCGCCCCAGTTCCTCGATGGCCACAGCCGCCGACAGCATGCTGCCGGTGCCGCCAAATTCATGCGGAAAGGGGATCGCAAACAGGCCCGCGTCGCGCAGCAACTCGAACATGTCCTGCGGGTATTCGGCCGTGCGGTCGATCGCGTCGGCACGCGCCGCGACGCGCTCGCGCGCAAGGCGGCGCACCATCTGCTGGATCTGGCGCTGCTCCTCGCCGAGCGCGAAGGCCGCTGTGCTCAACGCGCCGGCGACCTGCCGTGGATTCACGCGACGACTTCCGCGCGGCACTTGATCATGCGCAGCGGCGTGTAGGTGATGGCCAGCGTTCCGTCGTGCTTGACGATGCGGTTGCACGTGCGCACCAGGCCGCGGCCGGGGCGGCTCTTGCTGCGCCGCGCCTCGATCACCTCACACTCGACGTGCAGCGTGTCGCCGGCGAACACCGGGTTGTGGACCTTGAAGTCCATCTCGAGGAACGCGTAGCCCGTGTGCTGCATCGTGGCGTGCACCAGCAGCCCCTCGGCGAAGGTGTAGGCCAACGCGCCAGGGGCCACCCGGCCCTTGATGTCCGATTCGGTGCGCAGGAACTCCAGGTCGGTGAACAGCACCTCGGTCATGCCGGTGCACGAGCAGAAGTTGACGATATCGGCCTCGGTCACGGTGCGGCCGATGGTGCGGAACCGCCGCCCGACCGGCAGGTCCTCGAAGTGCAGTCCGATGCCAAGGATATCCATGGGTGTGCCTTTCGCCGGTCCTGGGTCAGCGTGCGACCAGATTCATCAATGCCGAGGACAGTGGTGGGTAGCCGCTGTCCGCCGGCAGCACAGGGATGTGACGTCCGTCGCCATGCCGACCCAGCGTGGGCTGGATGCGCCGCACGGCACGCGCCCTCGCGGCGGCGATGGCTGCATCAGCATCGGGGCTCGTTCCGAGCAGCGCCAGGTTGCACAGGGTCGGGAAGATGATGACGCGACGTCCGTCCTCGCAGTCGCGCAAGGCGTCGCGGGGGTTGACCCAGAACGAATCGACCGCCTCGCGGCCATCGTGCGAGGCCACCTGACCCGGCGGTGCGGCGGCGATGTAGAAGTAGGTGTCGAAGCGCTTGGGCGAGACCTCGGGTGTCACCCAATGCGCGAACGGGTGCAACAGGTCCAGTGCCAGCTCTAGGCTTTCGGCATGCACCATGTCGACGAAGGCCTCGGCCGACGCCGCCGTGCGCTCATGCCAGCGGCGCCACAGTTCGGAGAGTGCGTCGGCGTCGAGCAGCCGACCATGGCGGCGCGCCAGCAGCAAGCCGCTTTCTTCGAACGCTTCACGCACGGCGGCGATGCGCAGGGCGGCATCATCCCCGTCCAAAGTGACGCTAGAACGCAGGTGCCGCCGCAACCGCTCGTCGCGGTCGGCCGCGGCCACCTTGCCGCCCGGGAACACCGCCGCGCCACGCGCGAAATCAATCTCGTGATGGCGCACGACCATCAGCGTCTCAAGCCCGCCCGGCCCGTCGCGCACCAGCACGAGCGTGGCGGCTTGTACCGCGGGGTTTGGCGCGGACACGATGTGGTCGGCCATGGGCGGCTCGCGGGTCAGAGGCGCATTTCCTGCGCGATGATGGTGCGCTGGATCTGCGAGGTGCCGCCGCCGATGGTGGCCTGCATGCCCTCGCGGAAGTAGCGCTCGACGTCGGCCTCGGGCGTCGTGCCGAGGCCGCCGAAGATCTGCACCGCCTGCCGGGAGACCGTCTGCAGCGTCTCGGACGCGAACAGCTTGGCCATCGCCACCTCCTTGCGGCACGGCAGCCCCTGCGCCGCCAGGTCGGCGGCACGGTAGGTCAGAAGCCGCGCAGCGTCGGTCTGCGTCTGCATGTCGGCCAGCATGTGGCGGATGACCTGGAACTCGAAGATCGGCTTGCCGAACTGCACGCGCTGCTGGGCATAGGCGAGAGCGTCGTCGACGGCCCCCTGGGCATTGCCGACGTAGCTCGCCGCCACCGCGACACGTTCGAGCGCCAAGTGCTCGCCGGCAATGATCTTGAAGCCTTCCCCCGGCTCGCCGAGCAGGTTCGCCACCGGCACGCGCACGTTGTCGAGAAAGATCTCGGTTGTCACCACCGAGCGCCGCGCCAGCGTCTGAAGCGGCCTGATCGTCAGCCCTGGCAGGTCATTGGGGACGATGAAGACGCTGAGCCCGTCGCGCTTGTCCGGGGTCTGCGCCGTGCGAACCAGCATCAGGATCACCGCACCGCGGTTGCCGGCGCCGCTGCACCACAGCTTCTGGCCGTTGAGCACGTAATGCTCGCCGTCGCGTACGGCGCGGGTCTGCACGTTGGCCACGTCGGAGCCGGCGCCCGGCTCCGACATCGAGATCGGAAAGCGGATCTCTCCTCGCATGAAGGGCTGCAGAAAGCGTTGCTTCTGGTCTGCCGTGCCATGCAGGGAAAAGTTCATCGCGGTGAATATGCCGCCGGCAATCGCCACGGAGAAGTCGACGCCGTAGGCCGACAGGGATTCGCACATCAGCGCATAGGAAAAGACATCGCCGCCGTCGCCGCCGTCGGCCTCCGGTACCAGCAGTCGGTGAAAGCCGAGCTTGGCCGCCTTCTCGTAGGCCTCGTAAGGAAAGGCACGGTCCATGTCGCACTTGCGGACATATTCGCGGCCCACTTCGAGGTCCAGCCAGCGGCGCACCGAGTCCTTCCAGGCTTGTCGTTCTTCGTCGAGGAAGTTCATGACTGCTTCAATGCCTCGCAGCGTCCAGAGGTACCCCCGCCAGCAGGCCGGCCAGCGGAGACAGGTCGGGCAGCTCGTCGAGGCGATCCACCAGATCGATCAACTCATCGCACACCTCGGCGGAGACGACGGGTGCTGCCATCGAGCGGAACTTGCGCTCGAGGCGGGCACGCTGCGCGCACAAGTCGCGCTCGGGCACTCCGGCGTCATGGCGTTGCCGTAGCGTGGCACCGTGCGTCGTTTTGATCACTACTTCAGCCTGGGTCAGCTCGGAGCATTCGCCGTGCAGTTCGACGCGCACGCGTTCTCGCAGGCGCTTCAGGTCGGGATCGTCGGTCTGCGCGTCCGAGTAGCTGGTAAGCTTGGCGGTGTCGATCCCCGCAATGGCCATCGCCACTGTGTGGCGCAGGCTGAACTTGGCCTCCAGTCCGCTGCGTGGCTCGGCGATATTGCATACGCTGTCACTCAGCGAAGACGCATGCACGACGACGCGCATCACGTCCCCGTCACGCAGTTCGTGCCGCTCCGTCAGGCACCGGGCGGCTTCGATGGCAGCGTGCGTTCCGTAGCAGGCCGCGTGGTACTTGAAGAGGTTCTGCCGCAGGTACAGCCCGCAGTCCGGGTCGCGCAACGCTGCCTCGGGTCGGAAGTCCGGACCATGCGTCGCTGCGAAGCCCTGGCTGGCTTCGATCGCGTCGGCACGGCTGGTGAAGCCGCGGGCTGCCAGCTGCGCCGCTAGCAGGCCGTCGGCACCCGCCTTGCCGGCGTGCAAAGGCTTGCACATCGTGCCGAACATCGACTTCAGGCCTGCCGCCTCGGTGGCCGCGATCCCGAGCGCCACCGCCGTGTCGGCGGCACCCAGGCCGAGCAGATGCGCGCAGGCAGCTGCGGCGCCGAACGTGCCGAGCGTGGCGGTGGCATGGAACCCTGCGGCGTAGTGGCCCGGCGACACGGCCGCGCCGATGCGACACAGCGTCTCGTAGCCGGCGACGAACGCGGCCATGAACTCGGCCCCACTGGCGCCACGCGCCTCGGCCAGAGCCAGCAGGGGCGGCACCAACACCACGCTCGGGTGGCCGCTGAAGCTCATGTTGACGTCATCGAAGTCGAGCGCATGCGAGGCGGCGCCGTTGACCAGGGCAGCCTGCCGGCAACTCGTGGCGAACCCCTGGCCGACGACCGTGGCCTGTGCGTGCCCGCCTTGTTCGCGCGCCTCCTCGGCCAGCATCCGCGTCAGCGGTTCATGGGCGCCGGCCAGGCAGACCGCAATCCAGTCGAGCACGCACTGGCGCACGAGTTCCCGCATGTCTGCGGCCAGCTCCTCATGCCGCCACGCGGCAGCGCGCTCGGCCAGCGCTGCAGTGAGGCCTTGTGCGGGGCCGATGCGGCCAGCGACGACAGGGGGACGGGAAAGAGAGATGTTCGCGATCATGTCAACGTCCTTTCCATTGCGGCTTGCGCTTTTCGCGGAAGGCGCGCGGCCCTTCCAGCGCGTCCTCGCTGAGATAAACGGCATCGAAGGCGCGCCAGGACGCGCGCAGTGCCGCTGTGCGGCCCATCTCGGTGGCCATGCGAACCATTTCCTTGGCGCCGCGCACGGTTAGAGGCGCGTTCACGAGGATGCGGGCGGCGAGTTCCTTGGCGCCCTGCAGCGCCTGGCCCGGCGGCGTGACCCGGTTCACGTAGCCGAGCTCGTAGGCGCGCTGCGCCGACAGCGGGTCGCAGGTCATCGCCACCTCCATCAGGATGCGCTGCGGCAGCATGTGGATCACCGGCGACGCCCAAGGCATGCCGCGGCCCACGCGGCCCTCGGTGATGGCGAACTTGGCCGTCTCGTCGGCCACACACAGGTCGCACATCTGCGCCAGCAGCCAGCCGCCGGCAAAGGCGTAGCCTTGCACGGCGGCGATGACCGGTTTCGTGACTTCGATGGTCTCGCCGAGCACCGGCATGAAGTTGCGCGGCGGTATGCGCAGCGCCGTGTCGGCGGCTTCCACCAGATCCATGCCGGCGCAGAACGTGTCTCCCTTGCCGGTCAGGATGGCGATCTGCGCCGACTCGTCGGCTTCGAAACGCGGCCAGACCTCGAACATGGCCTGGCGCACGGCACGGTTGATGGCGTTCTTGCGCTCCGGGCGTTTAATGGTGATGACGGCGATACCGTCTTCGACTTCGTAGAGGAGTTCGTTGTTCATGCAGATTCGCGTGCCTTGCGGTTTGGTTGCGGATATCGGGGCCCATGACCCAGCGCTTCGGAAAGCCGCGCAGCGGCTTGCCGTGCTGCCGTCGCGAGCCGTTCGCCAGCGGCGCGCCCGCGATCGAGCGGAGCAGCGACGACGATCGCAGCGTCCACCCGGCCGTCGTGATCGAACACCGGTGCCGCAAATCCGGCGACGTCGAGCGTGACTTCGCCAAGCGTCGAGCCATAGCCCTGCTCGCGTGCGCGCTTGATCAAGCGGGCGAGCTGGCGCCGGTCGGTCACGGTCTTGGAGGTAAGCGGTTCGAGTTCAGCCGTACGCAGGTACTCGGCCATCCAGGTCGGGTCCTGGTGCGCCAGCAGAACCCGCCCGGCCGAGGTTGCGAACAGCGGTCGTGTGGTCCCTTCCGGCACTGAATAGCGCACCAGCCTCTGACTCTCGAGAACCGCGACATAGGTCAGCACCCTGGCCGAGCGGTCGATGACCGCCAGCACGGCCGTCTCGCCAGAGTTCTCGCGGGCCTCGTGCAGGAACGGCATCGCAATCGTCGCGAGCGAACGTGCAGAGACGAGTGCGGCACCGAGCACGAACGACTGCGGGCCGAGTCGGTACATCACGCCGTCACGTTGCACGTAACCCTCGCCGACCAGACCGCGAAGCAGGGCGTGCACGCTGGTCTTCGGTGCACCGAGCATCGGGTGCAATCGCGCGAGCGGCAGCCCGGCGGGCTCGGCCGCCAGCAGGCGCAGCAGGGTTAGCACCCGAGACAGCGCCATCGGCGCCGGGTCGGCCCGCGACTCGTCATCGATCGGCTCGCGGATGTCCAGGGCAGGCAGGAACAATGTCTCCATGTGTTCTGATATCGGAACGGCCGTTCAATACAAGGCTCACGCTAACAAGCTCCGTTCATGACGTCAACGGATCAGGCAGCGGTGATGACCCCAGGAGAGCCTTTGCCAGGATATCGAAGTAGTCGATCAAACTAACGATCGTTCGGTATATCATTGCCGGCAAAGCTGTTCGCCAATGCCGCAGCATGACGACCGACGACGACCTTCCGCCGATCTGGCAGCCCACGGCCGAACGCTCGGCGGCGGCCCGCATCACTGCGTTCCAGGGCTGGCTCGCCCGGGAGAAGGGGCTGTGCTTCGTCGACTACCAAGCGCTGTGGCGCTGGTCAGTCGACGACCTCGATGCCTTCTGGACCGCACTGGTCGAGCACTTCGCGTTGCCGCTGGAGGGCGAACGAGCCCCAGTCCTCGCCGAGCGATCGATGCCGGGCGCGCGCTGGTTCCCGAACGCGCGCACGAACTACGTGAACCAGGTTTTCCGCCAGCGCAGCAGCGACCGTCCGGCGCTGGTCTTCCGCAACGAGGCCGGCGCCCGCGACGAGGTTTCGTGGGAGCGGCTCGAGCGCGAGACGGCCTCGCTGGCACTGTGGCTGCGCGAGCAGGGCGTACGGCCCGGCGATCGCGTGGTGGCCTACTTGCCCAACATCCCCCAGGCCGTGACGGCTTTCCTGGCCGCTGCAAGCGTCGGCGCGGTGTGGTCGCTCTGCTCGCCCGAGATGGGGCTGGCGGCGGTCGTCGACCGCTTTCGCCAGATCGAGCCCAAGGTGCTAATCGCTGTCGACGGCTACCGCTGGAGCGGCCAGGCGCACGACCGGCGCGAGATCGTCGCCCGGCTGCTGGAAGACCTGCCCAGCGTGGAGCGGCTGGTGCTTGTGCCCTACCTTGATGCCGCCGCCAAACCACGCGCCTGGCCAAATGGCGTGGCCTGGGCCGAAACGGTCGGGCGTTCGACGCCTCTGCGTGTGGAAAGCCTCGGCTTCGACCACCCGCTGTGGGTCGTGTACTCCTCCGGCACGACAGGGCTGCCCAAGGCCATCGTGCACGGACACGGCGGCATCCTGATCGAGCATGTCAAGACCATGGCGTTGCACAACGACGTGGCCGCGGGTGACCGTTTCCACTGGTTCACGACCACCGGCTGGGTGATGTGGAACCTCAACGTGGCTTCGCTGCTGGTAGGCGCGGTGATGTGCATCTACGACGGCAACCCGGCGTGGCCCGACTACGGCACGCTGTGGCGCTTTTGTGGCGAGATGGACCTCGACTTCTTCGGCGCCGGCGCGGCCTTCTTCTCGATGTGCGAGAAGAACGGCGTCGAGCCGCGCCGGATCGCGGCGCTGGGCCGGCTGCGCACGATCGGCTCCACCGGATCGCCTCTGGCGCCGCAGAGCTACCGCTGGATCTATGACAACGTGCGCCGCGACGTGTGGCTCGCGCCGATGTCCGGCGGCACCGACTTCGCCGGCGCCTTTGTGGGCGGCGTGCCCACGCTGCCGGTGTTCGTGGGCGAGATGCAGGCGCGCTGCCTGGGTGCCGACGTGCGCGCATGGGACGACGCCCGGCGCGAACTGGTCGACGAAGTGGGCGAACTGGTGTGCGTGTCGCCGATCCCGTCGATGCCGCTTTACCTTTGGAGCGATCCTGGCGGCAAGCGCCTGAACGAGACCTACTTCGACGTGTACCCGGGCGTCTGGCGGCACGGCGACTGGCTGCGCATCACGCCCCGCGGTGGCGCCGTCATCTACGGCCGCAGCGACGCCACGATCAACCGCCACGGTGTGCGCATGGGCACCAGCGAGCTCTATCGCGTGGTCGAGGCGCTGCCCGAGGTGCTGGACAGCCTCGTCGTCGACCTGGAGTACCTCGGGCGCGAGAGCTGGATGCCGCTGTTCGTCGTGCTGCGAACGGGCTGCTCCCTCGATGCCGCGCTGATCGAGCGCATCAAGGCGGCCATCCGCGAGCAGCTGTCGGCGCGCCATGTGCCCAACGACGTGATCGAAGTGCCCGAGATCCCGCGCACGCTCACAGGCAAGAAGCTCGAGGTGCCCGTGAAGAAGCTGCTGTTGGGGCAGCCGGCGCACAAGGTCGCCCATCGCGATGCGTTGGCGAACCCTGCGAGCCTCGACTGGTTCTTGAACTTGGCGTTGCGCCGCCACTAGTGCGGTGTTCCACGCCGTGCATCGACACAGGAGACGCACAGTGAACGTCATACGCCAGATCCGCCTGGGTGCGGCGGCCCTTGCCGTCGTCGCCGTCACCGTTGGGGCGCAACCGCGCTACCCCGACAAGCCGGTGCGCATCATCGTCCCGTCGACCCCGGCCGGCGTGCTGGACAACGTCGCGCGCACGCTGTCGTTGCGCCTGGCGGACCGGCTGGGCCAGCAGATCGTCATCGACAACAAAGGTGGCGCCGGCGGCAACATCGGCGCCGAAGCGGCGGCGCGATCGCCGGCCGACGGCTACACGCTGTTCATAGGCTTCAACGCGACGCACGGCGCCAACCTGGCCTTGTTCGGCAAGCTTGCCTACGACCCGGTGTCCGACTTCGCACCCATCAGCCTGCTGGCGGAGGTGCCCAACATCATCTCGGTGAATCCTTCGGTGCCGGTCAACAGCTTGGCCGAGCTGGTCGCGCTCGCCAAGTCGCAACCGGGCAAGCTCAGCTATGCCTCGTCCGGAAACGGTACGTCGACGCACCTGGCGGCCGAACTGTTCAAGGCGGCGGCGGGAATCGATCTGCTGCACATCCCGTACAAGGGCAGTTCGCCGGCGGTCGCCGAAGTCATCGCCGGCCAGGTACCTGTGCTTGTGGACAGCGTCTCGTCCTCGGCTGCGCAGATCAAGGCCGGCAAGCTCAAGGCCCTGGCGACGACGAGCCCGAAGCGACTGGCCGTGCTGCCCGGTCTGCCCACGGTGGCCGAGTCCGGCTATCCGGGCTTCCAGTCCACGGCCTGGGTCGGGTTGCTGGCTCCCGCGGGCACGCCGAGGCCGGTGATCGAACGCCTGCACGCAGCGGTGATCGAGGTGATGGCGCTGCCGGAAACGCGCGAGCGCATGGCCACATTCGGCGCCGAGGTCACCACCTCCACACCCGAGGAATTCGCGGCGCATATCCGCTCCGAGATGGTCCGCCTGGGCAAGATCGTCCGTGACGCCCAGATCAGGATCAACTGAAATCTACCCCCCGTTCCCGCAACCCTTACAGGAGATCCATGAGCATGTCAGACAAAGAGGTCTATCTCGACGTCAAGGATTTTGTCGGCACCATTACCATCAACCGGCCCAAGCAGCTCAATGCCTTCACCGGCGACAACATCGTCGAGATGGAACGCCTGCTCGCCGAGGCCGCGGCGGATCCCAAGGTGGGCGTCATCGTGCTTGCGGGCACCGGCGATCGCGCGTTCTGCGTCGGCGGCGACGTCAATTGGGAGAAGGGCAGCGGCGGCAAGAGTGGCCTGCAGGATCTGGACTTCAAGTTCAACCGCCTGATCGTCGAATGCCCCAAGCCGGTGATCGCGCGCGTCAGCGGCTACGCCATCGGCGCGGGTCACCACATCGCCTATTTCTGCGACTTCACCATCGCGGCGGACCACTCCATCTTCGGTCAGAACGGCCCACGGGTGGGCTCGCCGGCGGGCGGCTACATCGTCTCGCATGCAGCCAACGTGCTCGGCCACAAGCGTGCGCGAGAACTGTGGATGCTGTGTCGGCGCTACACGGCGCAGCAGGCGCTCGAATGGGGTCTGGTCAACTCCGTGGTGCCCAAGGAGAAGCTCGACGAGGAAGTGCGCAAGTACGCCGACGAGCTGCTCTCGTTGAGTCCGACCTGCCTGCGCATCGTCAAGCGCTCGTTCTACCACCACATGCAGCCCATCATGGGCCGCGACATGAACGAGTTGATCAAGGAAGTGGCGCCCAACTACTTCCAGACCGGCGAGCAGCAGGAAGGCGCCAGCGCCTTCCTGGAGAAGCGCAAGCCTGACTTCTCGCGCTTTCGCTGACCGCCGCGCCCTACCGTCGGGCAGGTGCCCCGCGCTTGCTGTGCCGATCGTCGCAATCGGACCCGATAGCGCGAGGCTTGAACCGACGTACGCGCGGTCGGCCAAAGCGGCGTTGAACGAGGCCTAGTGTGCTGTCGCAGAAGTACGTTTCGCTATTCGCTCAATTTTCTGCAGGATCGAGTCGGCGGTAGCGACCCACTGGAACGGTGTGGCGTCGGCGTTGTAGCGCTGCACGAATAGTTCGATCTGCTGCTTCAGTTCGCGCACGCTGGTGAAGGAGTTGCGCCGGATGGCGCGCTCGGTGATCAGCGCGAACCAGCGCTCGACCTGGTTCAGACACGAGGTGTAGGTGGGCGTGAAGTGCAGGTGAAAGCGCGGGTTGCGCGCCAGCCACGCCTTGACCTTGCCGTGCTTTTGAGTCACGTAGTTGTCGACGATCAGATGCAGATCCAACTCCTGCGGGGTCTGCTTATCGATCTGACGTAGGAAGTCCAGGAACTCCTGATGTCGATGCTGCGCTCGCACACGTGAGATGCCCTGATCGTTGGCCACATCGAGCGCAGCGAACAGCGTGGTTGTGCCGTGACGAATGTAGTCGTGGGTGACGCCTTCGACGTAGCCAAATCCCATTGGCAGCACGGGCTGGGTGCGCTCCAAGGCCTGGATCTGACTCTTCTCGTCGACGCACAGCACCAGTGCGTGATCGGGGGGATTGAGATACAGGCCAGTGATGTCGCGCACCGTATCCGTCCGGCCAAGTCGTCTTGCGCCGGTGATATAGCCCAAGGATGCTCGTGTCCGCGTCAATTCATCGCGGACACATGGACACTTCAGGAATCGAGCTGCCGAGCAGACGGACACGGCGGCGGCATGCGCCGGAATT
>JACRBA010000006.1 GCA_016213265.1 Burkholderiales bacterium | reverse complement strand
TGCACGGGCTCGTGGTCCCCACGCGAGGACGCACCATGAACCAGGTCCAGCTCTCCGATGTGCAGATCGCCAACCTGACCCTGCTGCTCACCATCCGCGACGGCATCCTCCACGACCGCACGGCCGCGTGCTGCCGCTTCGCGCTCGACGCGACCCAGGCCGAGCGGCTCGGCACGATGAGCGTCCAGCAGCTGATGGCCATCGTGGCCAACCTGGGCGACGCCACGCTCTTCCCGCCGCGCCGCGACCTGGTCAGCCTGCTCGACACGCCGCTGCCGCTGGTGCGACCGCTGGCCGCGGTGCATGCCCCCCGACATGTGATGGCCAGTTCAGCAGCCTGACGCCTAATTTCCCGGTCAGCGGCCGTGCAATCGCGGGTCGATCGCCAACTGCGCGCCCTGGCGCTGGCCAAGGCCTGCGCGGCCTGCGGTGCACGTGTGCGCACCATCGGTCATCTGACGGGCCTGCCGCCCCGCGAGGCACTGCGCCTGCTCTTCCCGGATCGCATGGCCGTGCCTCGAGGGCGCTCGCCGGACTCCCCCGAGTGGTACCACGGCGCCAACCTGCTCCACCGCGCCGAGGCCTCGATCGTCGTGGCCCTGTACCGCCGTCTGCGAGACGCCGACTTCCCAGCGGGTGAAGCTCTCGTCGGCGCGTACCGCCACTACGTCGGCATCTGCCAGCCGCCGCACCGCATCAGCTTCGACCGCGCCTTCGATCTGGCCGCGCACACGGACGGCCTGTGGCTTACCGACACGAGAAGCTTCTCGCTCGTCACCTGCCCAACCTGCCACAGCGAGTTCCTGGCGGCCTACGGCTCCGTGGCCCGCTCGAACGACCACTGCCCGTTCTGCAAGCTGGTACAGCGATATGGGACGGACCCGCGGGTGCAGGGGGCGTTTCCGGTGAAGGCGCTGGCGGTGCCGACCACGGAGCAACTTGGGATGTTGACGCTGCTTCGTCAGCAAGCCAGACAAGGCGACACGCCGCCTGCAGCTGAATCCCACCTCGCCCGAATGGACGCGCCCGTGGCCTCAGAAGCCGCGCTTGGCGCGCGTGAGCAGGGTGCACACCTCGGTGGACACCTGAGCAAACCGTGACCCCGAACCGATCTTTCGTTCGGCGTCGTCCATGGCTCCCGCGTTGATCTGGCGTGCAACCGCGCCGGCCACGGTGTGGAACTCGGCATGTTTCTCCAGCAGCGCCACGAAACCTGGCTGGCTGCCCCAGCGCTGACCGCCACTGCCATGGAGCCACTGCCCCAAGGGGCAACGATCGTCCCGGCAGATGGCCTCCGCATCGAGCGCCGTGCGCTCTGCGATTGCCTTGCGCAGACGCACCTTCCATTGACGGTGCGCTTCGATGGCCTGATCGAAGTCGAAATCCGCAGGCACGGCGGACTCCACTTCCTCGGCATCCTGCGATCCCGCCGGCAATTTGAAGCGATCGACCTCATGCGCCAAGGACTGGGCCTGGTCCTTCATGGCTGCGGCTGCAGCGGCGGTCTGCTCGACCAGCGCCGCGTTCTGCTGGGTCATGCGGTCCAGTTCGTTAACCGCCTGGCCGATCTGGGAAACCCCGAGACTCTCCTCTTTGGACCCTTCGGCAATCTCACCCAGCAGGCTGCTGACCCTTTGCGAAGCGGCGACGATTTCATCCATCTTCGCGCCTGCGTCCTGGACCACCCTGGCGCCGGCACTCACCTGTTCCACGCTCTGCCCGATCAGGTCCTTGATCTCTTTGGCTGCGACGGCAGAGCGTTGCGCCAGCGATCGCACCTCCGACGCCACGACGGCGAAACCTCGGCCTTGCTCCCCCGCACGGGCCGCCTCCACCGCCGCGTTCAGGGCCAGGATGTTGGTCTGGAAGGCGATGCTGTCGATCGTGCCGATGATGTCGCCGATGCGCGCCGACGACGACCGGATGCCCTCCATCGTCTGCACGACGGCACGCATGATCTGGCCACCGTCGGTGGCCACGGTCGCGTTGCCGGCTGCCACACGCGCCGCCTCTCCAGCGCGATCCGCACTGTTGTTCACCGTGGCCGTGATCTGCTCCATCGACGCCGCGGACTCCTCAAGATTTGCCGCCGCTTGTTCCGTTCTGGCCGACAGGTCCAGCGCGCCCGATGCCACCTCGCTGCTGGAATGGACGATCTCCGTGCTCGAACGCCGAACGTTGCGCACCATCTGCCGCAGCGAAGCCTGCATGTCGCGGAGATCGAGCATCAGCCGAGCAGCCTCGTCTCTCCCCCATGGCGATGGCGACGTCGTGAGATCGCCCGCCGTCATGGCGCGCAGATGTCGCCGGGTCTCATTGAGGCCGCCATCCATGACCCGGTAGAACGCGAGGAACAAGTAGCCGGCAATGATGAGCGCTGCGACGATGATCGCCGCCATCCATGCCACTTGGGCGTGGTATGCCTCCTGAAGGTCACCGATGTAGATGCCGGACCCGATGACCCAGCCCCAAGGCTCGAAGCCTTGAACGTAGGAGATCTTGTCCACGGGTCGGTCGCTGCCGGGGCGCGGCCACTGGTAAGACACAAAGCCCTTGCCTTGCGAACGAACGACATCGACGAATTTCTGAAACACGGCGACGCCGTTCGGATCCTTGATGCCCGAAGCGTCCTGTCCGTCGAGGTCGGGCTTGGTCGGATGCATGACAACATGCGGGCGCATGTCGTTGATCCAGAAGTACTCCGACCCGTTGTAGCGCAGCCCCTTGATCGTCTGGCTCGCCAGGGCCTGAGCGGCCTCCCGCGAAAGCGTGCCCGCCTTCTCCTGGCGATGAGCCGCCTCCAGGACTCCGAACGCGACTTCGACGTGCTGGCGCGTCGCGTCCTTCCGGGCGTCCAATGACAGGTTGGCCTGGTTGGCCAACTGCCACACCAGCAGCCCCAGAAAGGGAAGCACGAACGCCAGGGAGATGATGGCCGCTTTTGCCCGGAAGCGCATCGACCGAAACATCCGTACTCCGGGAGCCCAGAGTCCATGGTGAGCGAAGAAGCCGGACTCCAGGGTGGACGGTCGCGTCGCTTCTTCGTGTGCCGATATGGCTTGCTGCGTGCGGTGGAGTGAGGTCACTGTCATCTTCGCTGTCTCCGTGATGGCTTGCTGCGTGCGGTGGAGTGAGGCCACTGTCATCTTCGCTGTCTCCGTGTACCGGGGCGGCCGCCGCGACTCGGCGTTGTGCCAACACCCACCGGGTATATCGGCGCTCAACGGCTACCCTTTAACACAGACCGGCGGTTGTGGCCGCTCGCGGTCAACCGCCGGCGTCCTGCCTGGGCAGGGGAATCACCGTTGCCCCGCCTGTGCGGGCGAGCCGCACCGTGCCACGCCCTGCGGCCTTGGCTGCATAGCACGCCGCGTCGGCCGCCGCGATCCAAGCCTCGACGCTGGCGTGCTCGTCGGACAGTGGCGCCACCCCGACCGACGCGCCGACGTTCAGCGTTTGCCCCTCCCACGTCAGCTCGGCGCGGGCGATGGCGCGTTGCACTTCTCCGGCCACGCGGAATGCCGCTTCGGCCGGGCACCGCTCCAGGACGACAGCGAATTCATCGCCTCCCGTGCGTACCGCCAGATCGCCGGCTCGAACATGCGCCACCAGCGCATTGGCCACGGCCTTGAGCATGGCGTCGCCGGCGGAGTGCCCGTATCGGTCATTGATCGGCTTGAAGCGGTCCAGGTCGATGACCAGCAGCGCTGCGGGCGGATGTCCCAGCACAGCCTTCAGCCGTTGCTCGAACGCGACCCGGTTTCCAAGGCCCGTCAGCTGATCGTGCGTAGCCAGCCACTCCAGGTGTTCACGGCTCGCCCGAAGTTCGGTCACGTCCGCGAACGTCCAGATGGTGCCGGCTGTCGGATCGTCGCGCACCACCGGACGTGCGTTCAGCTGGGCCCAGAAGACCGTGCCATCCTTGCGACGGAACGGCCACTCCCCCGCATAGGCGCCGTGGCGGCTGAACGCGTCCCGAACCAGGGGGCCGAGTCTCTCGTAGTCGCCACTGTCGGCGAAGATCTCGGATGCCGGGCGGCCGAGGAGCTCAGCCTCTTCTCGCTGCAGCATCTGGCACCAGGCCGGGTTGATCAGTTCAAAGCGCTGGTTTCGCGTGAAGCCAATTCCCAGCGGTGCTGCCTCCATCACCGATTTCAGTTGAGCCAGCAGTTGATGGGTGAAGGACTCCAGATGTGCACGCTCGGCGCCCACATGTCGGAGCGCGTGCGCCAGCGCGCCGACCTCACCTCCGGCCGCTGGCCAACCGTCGTGCACGCTGCGGCCTGTGTCAAACAAGCGGAGCGCCCGCTCCTCGAGCTGCCTCAATGGCTTCAGGAGGCGCGAGACCCACGCGAACGTCAGCACGCCGAGGACGACGATGACCAATGCTGCGTGGCGGAGGGCCTGCCAGCGCGCCTGCCTGAGCGGCGCGAGAAGAGCTGCCTGGGGCGTCGCTCGCCAGACGACCCAGCCCGTCGCCGCGACGCCGGCCGCCGAGACGATCTCGCCGGGTTGCTGAAGCAGCATGCCTGTCGGCTCGGCCGGACTGCCTTGGCGCTCCCATTCCTGGAACGCCCGATCAAACCTCGGCTCGACGACGAGACGCTTGAGAACCTGATCTCCCCGCGGATGAGCGATGACCATGCCGGCCTCGTTGCTGACCACCAGCAACTCGTCGCTGCCCTGCGCCGTGTCGCGCTCCAGAAGCGAGGCCGCCAGATTGCGGCTCGCAAGACGCAGGGCTCCACCGATCAACGTGGTGATCTCGCCATCCCGGACGATGGGGTGGACGAAGACGATCACCGGCTCGCCCGAGATTCGCCCCGGCACGGCGTCGGAGATCACCGGGCGCTTCTCGGCAAGCACCTTGCGGAAGTAGTCGCGGTCCGCGAGGGAGGTCCGAGGCCGCCGGGTGCCGGCGTCGTCGATGACCAGACGCATGCGTCCGTCAGGGGCTGCAACGAACAGGTTGGAGAACTGCTGCAGCAATGCCGGTTGCGCCTGAAGGTGCTGCTCCAGCGCGTCGTCCAGTTGCTCCAGTGCGGGGTCGATCTGATCGGCCGTGGAACGAAGAACTTGTTGCAGCGAGACCACGCGCTGCGACAGGTCCCTGGCGAGGTTGACCGTCTGCGCCGTCTCTCTTGCCTCGGCTTGTGCCAGCAGATCCCTCTCTGCGGCTGCCAGCGACAGGACGCTGTAGGCAGCGATACCGATGATCAGCGAACCGACAGCCGCAATCGTCAGCTTCGCCTTCAGCGTTCGCATGGCGTCCAAGGCCTTCGCACCGCGGCTTCGCGCACCCGTAGCCGCCGGCCCGCCGCGCGCGCGGGGGTCTTCTGGCCAGAGTTCGGAATCGCTTGACGACATCACGCGGTTATCGGCGATCCGGTGGCGATCTTGATGCTGCGGAGGCGTAGTCCGTTCGCCACCAACACCGAGACACGGCGGATGCTCCTCAGCAGCGCGTCCGAAACATGAACGGATGAACTCGAAAGACTACGAAACGTACCGGCCTTTCGGCTCCGCGCGTATGCGGACCCGCAGCACCATGGCTACACAGCGAAGCGCCGTCCGCCATGCCGTTGCCCGACCAGACACGCCCCTACCCGGCCACCGACCCGGGCTTCGCCGCCCTTCCCGTCCCTGACCTGCTCGCATCAGCCGATGACATCGTCAGCCGCATCCGCCTCTGCTTCGGCCTGTCCCGTGACACCTTCGACGCGGAGGTGCAACCGCTGCTGCAGCGCTATGCCAGCTACGTCCACCTGCTGCCGGCCACCGCCGACAACTACTTCAGTTCACCTGCCGGCCTGCTGAACCTGGGGCTGGAGGTCGCGTTCTACAGCCTGCAAGGCACCGACGCGCACATCTTCTCCGGACGGTCGACGATCTCGGCGCGCCGCCAGCTTGAACCGCGCTGGCGCCTGGCCACCTTCATCGGTGGCCTGTGCTGCGAACTGCACCGGGTGCTCAGCCACCTGATCGTGACCGACGAGGCGGGCGGCGAGTGGCCGCAGTTCCTCGTCCCCCTGGGCGACTGGCTGGCATCGCGCGGTGCCACTCGCTACTTCGTTCGCTGGCGGCCGAATGCCGCCGAGTCGCGCGGCCTGGGCGTGTTCGCACTGCCCCTGGTCGTCCCTGGAGCCACGCTCCAGTACCTGGCGCAGGACAACAGCGTCATCGTCCCGCACCTCCTGTCCAGCATCAGCGCGCAGCCGGTCTACCGTGACCACAACGTCCTCGACGCGCTGGTCCGTCGTTCGCTTGCGCTGGTGATCGACCGGAATCTGCAGGCCAACGCTGATCGCTACGGCGTGCCGCAGTTTGGCTCGCACCTCGAGCGCTACCTGGTCGACGCGATGCGCCGGCTGGCGTCCGGCAGTCCCAGCTGGTTTCCGAATCGGGAGAAGTCCCGGGCCTGGCTGGGGCCTGACGGGCTGTTCCTGCTGTGGCCAAGCGCCGCCGAGGACGTTCACAAGCTGCTGGAGTCCGATCAGTTGGCCGGCATTCCGAAGGCTCCCGAGACCATGCTGGAGTTGCTACTCGCCGCTGGCGTGCTGACTGCCCAGGATTCGGCGCAAGCCACCTGGACCATCCAGCCGCCTGGCGCCAAGACCACCCTGGAGGCCGTCAAGCTCGCATCACCCGCCATCTTGTTCTCTGGTATCGATCTCGTATCT
>JACRBA010000095.1 GCA_016213265.1 Burkholderiales bacterium | reverse complement strand
CGAACTCGGCCAGGAGATCGAGCGTGAACTCGGCAACGCGAGCGACAAGGGCAAGACCGAGAAGAAGACGCCCAAGCGCACCCCGCTACCGCCGCACCTGCCGCGCCGCGACGTGGCGCATGAGCCGGCCGAGACGACCTGCGGCTGCGGGCTGGGGATGCAGCGCATCGGCGAGGACGTGGCCGAGAAGCTGGACTACCAGCCAGGCGTGTTCACCGTCGAACGTCACGTGCGCGGCAAGTGGGTGTGCCGCTGCTGCGCGAAACTGATCCAGGCGCCGGTGCCCGCGCATGTCATCGACAAGGGGATCCCCACCACCGGCCTGCTGGCGCACCTGCTGGTGGCCAAGTTCATGGACCACCTCCCACTGTACCGCCAGGAGCACATCTTCGAGCGCGCCGGCCACGTGATCGCCCGCTCGACGTTGGCGCAGTGGGTGGGCGAGTGCGGTGCGCAACTGCAGCCGCTGGTGCAGGCGCTGGCCGACGAACTTCGCCGCCACGTGGTGCTGCATGCCGACGAGACGCCGGTGGCGATGCTCAAGCCCAAGCACCTGCGCGACGGCAAGACGCACAAGGCCTACATCTGGTCGTACTGCACCACGAGCGCCAACCCGATCAAGGCGGTGGTGTTCGAGTTCAGCGAGACCCGCGCCGGAGAGAACGTGCGCGAGTTCCTCAAGCTGGACACGCCACAGGCCTGGAAGGGCACCCTGGTGACCGACGGCTTCAGCGGCTACAACGCCACCACCACCAAGGGGGTGACCTCCGCGCAATGCATGGCGCATGCCAGGAGGAAATTCAACGACCTGTGGGCCAACCACCGCAGCGAGGTGGGCCGCAAGGCGTTGCGGTACTACCAGGTGCTGTTCGGGATCGAGCGAGAGATCGAGGAATTGCCCCGTGACGAGCGGCGATCGATCAGACGGCGCAAGTCACGGCGGGTGCTGGCCGTGTTCCACCGATGGCTGCTGACGCAGCGGCAGCTGGTACCGCCGGGTTCGGCCACGATCAAGGCCATCGACTACAGCCTCAAACGCTGGACCGAGCTCACCCGCTTCGTCGACGACGCCGACGTGCCGATCTCGAACAACTGGGTGGAGAACCAGATCCGCCCGATTGCCATCGGCAGGAGCAACTGGTTGTTCGCGGGCAGCCTACGCGCCGGCAAGCGGGCGGCGGCCATCATGAGCTTGCTTCACTCGGCACGCATCAACGGGCACGACCCCTACGCGTACTTCAAGGACGTGCTCGAGCGGCTGCCGACACACCCGGCCAGTCGAATCGACGAACTGCTCCCGCATCGCTGGTCGCCCGCGGCCTGACCCGAAACGACGGTCTCGTGGCCAGGGTCAAGGTGACTTGGCCGGACGCATACCTTGCTCTTCCTCATGTCCGCGATTCTCCTGAATGGCGGACCCCTTGCTACTTCAGATTGGTACGGCTGGAGGGGGGCAGGTCATGTGGACTCGGCGGACAACCGTGTTCACATGATGTTCAACTACGACGCCGCCGGTAACCGCACAAAGGTGGTGTCGCACGTACTGGTCGCTGGCGTTGGCGACCCCGACGTGGAGACTCTTAAGGACAGCACGCGGTACTTCGTGTACGACTCGATGAACCGCCAGACCATTGTCGATGGCGTGCTCGACGCAGGTGGCAATGTGGTGATCGGCCAGACGCAGGGTCACCAGCTGACCTACGACGTCAACGGCAACCGCACGTCGGACAAATTCTGGGGCCGCAAGGTCACTTCCAGCCAAACGACCTATACGTACTACGATGAGATGAGCGGAGAGGTCACGTACACCGGCCCCATGGTGTACACCGCCTCATATGGCTACACCATGGAAACGTACCAGTACGACGCCATGGATCGCCTGAGCCTCGTCGACCGAGATGGCACCGTGGTGGATCAGCGCTGGTACGACGGTGCGGGCCGTGTCGTGCAATCCGGACCTGTGAATCTGCCCACCGCGTAAGAGCCGGCTCCGCTCGTTTGAACACGCAGCGGCCTGAGTTAAGTGGATTGGCTGCGGTTTGAATTCTTTCGATCCGAGGCCCCTGCCAGGCCGCCGGAGGCGCCCCGGTTGAGCCCATGTACTCATGGTTCAACCCATCACGCTGCGGCCTGCATCGGCTGCAGAGCGGCGATGAAGTAGATCATGTCCGGCGTTCGCCCGTCGAGGCTTTGGTGCGGCCGGCGCGCGTTGTAGAAGTCGAAGTACGCGGCCAGGCTGTGCCGGGCGGCGCTCACGCCGTCGTAGGCTTTGAGGTACACGTCCTCGTACTTCACGCTACGCCACAGCCGCTCGACGAAGACGTTGTCGCGCCAACAGCCTTTGCCGTCCATGCTCTGGAGCGCGCCGATGCGCTTGACCTCTGCCACGAACTCGGCGCTGCTGAACTGGCTGCCCTGATCGGTGTTGACGATCTCCGGTGCTCCCCAGCGCGCCGCAGCCTCGCGCAGCGCTTCCACGCAGAAGTCCGCCTCCATCGAGATCGACACCCGGTGCGCCAGCACCCGGCGGCTGGCCCAGTCCAGCACCGCCACCAGGTACACCCAGCCGCGCGCCATCGGGATGTACGTGATGTCCAGCGCCCAGACCTGGTTCGCACGCTCGATGTTCAGCCCGCGCAAGGCGTACGGGAACACCGGATGCGCCGGGTGCCTCTTGCTCGTGTTGGGCTTGCGGTACAGCGCCTGGATGCCCATGCGCCGCATCAGCGTGCCCACGTGCCGGCGGCCCACCTCGATGCCCTGCAGGCGCAGGAAGTCACGCAGCATGCGGCTGCCGGCGAACGGGTGCTCCAGGTGCAGCTCATCGATGCAGCGCATCAGCGCCAGCTCGGCCTCGCTCACCGGCTCGGGGTGGTAGTACACCGTCCCTCGGCTGATGCCCAGCAACTGCGCCTGCCGCTTGATCGGCAGCTCGGCTTGACGGTCGATCATCGCTTTGCGCTCAGCAATCCCGCCTTGGTGAGCGCGCCCTCTAAAAAATCGTTCTCCAGCGTCAGCTGCCCGATCTTGGCGTGCAGCGCCTTCAGGTCCACCGGCGGTACTTCAGGCGCGACCGCGCCGCCGAACACACCGGCGGCGCGCTCCATCAGCTGTCGACGCCACTCCGTGACCTGGTTGGGGTGCACATCATGTTTCTGCGCGATCTCGGCAATCGTCTTGCCATCAGCCAAGGCCTCGATCGCCACCTTGGCCTTGAACGCCGCCGAGTGGTTGCGGCGCGGTCTCCTGCTCATGCTCTCTGCTCCTTCTTCCCGGGCTCTATCCTCGCCCATCGGAGCAGCCAGTCCACCTTAGGGAAGGTCTGCAAAACCTCTGGTCAGTCCGACTGGCGAGCGACGTGATGTTGGACGACGATGAGCGACATGGATCAGACCCGACTCGACTTTGACCCGCTGGCCAAGAGGACT
>JACRBA010000094.1 GCA_016213265.1 Burkholderiales bacterium | reverse complement strand
GCGAACAGCTTCTCGCGCCACATGGCCATGCCCTCGCCGAAGGTCGGGATGACGATGTCGCGGCTGAGGAAGTAGCTGGTGTCCATGTCGTCCAGCGGCACGCCGCGGCCTTCCAGCAGGCGCAGCGCCTCGGGCACGTCGGGGTCGTTCTTGAAGCCGAAGTTCAGCGTCACCTGCCAGCAGTCGTGACCGAGGGAGTCCACGCTCAGCCGCTTGTCGAAGCCGATCCACGGGATCTCGTGGTGCTTCACGTGCACGAACACGTTGTACTCGTGCAGCACCTTGTTGTGCTTCAGGTTGTGCATGAGCGCGTTGGGCGCCAGGGTGGGCTCGGCGACGAGGAACACCGCCGTGCCGGGCACGCGCACCGGCGGGCTCACGAACACCGCGTCCAGGAAGCCGGTGAGCTCGATGGCCTCGTTGCGCACCCGCTCCTGCATGATGGATCGCCCCTGCTTCCAGGTGAGCATGAGCGTGAACATGCCCACGCCGATGAGCACCGGGAACCAGCCGCCGCTGAGCAGCTTGAGCGTGGCCGAGGCGAAGAAGAAGACGTCGATGACGAAGAAGAAGCCCGTGGCCGCCACGCACAGCCACAGCGGGTAGCGCCAGCCGTAGCGGATGACGAAGAAGGTCATCACCGTGGTGATGGTCATGTCCATCGTCACCGCGATGCCGTAGGCGTTGGTCAGCCGGCTGGAGGTCTCGAACAGCGCCACCGCCAGCACGATGAACACGTACAGCGACCAGTTCACGAAGGGCACGTAGATCTGGCCGGTGTCGCGCACGGACGTGTGGCGGATCTGCAGGCGCGGCAGCAGGCCGAGCTGGATGGCCTGCTTGGTCACGGAGAACGCCGCGCTGATCAGCGCCTGCGACGCCACCGCCGCCGCCAGGGTGGCCAGCACCAGCAGCGGCAGCTGCGCCCAGTCGGGCGCGAGCAGGTAGAACGGGTTCTCGATGGCCTCGGGCTGGCGCAGCAGCAAGGCACCCTGGCCGAAGTAGTTGATGACCAGCGCCGGCATCACCACCGCGTACCAGGCGATGCGGATGGGCCGCTTGCCGAAATGCCCCAGGT
Source organism: Burkholderiales bacterium (assembly GCA_016213265.1). Lineage (GTDB taxonomy): Bacteria > Pseudomonadota > Gammaproteobacteria > Burkholderiales > Burkholderiaceae_C > Ideonella. Next base: position 9,725 of record JACRBA010000094.1, on the reverse strand, counting down.
CGGCATAGAGCGCCTCACCGCCGGTGACCACCAGCACCAGGGCGCCCAGCATGACGAAGGACACGCCGGGGTGGTCGACGATGAAGCCCACCGCCAGCGCAGGGTTCACGGCCTGCAGCACCGTGGGGTTGTCCATCACCTGCGGCGCACCGAGCAGCACCAGCACGGCGAACCACACCAGCGTGAGCGGCCCGAAGAAGCGGCCGATGCCGGCCGTGCCGAAGCGCTGCACCGCGAACAGGCCGGTGATGACCAGCAGTGACAGCGGCACGATGTAGCGGTCCAGGGCAGGCGAGATGACCTTCAGGCCCTCCATCGCACCCACCACCGTGACGGCCGGCGTGATGACGCCGTCGCCGTAGAACACGGCGGTGCCGAACATGCCCACCACCATGAGCAGCCGCCGCAGCCGTGGCTTGCCCTGCACCGCCGTGGTGGCCAGTGCCAGCATGGCGATCAGGCCGCCTTCGCCGTTGTTGTCCGCCCGCAGGATGAGCAGCACGTACTTGATGGAGACGATCACGGTGATCGTCCAGAAGATGAGCGACAGCACCCCCAGCACGTTGGCCGGCGTGACGGCCAGGTGCCCCGTGTGGAACACCTCCTTCAGTGCGTACAGGGGGCTGGTGCCGATGTCGCCATAGACCACGCCCAGCGCGCCGAGCGTGAGCAAGGCGGTGGCCGAGGTCGAGCGGGCGGTGGAAGCGGAGTGGCTCAAAGGCAGTGCGCAAGAAGGCGCCGGGCGCGGCGGGCCGCGAAGCTGTCTATTGTGCAGATTTGTGCGGTGCGGCGAAGAATTGGCCGAGAATCGCGCCGCCCCGCGCATCCGTTGGCCAGCGCGCCTGCGGCACCGGTGGCACCACCTGCGCCTTCATCGGAGATGACCCCCGACACGCCCGCCCCTGCCGCTCCTGCGGCCGCCCCGGCACCCGCCCCGCCGCCGGCGACGCTGCCCGGCGCCATGCCCAGTGCCCACATGGAGGGCTGGCAAGGCCTGCTGCTGCGCGGCTGGGTGGCCGACACGCCGGCTGCGCGAGAGCCGCTGCGCCTGCGTGGCGGCGGTGTGTTGTGCGACGTGCCGTTGCGCCGCACCTCGCGCCGCGACGTGGCCGACGCGCTGCACCTCGCCGACGAGATGGTGGGTGTGGAAATGGAGGTGCCCGGCAGCCTCTGGGCAGGCGTGGGCGACGCGCCCGAGCTGGCGCTGCAGGTCGAAGGCCGTGCGGGCCCGATCGGCGGCACCTGGACACTGCGCCGCGACGAGCTGGCCGCGCGGCTGGAAGAGGCGCTCGCCCTCGACGACCCGGCGCGCCGCGCGCATCAGGCCTTGCTGGCCATGGAGCACATCGCCTGGGCGCACGCCTGGGACGACGTCGCGCCGGCGTCGCGGCAGGCGCTGCGCCTGCTGGCCGAGTCGGCCGGCGTGGCGGCCTGGCTGCACGAGGACCCGGCGGCGCTCGCTGCGCGCGCCGAGCCGCCTCGCCGCCCCGCCTGGCGCATCGCGCCCCGTGGCCGCCTGGGGCGTTGGCTGGCCCGCCCGGGCAACGGCGAGCGGGCGCTGCGCTGGCTTGCCGCGCTGCGGCAGCGGCCCGCCCTGGCTGCGTGGGCCGAGCGCTGGGAGGTGGCCCTCACGCGCGCCACCGGCCTGTTCGACAAGGCTTGCTACGACGCCCAGGTGCCCGAGGCCGGGCGCGGCGGCCTGACCGCGTTGCGCCACTACGTGCGCCTTGGCGACGCGCGTGGCATGGTGCCCATGGTGCTGTTCGACCCGCGCCATTACACGGGCCAGCTGCCGGGCCGCCGCCACCCGGGCGTGAACCGCTTGTTGCACTATGCGCTGGTGGGGCGGCCGCAGGGCCTGTCACCCTGCGCCTGGTTCGACCCGGCCTACTACCTGCAGGCCAACCCCGACGTGGCCGCCAGCGGCCAGGATCCGCTGGTGCACCTGGTGCACTGGGGCCATGCGGAAGGCCGGCGCACGGCGCCGCGCTTCGAGCCCAGCGTGGGTGCCCGGCCCGGGCTGCTGCAGCGCCTGGGGGCGGGGGCCGGCGCGCAGGCCACCCCGGTGGACCCGCTGCAACGCTTCGTGCTCGACGGCCTGCCGGCCGATGCGCAGCCCGCCGAGCCCGGCCGCCTGCCCTGGGCGGTGCCCTGGCAGCTGGACGGACGCGACTACCTGGACCTGACGCCCTGGCGCACGCTGAGGCGGCCCGATGGGGCGCCCACCGTGGACGTCATCGTGCCGGTCTATGCCGGCGCGCAGGAAACGCTGCGCTGCCTCTGGAGCGTGCTCAGTGCACCGGTGGACACGCTGTTCGAGCTGGTCGTCGTCGACGACTGCAGCCCCGAGCCGGCCTTGTCGGCCATGCTGCGCGAGCTGGCGGCGCTGGGCCTGCTCAAGCTCCTCGTCAACGAGAGCAACCGCGGCTTCGTCGCCAGCGTCAATGCCGGCCTCGCGCTGAGCTGGGAGCGCGACGTCGTCATCCTCAACGCGGACACGCGTGTGCACGCCGGCTGGCTCGACCGCCTGGTGGCGCACGGACGGGCCGAGCCGCGTGCGGCGTCCGTGACCCCGCTGTCCAACAACGCCACGGTGTGCAGCTACCCGCGGCCGCAGCACAGCAACTGGGAGCGGCTGGAGGTGGACGACGGCCTGCTCGATGCCCTGGCCGCCCAGGCCAACGCGGGCCAGCATGTGGAGGTGCCCACCGGCGTGGGCTTCTGCATGTGGATGCGGCGGGCCGCCATCGACGCGGTGGGCCTGCTCGACGTGGAGCGCTTCGGCCGCGGCTACGGCGAGGAGAACGACTGGTGCATGCGCGCCAACGCGGCCGGCTGGGTGCAACTGGTGGCCTGCGACGTGTTCGTGATGCACCAGGGCTCGGTGAGCTTCGCCGGCGAGGCGGGCGAGCGCACCCGCGCCGGCCTGGCTGTGTTGCGCGAGCGCCATCCCGACTACCTGCCCCGCATCGGCGCCTGGATCGCCGCCGACCCGCTGGCGGCGGCACGCGCGCGCCTGGACGCGGCGCGGCTGCGCCGGGTGGCCGAGCGCTCGCTGGGGGCCGGCCTGGTGCTGAGCGTCAACCACGCCCGCGGCGGCGGCACGGCCCGCCACGAGGCCGAGGCCGCCGGGCGCCTGGCGGCAGAGCGCGGCCTCGGCACGGTGGCGCTGCGCCCGTCACGCCGGCCGGGCTGCGTGGCGCTGGCGGCGCTGGACGGCGCGCTGGACCTGCCCAACCTGCAGGCGCTGCCCGTGGCCGAACCCGGCGGCGGCGGGCGACCCGCCGCGCTGCTGGTGGCGCTGCTGCGCGCGCTCGACGTGCGCGAGGTGCACCTGCACCACCTCGCCGACCACGCGCCGGCCCTGCATCTGGTGCTGCCCGCGCTGTGCGAGGCGATCGGGGCGCCCTTGCACGTCACCCTGCACGACTACCACCTCGTCTGCCCACGCATCAACCTGGTCGATGGCAGCGGCCGCTACTGCGGCGAGCCAGACCGCGCCACCTGCGACCGCTGCCTGCAGGCCGACGGGCTGGCCCAGCGCTGCGGCCCCATCGCCGGCTGGCGCACGGTGAACGCGCAGCTGCTGAAGGCGGCGCAACGCGTGACCGCGCCCGACCGGGACGTGGCGGCGCGCATGGTGAACTACGTGCCCTCCGTGCGGGTGGAGGTGGTGCCGCACGAGCCGCTCGTGCTGCCTGCCGAGCGCCCGGCGCGCGGCCCCGTGCGCCACGTGCTCGTGATCGGCGCGCTCAGCCCCGTCAAGGGTCTGCACGTGCTGCGCGGCCTGGCCGGCAGCCGGGCCGCCGCCGACGCGGGCGTGCGCTTCACGCTGCTGGGCCATTCGCCCGACGACGCCGGCCTGCGCGCGGCCGGGGTGCAGGTGCTCGGCGCCTACGAGGACGACACGCTGCCCGCGCGCATCACCGAGCTGGCGCCCGACCTCATCCTGCTGCCCTCGGTGTGGCCCGAGACCTTCTGCTACGTGCTGACGCCGGCCGCCGCCTCGGGCCGCCGCGTGGCCGTGTTCGATCTCGGCGCCCAGGCGCGCCGGCTGAAGGAAGCCGGCGCCGATGCCGTCTACCTGCCCATCGCGCTGGCCGACCAGCCCGAGGCGCTGATGGCGCGGCTGCTCGCCTGACGCGGCCGACTCAGCCCTTCTTGCGCGGGCGCTGCCAGCCGGGCAGGCTCACCTGCTTGGCGCGCGCCACGGTGAGCTGGCCCGCCGGGGCGTCCTTGGCGATGGTGGAGCCGCCGCCGATGGTGGCGCCCGCGCCGAGCGTGACCGGGGCCACCAGCACGCAGTTGCTGCCCACGTGCACATCGGCCTCGATCACGGTGCGGTGCTTGTTCGCGCCGTCGTAGTTGGCGGTGATGGAGCCGGCGCCGTAGTTCACGCGCTCGCCCACGCTGGCGTCGCCCAGGTAGGCCAGGTGGTTGGCCTTGGCGCCGCGCGCCAGGGTGGCGTTCTTCACCTCGACGAAGTTGCCGATGTGCACCTCATCGCCCAGCACCGCGCCTGGCCGCAGGCGGGCGAAGGGGCCGACGAGCGCGCCCGCGCCCACCTGCACGGCCTGCGTGCCGGGGCCGGCACCCTCGATGTGGGTGAAGGGGTGGATCACCGCGCCGTCGGCGATGTGGGCATGGCGGATCACGCAGTTCGCCCCGATGCGCACGCCCTCGCCCAGCCGCACCTCGCCTTCGAGCACGCAGTTCACGTCGATCTCGCAGTCGCGGCCGTGGGCCAGCGTGCCGCGCAGGTCGAAGCGGGCCGGGTCGGCCAGGCGCAGGCCGGCGTCCATCAGCTGCCCGGCCAGGCGGCGCTGCAGGCGGCGCTCCAGGTCGGCCAGCTGCGCCGGGCTGTTCACGCCCAGCACCTCGGTTTCATCGGCGGCGGGGCTGGCCACCACGGGCACGCCCTCGGCCACCGCCATGGCGACGATGTCGGTGAGGTAGTACTCGCGCTGGGCGTTGTCGTCGGTCAGGGCCATCACCCAGCGTTTCAGCGCGGCGGTGGGCGCGGCCATCATGCCGGTGTAGACCTCGCGGATGGCGCGCTGCTCGGTGCTGGCGTCCTTGTGCTCCACGATGGCCTGCACCGGGTCACCCGCGTGGGCCGTCCCGGCACGCACGATGCGGCCATAGCCGGTGGGGTCGTCCAGCGTCACGGTGAGCAGGGCCAGGCGCTGGCCGCCGCAGGCCGCGGCGAGCGCGGCGGCGGTGTCGGTGCCGATCAGCGGCACGTCGCCGTTGAGGATGAGCGTGGTGTCGGCGGCGTCGTCCAGCGCCGGCACGGTCATCTGCACCGCGTGGCCGGTGCCGCGCTGCGGCTCCTGGCGCACGCAGCGCGCGTGCTCGCCCACCAGGGCTTCCACGCGCTCGGCGCCGTGCCCGGTGACCACCACCGCGTGCACCTCGCCGAAGCGGGCCGCGAGCGGCGCCACGCGGTCCAGCACATGCTGCAGCAGCGGCCGGCCGGCCAGGCGGTGCAGCACCTTGGGGGTGGCCGAATGCATGCGGGTGCCCTTGCCCGCGGCCATGATGACGACGTTCAACGCCATGGAATCTTTCGCCTGCCGATGGAAGCGGCGAATTATCCGCGGCGCTCCACTGGACAACAGGTCCTCCCTAAAGCCGGTGGTGAATCCTATAGATTCCTTGGAGTGGGTCGGCGGCGCCTCTGGACAGCTTGCTCTGCCTACAGATTCCGCTGCCCACCGCAACAGTCCTTCTAGAACTTTTCTGAAGCGGAAGAAGGCAGAACAGCCGGAGCTCGGCAGAGGGTCGAGCGCGACGCTTCCAGCGACTTCGCCACTGTAGGGAGGCTGTCGCCGCCCTCGGTGAGTTGCCTGGCGTGTTCGACGGGGCGGGTGGGCAACGACCGCTTGGGTCCCAGCTTTGCCCTCGGTGATTGGTAGCAGCAAGGCGCGCTCGGGTGCGGTCGAGAAGAACAGCGCGCCGCCTGCCGTGCCGGTGTCGATAACCTCGGCCTACGAACGGAAGGCGCAGCCCTTAGCCTGCATGGTGTCCACCAGGCAAAGCAGGTCGCGCATGGTGCGGTCCAGGCACCGTGGCGTCCTGAGAGACCTCTGCAGCCCGCAGAACGGAGCGCATCGCGCTTCAAGGCGGGGGGCATCGGTCGAGACGCGGGCATCGCCAACCTGGCGAGGGGGCGAAGCCATGCCGACATATGGCAAGCGACTCTGCAATCGCCTTGTTCGTATCCTGGCGGGGCGAATCGCCCCCGCCAAAGGGGGAGGGGGCGGCAACGAGCCCCCGCGCAAGCCGTCAGGCTGGTGAACGTTTTCGAAGGGCCCGAAGCGCCCCATGTGCCGCCAGCGCAGCGAACGGCAGAGCGAACAGGAGCAGGGGGCTTTGCCAGTCCTGCGCCCGCCGTGTGGCCTCGATGAACCCCACGGAGGTGAAGGGCGGGCAGCTCCGGGCACACCAGCGGGCATAAGACCAACGGTCCAGCGCCTGCCAGGCGAAGCCGCCCGACCAGACGATGACCAGCAACAGCGGGAGGAGCCGAGCAGCGGAGCGCATGCGTCAGTATGTGCGCCCGCCCGCCTGGCTGTCCATCGGTGGCCGTTGGCGATCGATTCGCCTGGCGCCCCCCGGGCGGGAGCTGCGCCGTCCTCGTTGGGGCGTCGCCGGTGGCGCTCGAAAGGATCGGGCGTTTGCCACCGTTTCGGGTGCGCCACCGCGTGGCGCGCTGCCATTGCTTGCGCTTGTCCTCTGGGAACCTGTGCGCTGCCGCCAGTGAACGGAAGTGCGCACTTATGAGGCGCGGCCAGCCGTGCCGCCTTGGCGACCAGATGCAGGAAGCTCGCCAGCGCCACAGCATGGCACGGCGGGCCGAGCAGCGACGCAAGCGGCGTGAGGCGCGTGTTGTCGCTGCCCGTGCGCCAGGCGGAGCTATCGACCGGCTTAACAGGCCGCGCGGCTGGTGGATTACGACCAGCAGCAGCGCGATGTGTTGGCACGATAGTTGAGCCTGAAACAAGGGCCAGCACCCGCAGAACCTGCGAACCGGAACCCCGCCCTTTGCGTCGGATCGTTAGCGAGCCGGAGCCTCAGCGCTCCGGTTCGTTGCCCTGCGCCTGGCCTTCAGGCGCGTGACCATCATCCCCCGGTGCCCTACCCCTCAGCTTGGCGAGCGCTGCTGCCTGAGCCGCTTCGTAGCTGTCAGATTCCTGGGCGGCTTCTCGGTTGAACTTGTCTGTTGGGCCGATTGCCTTCTCGCTCATGACGGCATCACGCAACTTCGCACGCTCAACTTCTTGCATGGTCGGCTTTGGACGCTGGACAGAACCATCAGGTCGAAGTACTGGCGCCGGAGCGCTTCTCCGCCGCATCGCAGCGATAGCCGCTTGCTGGTGCTTGTCGTTGTCCGCTGCAGCCCCATCGGGGCCGCCCAATTTTCTCGCCGCCTCTTGCAGTCGCGCTAAATCAATGGACTTGTCGTTCTCATTCATGTGCTTCGATGAATGTTGAAAAGGTCTGCGGAGGTTCAAGCTATGCAGAGAAAGATTCTTCGATGGTCGCTTTGATGGTGTAGGTGAGGCTGAATGGGGTAAATGAGAGCGACATGCATGGAACGCTGAAGAGTTGGCTGCAGAGGCGCGGCGGCCAAGGTGGTGCGGACGGTTTCCGGAACGCCATGAAATGACGCTCTGCTGTGCGTCGACAGCCTCCTGTTGTCTAAATCCAGTCGGACAGAACTAGTTCAGGCTCGACTGCTCTACGCACCTTTCATGATGTGGTGAGTTGTTGCCAACAGCCAAGAGACTTTCCAGCGGCGTCGGTGTTAATGAGAACAGCATTCTTGTTAACGCGTGCTTCGCTCGGCCTGAGTCGTCGGCTTCCGCGCTGACGAGGCAGGAGCAATATTGCTTGGAACTGGAGTTCTGAACAGATGGCGATTCCACACACGCTGAGATCATTTCTTCCCGCCCTTTCCAAGGTTTGATGAAGTAACTCATCCACATGATCGGGTAAAACGATATGAGCATCCCGACCACTAGCTGCATGAGCTCTTTTCGGTACAGGGAAAACAGCTGGGAGAAGCGTTCTGGCGCGCTAGTTTCTTGGGTCATCCCATCGCCCTTTCAGCCGAGAATTGACGTGGTAGGACAGTCGTTTTAATCTAAGCGGTTGCTGCGAAGGGATAAAGACAATCATTTCATTTTGAGGTAGCCGAATTACTTCATCTGGGTTCAGCAGATTGCGCCCTTCGTGCAGCACGTCCACGACCTCAGCTCCGCGCACCTTTTCGAGTTGGATGGTCTGGGTGCCAAGCATGTCTGAAACATGCTTGGCCGTCTCGTAGTCCTGAGTTCCGAAGAACATACGGATTCCGGCGTTGCCGATGAAAGAGGTCGCCCGCTCTTTGTAAATGTCCTTCATCTGGCCGAGATCCTGGAAGATCGACCAGATTTGAACGCCATAGCCCCGCGCGAGGCCGACCGCATCTTCAACTGGCTGCAGCCGTTCCAGCGATGCCAGCTCATCGAGCAGGAACATCACCGGGCGTGGCCCTTGACGTGCTGCACGCATGCGCTCATCAAGCGCGGCTGTCACCATCAAGCGCAGCCAGCGATTGAAAGCCTTGAAGTACTGTGGCGGCAGGCATAGAAAGACCGACATGCCTGAGCGTGACCAGGCGGTGAAATCGACCTGGCGCTCTGGCTTGCCTGAGAGGGCATCTTGAAGCCGGGGGTCATCGAGGAAGGCTGTTTCAGTGATGGCCGAGGACACCACCGCGCCGAACTCGCGCTCACCAAGGGTCAGCATCCGTCCCGCGTTGGAGCGGATGGAGTCCGGGCCAGCAGTCGCCTTGCTCATCGCTTCCAGGGTCGGGCGCAGGTTCTGTGCAAGGAGTTGTCGCACCAGACGCAGGTCAGCTACCGGGCGCAAGTCCTGGTCAGTAACCGCGAAGGCAATCAGACCTTCGAGAAGCTGGCGAGCCGTGTCGGTGAAGTAGCGATTGCTGCCATGGTCCGGCAGCACGAGGGCCGCCGCCAGCGCGGCGGCCCCCGTCGCTACGTCAGCAGCATTGGTCGGGTCAGCGAGGCGCGCCAGCGGGTTGAAGCGGCTCGATGGCCTGCCGGTCAACCCCCAGGGGTCGATGCAGTGAACCTCGCCGAGCCTTGCGCGGTGTCGTGCCGTAGCGCGGGCGTTCTCGCCCTTGGGGTCGAGCACGAATACCGGACCGTCATAGGTCAGCAGGTTGGGGATGATGATGTCTGTCCCCTTGCCGCTGCCTGAGCTGGCAACGACAAGCACATGCTTGTCGGTTTGCCATGCAAAGGGCTGGCCGCCTGAAAGTTGGCCGAGCTGGACTTCCGCGCCTTTGGCTTGGGCCTGGTTCTCGTCGCGCAACTTCGCAGCATCCTTCTCGCCGACGAACTTGGCTGAACCGCGCAGGGCATCGACGTTCTTGTGGCCAATCCCCCAGGCGAGCCCGACCCAAGCAATGGTGCTCACGAGGCCGAGGCCACCGAAGAATGCTGTGCCTTTTTCGATGACGCTGATGTTCAGTACATCGCCGAGCCAGAACAAGCCGAAGCAGAACAGCGCAGCTGAGGTGCCCGTCGAATTTCGTCTTCCAGCGGGCCGCTCTTATGCCGCCAGGGGCTGCTGAGCAGCATGCTTGCTGATCCAGTCCTCCAGGAACCGAACCGGCGAGCTGTAGCCCAGCGTGGAGTGGCGGCGACTCCGGT
>JACRBA010000092.1 GCA_016213265.1 Burkholderiales bacterium | reverse complement strand
GGGATGCGCCAACCCCAGTCGGCGAACACCGGCTCGGTCAGGTAGGTGCGCACGCCCAGGATCACGAGCAGCGAGAGGAACAGGCCCAGCGTCGCCGTGGTCTGGATCCAGGAGGTGTACGCGCCACGCTTGCCGTGCGGCGCATGCTCGGCCACGTAGGTGGCGGCTCCGCCGTATTCACCGCCGAGCGCCAGGCCCTGCAGCAGGCGCAGCACGATCAGGATGATCGGGGCGGCCACGCCGATGGAGGCGTAGGAGGGCAGCACGCCGACGATGAAGGTCGACAGGCCCATGATCAGGATGGTGACCAGGAAGGTGTACTTGCGGCCGATCATGTCGCCCAGGCGACCGAACACCAGCGCGCCGAAGGGGCGCACCAGGAAGCCGGCGGCGAAGGCCAGCAGCGCGAAGATGAACGCCGAGGTCGGGTCCAGACCGGCGAAGAACTGCTTGGCGATGATCGCCGCGAGGGAGCCGTAGAGGTAGAAGTCGTACCACTCGAACACCGTGCCGAGCGAGGAAGCGAAGATGACCTTCTTTTCCTCTTTCGTCATCGGCGTGTTGGCTGCCGCTGTCGTTGCCATGGGGAGTCTCCTGAATCCTGAAGGTGCATCGCCACCCGGCGACGCATGGCGCGACTATTTGGCCGAGCTCTGACCGGTCTCTGACGGCTGGCTGATGCGAGGCTGACAAACTCCGGTGCAACCCTGACGGCGCTTTCCGCGATGCGGGAAATGCACCGGTGCTAGGGGTAAGACCCGAGGGGCCGGGGCGCCCCACGGGCAGGCCGTTGCTACAGTCCCGGGCCATTCCTCACACGCACTCAGGTGACGCCATGGCCACTGCATCCACCCACCGCCCCACCGGCGCCTTCATCGGTGCCTCCTGGGCGGCGCTCTTCGTGGGCGCCATCACCTACCTGGTCGGCCTGTGGAACGCACAGATGCCGCTGAACGAGAAGGGCTACTACTTCACCGTGCTGATGTACGGCCTGTTCTCCGCGGTGTCGCTGCAGAAGTCGGTGCGCGACCGGCTCGAGGGCATCCCCGTGACGGGCATGTACTTCGGCCTGTGCTGGGTCTCTCTCGGCTTGTCCGTGCTGCTGCTGGCCGTGGGGTTGTGGAACGCCAGCCTGGCGCCGAGCGAGAAGGGCTTCTACGGCATGGCTTTCCTGCTCAGCCTGTTCGCTGCGGTGGCCGTGCAGAAGAACGTGCGCGACGTGGCGCTGCTGGGCGAGGCCGACGCGCGGGATGCGTCGGTCGAGGCCTGAGGTGCGGCCCGTCTCCCTCCGTCGCCGGTGGCTGGCCCTCGTGGCCGCGGTGGCGCTGCCCACGGCCCTGCAGGGAGCCCCCATGGCCCAGACCGCCCGCGGATCGTTCACCGTCCAGATGACGCCGCAGGGCGAGCCCGCGGCCGCGGACGGCGTCAGCACCGGCCGCGTGGCGCTGGCCAAGCGCTTCGAGGGCGACCTGGTCGCCACCGGCCACGGGGAGATGCTCACGGCGCTCACCCCCGAGAAGGGCTCGGCCGGCTACGTGGCCATCGAGCGCGTCACCGGCACGCTGCACGGGCGCAGCGGCAGCTTCGTCTTCCAGCACAGCGGCACCATGGACCGTGGCGCGCAGCAGTTGTCCATCACGGTCGTGCCCGGCTCGGGCACCGGGGCGCTGGCCGGCCTCCAGGGCACGTTCCGCCTGCGCATCGTGGACGGGCAGCACCTCTACGAGTTCGAGTACACGCTGCCCTGAACGGCGCGGAGGCGCGCCCGTGCGGCTGGAACCCTTCGTGCGCGTGGACGGCGTGCCGTTCGACGTGACGGCCGCCGAACTGCGTTCGCGCCACGGGCGCCCTGGCCGCGAGGGCCGCAACGCGGTGGACCTCGACGAGCTCGACTATGGCCACGTGGTCTACCGCTTCCAGGTCAACGGCCGCCTGGAGGAGGTGACCCGCCAGGCGCCGGTGCTGCACCTGGGCGCTGTGGCGGTGCCCTTCGCCTCGCTGGCCGGCTTCGTGCGTGCCGAGGACCCCGACGCCTTCGAGCGCGCCGGCTTCCTCGTCAGCCCGCGTTTCGGCCTCGCCTTCGACCCCGGCGACCCGGCCTGGGTGACGGCCCTGGCGGCGCACTGCCTGCCGCAGTGGCGGGCCTTGGCGGAGTGAGCGCGGCTCAGGCCGCGCCCGCGGCGCCGCCGACTTGCGCGGCCAGCAGGTCCTCGCGCAGCATGGGCAGCGCGTCCAGGCCCCAGTAGAGCAGGCCCTGCGCCTCCACCGTGGGCACGCCGAACAGCCCGCGGGCCAGCGCGGCATCGGTGAGTGCGCGCAGCTCGGCCTTCACCTCGCCACTGTCCGGGTCGCGCAGCGGCTGCAGCGCCTCGCGCAGGGCGGCCAGCCGCGCGGGGTCGTTCGGGTCGGCGCCCTGGGCACACCACGCATGGCGGAACAGCGCTTCCACGATGCGCCGGCCGGGCATGCGGCCGGCCGGGCCGCAGGCCAGGCCCAGGCGCAGCAGCGCCAGCGGGTTGAAGGGGTGCGGCTCGGGCCGCTGCCAGCCCGTCACGCCCTGGCGGGCCGCGAGCCAGTCGACCTGGCGGTAGGTCCACTCCCGCTTGCCCGGCACCTCCACCGGCCCCTTGTGCTGGTGGGCCTTGAGCAGCCCGGCGAACAGCACCGGCCGGTACTCCACGGCATGGCTGATGCCGGCCAGCGCCTCGGGCAGCGCCTCGAAGGCGAGGAAGGCGTAGGGCGAGACCACGTCGAAGTGGAAGACGATGGGGGTCATGGGCGCTCCGTGTCGGTGGGCGCGGGGCTGGGCGCCGGGCCGGGGGCCCCGGTGCCGGCGGCGGCGCGTCGCTGCGGCAGCAGCGCCCAGACACGACGCTTGGCATCGTCGTCCAGGCGGCTCCAGGCCGCGATCTCGTCGAGCGTGCGCGCGCAGCCGGCGCACCAGCCGGTGCGCGGGTCGATGCGGCACACGCTGGTGCACGGGCTCGGCACGCCGCCGGCCGCCGACGCGGGCGTGCTCACCCCTGCACCACGTCCGCCACGGGCGCGCCGGTGAGCCGCTCCAGGTCCGCTGGGGCGACGCGAAACACGCCGTTGGGATGGCCCGCCGCCGCCCACACCTCGTCGAAGCGGAACAGCTCGCGGTCGATCAGCGTGACCGGCGGCGTGGCGTGGGCCACCGGCGACACGCCGCCGATGGCGTAGCCGGTGCGCGCCTTGACGAACGCGGCATCGGCGCGGCCGATGGGGCCCACGAGCGCCGCCACCTTGTGCTCGTCCACCCGCTTGTCGCCCGAGGCGATGACCAGCACCGCGGCCTCGTCGGCGCGGCGGCGGAAGATGACGCTCTTGGCGATCTGGCCCGTGGCCAGGCCCAGTGCCTCGGCGGCCTCCTGGCAGGTGCGGGCGGGCACCTCCAGCCAGCGCGGCGCATGCGGGTGGCCAAGTTCGGCCAGGGCGCGGGTGACGCGGTTGAAGCCCTCGTGGGCGACGTCGGGCGCGGCAGCGGCGCCGGAGACAGCGGAGGAGGTGGAATCGACCATGCCGGCATTGTCACCGCGCGACAATGCCCCGATGAACCGCACCGATCCGCCCGCCGCGCCCGCCGCCGACGCCCCTGCCGACGACCCGGTGGCCGCCACCTGGCACTGGCTGGACGCGGCCGTGATCGGCCTGAACCTGTGCCCGTTCGCCAAGGCGCCGCGCGTCAAGGGCCAGGTGCGCGTGGCGCTGAGCACTGCCACCACGCCCGAGGACCTGCTGGCCGACCTGCACCGCGAGCTGCTCGACCTGGTGGCCACCGACGAGGCGCAGACCGAGACCACCCTGCTGGTGCACCCGCACGTGCTGCAGGACTTCCTCGACTACAACGATTTCCTCGGCGTGGCCGAGGGGCTGCTGGCCGAGCTGGGCCTGGAGGGCACGCTGCAGATCGCGTCCTTCCACCCCGATTTCCAGTTCGCCGACACCGAACCCGACGACATCACCAACGCCACCAACCGCTCGCCCTACCCCACGCTGCATCTCATCCGCGAGACCAGCATCGACCGGGCCGTGGAAGCCTTCCCGGACGCGGAGTCCATCTACGAGCGCAACATGGAGGTGATGCGCCGCCTGGGCCCCGAGGGCTGGGCGGCGCTGATGCGGCGGGCGCCCGGTCGATGAGACCGCACGCCCACGCCCCCTCCTAGAATCGTTCGCCCCCACCGAGAAAGCCTGTTGCCGTGTCCGACCGCCTGCGTGTGCTGCCCCAGTACCTCCTGCCCAAGCAGGCCCTCACGCAGCTCATGGGCGCGCTGGCGCGGCGGGAATCGGGCGGCGCCACCACCTGGACGATCCAGCGCTTCATCGCCCGCTACGGCGTGAACATGGACGAAGCCGCCGAGCCCGACCCGGCCGCCTACAAGAGCTTCAACGAGTTCTTCACGCGGCCGCTGAAGCCCGGCGCGCGGCCGCTCGCCGACGCGCCGCTGGTGTGCCCGGTGGACGGCGCCATCAGCCAGTTCGGGCCGGTGCAGGGTGACCAGGTGGTGCAGGCCAAGGGCCACTTCTACAGCACCACCGCGCTGGTGGGCGGCGACGCCGAGCTGGCGCGCCGCTTCCAGGACGGCCAGTTCGCCACCATCTACCTCAGCCCGCGCGACTACCACCGCATCCACATGCCGTGCGCCGGCCGGCTCACCCGCATGATCTATGTGCCGGGCGCGCTGTTCTCGGTGAACCCCACCACCGCGCGCGGCGTGCCGGGCCTGTTCGCGCGCAACGAGCGGGTGGTGTGCGTGTTCGAGGGCACGGGCGCCGTGCGCGGCCCGTTCGTGCTGGTGCTGGTGGGCGCCACCATCGTGGGCAGCATGGCCACCGTGTGGCACGGCGTGGTCAACCCGCCGCGCTCGGGCCAGGTGCGCGAGTGGACCTACGCCGACCGCGACATCACGCTGGCCCAGGGCGAGGAGATGGGCCGCTTCCTGCTCGGCTCGACCGTGGTGCTGCTGTTCCCGCGCGATGCGGTGGGTGGCCACGCGCCCGCGTTCGACGCTGGCTGGGCACCGGGCAAGCCCGTGCGCCTGGGCGAGCGCATGGCGGGCTGACGCCCGCGGCGCGTCGGCGCCTCAGTGGCCGCGGGCGGCCGCCTCCGCCAGGAAGCCGTCCACCCACGCGAAATGCTCGGGCACGTTGAGCGCCGGCGCATGGCCGCAGCCCGGCACCTCGATCACCTGCGCGCGCGGGCCGCGCTCGCGCATCGCCTGCGCTGTCTCGGGCTCCAGCAGGTCGCTGGTCTGCCCGCGCAGGCACAGCACCGGCAGGTCCAGCGCGTCCCAGGCCTCCCACTGGTCGTAGTCGGCCGGGTGGTGCTCGAACTGCTGCACCATCGCCGGGTCGTAGTGCGGCGTCACGCGCCCGTCGGGCAGCCGGCGCGTGGAGGTCTCGGTGAGCCGCCGCCACTGCGCGTCACTGAGCCAGCCGTAGGGGGCGTACACGGTGCGGAAATAGGCCTCCAGTTCGCTGACGGTGCCGAAGGCGGGCGGTTGGCCGGCGTAGGCGCGGATGCGCGCCACCGCCGGCGGCGCCAGCCGCGGGCCGATGTCGTTGAGCAGCAGCGAGCGCATGCGCCCCCGCAGCGGGCCGGCCGCGGCGCGCAGGCCGATGGCGCCGCCCATGGAGGTGCCCACCCAATGGAAGCGGTCCAGGCCGAGCTGGTCCACCAGGGCGACCGCCAGTGTCACGTAGAAGCCCAGGCAGTACTCCTCGGCCGGCCGCGGGCTCCACTGCGAGAGCCCGCGACCCAGCGTGTCCGGGCAGATCACCCGCCAGCGCGGCGCGAGGTGGGCCGCCAGCTCGTCCATGTCGCGGCCGGTGCGCGCCAGGCCGTGCCAGGCGACGACGGCCGGGGCGTCGGCCGCGCCCCACTCGGTGAAGTGGATCTCCCGGCCTTCGCAGACCAGGTAGCGGGAGCGGGGCTCGGCCACGGGCAGGTCTCCTTCGGGCGCGTCGTCAGTCCGGGATCTCCAGCGCGCCGCCGCTGACGGTGATCAGGTCACCCGCGGCCGGCACCATGGCGATGGGCGGCACGTTGGCAGCCGTCAGCGCGGGCGCCGCGCCGGCCACGCCGCCTCGCGGCACCGTGCGCACCACCTGGCTGGGCGGCAGCGCGGTACCTTGCGTGAGGTGAGCCCACATCGCGTCCATGGCGCGGTTGAAGTACACGTGCAGCGGGATGTAGCGCGTGTCGTAGCCCAGGAACAGGCCGAGTGCGATGAACGCGTCGAAATGCTGGCCGTTCGTCACCTCGATATAGCGCACGTTGGCCGCCTTGTCGCTGCCCGCCGCGTCGGCCTGGTTCTTGGCGAACCACGCACGCGAGGTGTGGTTGATGGGCAGCAGGGCATCGCTGCGGCCGGCCACGATGAGCGTGGGCGTGCCGTGCACCCGTGCACCGAGCTGCGTCTCCTTCACCCCGGCGCGCACGCGGTCGGACATGGCCTTCATCGTGCCGGTGAGCCGCTGGCCGGTGACGGCGTCACGGCCGGTGGCCAGCGAGCGCTGGCACAGCGCACCGTCGAGCGCGAAGTCGGCCAGTGCGGTGCTGGGTGAACTGGCGAGGAAGTCCAGCCGCGCGCCACCCACCGAGTCGTTGTAGACGATGTTCACGCCCGTGGTGGGCGGCACGCCGTTGCCGGTGGAGAACAGGCCGGCCTGGAAGGCGGCGACCTGCGGCACCACGTTGCCCAGGGCATCGGTGTTGGCCAGGCTGAAGCCGCACAGGTTGTCCAGCACGCTGAAGCGGCCCGCGGCGTTGGTGTAGGTCACCGCGATCGAGTTGGTGGCGAAGCGGTAGTGCGACTGCTGCAGGAAGTCGGCCTCAGGCAGCCAGCCGTGGGCGTGCATCTTCGCCAGCGCCTCGTCCGCCTGCTCGGCCAGCGTGGCGCCCTGCAACAGGCCCTTGGCCGCGAGCGCCGCGCAGCGGTTCTGTGCGGAGGCGGTGTAGGCCGGCGGCCAGAACGCCGCGTGCACCGCCAGGCCCCCGCCCGCGGCGGCGGAGAGGGCAGCGCAGGGTTGGTACACGTTGGCGAAGGTGAAGTAGTCCACCAGAGGCTTGCCCACGCTGGGCTGCGTGCGGCCACCCTGGCGGATGACGATGCCTTTGGCCCCGCGCGGCTGCACGTTCGGCTCGGTGACGGCCACGCCGTCGATCAGACCCTCGGTGTCCAGCTCGGCCGCGGCCAGTGCCGCGCCCGCGCCGTTGGACACGCTGCTGGCGATGACCAGCGTGTTCTTCGGGTGCAGCGTGGCGCGGCGCACGCCCTTGCCGTCCACCTTGCCGAAGCGCTCGTTGAGCACGTAGAAGGCGAAGCGCACGGCGTCCAGGGTGTGGCGGCCCCAGTCCTTCTCGGGGTTCTGCTGAGAGTGCGCATGCTTGTAGGCCACGCGGTGCGGCGTGGCCGCGTTGAATGCCGCCCGGGCGTCGTCCGACACGTCGGCGCGGAACTGCGCCTCGATGCCCAGTGCGTCGGCGTCCGCCAGCGTGCCGTCGCGCGCGGTGACCACGTCGGTCATCAGGTCGTGCACGCCGTTGCCGGAGCCCTTGTCGGCATAGGTCACCGCGCAGCCGCGCTTGAGCCCCCAGTCGCCCGCCGTGCCGATGGCGCCGTAGATGCCGCGCGAGCCCGACGAGGTGGCGGTGACGATGCACGGCGCCGCGGGGTTGAAGCTGTCGGGCAGCTGCACCATCAGCGTCACGTTCTGCCGGCCGCTGCCGTCGTCGGCCCAGGCGATGTACTCGCGGCCGGGCACCTTGCCCTCGCCGAGCGTGTCGTGGCCGTCGGCGTCGATGTTGGGCCCGTAGAACACCGTGAAGCCGCCCGCGACGGTGTAGTCCACCAGCGCGCGGTAGTTGGTGTGGATGGCGTTGCGGCGCAGCTCGGCGGGCGTGGGCGCCAGCGGGTTCACGAACGCCGGGGCGGCGCCCAGCAGGCCGGTCTTGCCCAGGCCGGCGGTGAGCAGGTCGTCGCTCACGCCGTCGTACACGGCTTCGGCGATGAGGCCGCGCAGGAAGGCGGGGCGCACGTTGGGCGGGGCGGCGTGGGCCAGCAGCGGGCCGCCAGCCAGCAGCGCGGCGGTGGCCACGCAGGTCAGGGATCGGGTCACGGGAGTCTCCTGAAGGCCGGTTCGTTGGGGTTCCGTGCGCGCAGCCGGCCGACCACGCCACTCGGGAAGAAGTACACGCACAGCACGAAGCCCAGGCCGAGCCAGAGCAGCCAGCGGTCGGGCGTGACGAGCGCGCCCAGCACCGGCACGCCGGCCAGCGCGCCGCCATCGCCGCCCACCCAGCGCAGGGCGTCCTGCAGGTAGTTCTGCGCGAAGACGAACAGCACCGTGCCGATGACGGCGCCGTAGAGCGTGCCCATGCCGCCGATCACCACGATGAGCAGCACGTCGAGCATGACCTCGAAGCTCAGCGTGGTCTCGGGGCCGGTGTAGCGCAGCCACAGCGCGAGCAGCGCCCCGGCCAGCGTGGCGAAGGCAGCGGCCAGCACGTTGCCCAGCGTGCGGTAGGCCACGGTGCGGTAGCCGATGGCCTCGGCACGGAAGTCGTTCTCGCGGATGGCCTGCAGCACCCGGCCGAAGGGCGAGTTCACGATGCGCAGCAGCGCCAGGAAGGCGAGTGCGACCACGGCGTACACGCCCCAGTAGGCTAGGGTGCGGCCGTCGATCACCAGGCCGAACACCGGGGACTCGAAGGGCTCGAAGGACGGCGACAGCATCGCCGGCACGCGGAAGCTCAGGCCGTCCTCGCCGCCGGTCAGCTCGGACAGCTGCGAGGCCAGGGTCTGGAAGGCCGCGGCGACCGCCAGCGTGATCATGGCGAAGAAGATCGCCTTCACCCGCAGGCTGAACAGCCCGATCACCAGGCTGAAGCCCAGCGACACCGCCAGCGCGCCGCCCAGGCCCAGCAGCACCGCGCCGAAGCCCGGGCCGTCCTCCCCGGCCAGGCGCGTGCAGGCGATGGCCACCCCGTAGGCGCCGATGCCGAAGAACATGGTGTGCGCGAAGCTGACGATTCCCGTGTAGCCCAGCAGCAGGTCGTAGCTGGCCACCAGCAGCACGAACACCAGCATGCGCGCCGCCACGTTCAGCGCCTTGGCCCCCGGGAAGAGAAAGGGCTGCAGCCACAGCAGCAGCGCGATGGCCAGCAGCGCGGCGGCCAGCCAGCGGCTGCGCGGCAGGTCGTGGGACAGCAGGCGGTTCAGCATGGCCATGCGCCCCTCACCGGCTGGCCACCGGGTACAGGCCCTGCGGCCGCCACAGCAGCACCGCGACCATCAGCCCGATGGTGGAGAACAGCGCCACCTTGGGCGCCAGGAAGCCGGTGTAGTTGGCCACCAGGCCCACCGCCAGCGCGCCGACGAAGCAGCCCAGCGTGGAGCCCAGGCCACCGATGATGATGACGATGAAGATGAGCGTGTTCACCTGCGCGCCGATCTGCGGCACCACGCTCTGCTGGTACAGGCCCCACAGCACGCCGCCCAGGCCGGCCAGCGCCGAGCCGGCCACGAACACGCCCACGAACAGGCGCCGCACGCGGTAGCCCAGCGACTCGACCATCTCGCGGTCCTGCACGCCGGCACGCACCAGCAGGCCCACCTTGGTGCGGTTGAGCACGAGCAGCAGCGCGATGAAGACCAGCGCGCCGATGCCCACCGCGAACAGGCGGTAGACCTCGATGGCCGCGTCACCCCACAGCCAGGCGCCCTGCAGCGCGGCGGGCAGCGGCAGCGGGATCTGCGCCGGCCCCCAGATGACCTTGATCAGCTCCTCGCCGACGATCATGCCGCCCATGGTGATGAGGATCTGCTTCAGGTGCTGGCCATACACCGGGCGCACCACCACGCGCTCGAAGGCCCAGCCCAGCGCCCCGGCCACCGCCATGGCGGCCAGCATCGCCGCGAACACCGCGCCCAGGTTGGCCAGCGCCGAGGCGCTGCCGGTCCAGTCGGCCATGCCGGCCATGACGCTGGTGGCCACGAACGCCCCCACGGCGATGAACACGCCGTGGCCGAAGTTCAGCACGTCCATCAGGCCGAACACCAGCGTGAGGCCCGAGGCGATGACGAAGATGATCAGCCCCATGGCCAGGCCGGCCACGGTGAGCGTGAGCCAGGTGGACCCCGAGCCGACCCATGGCAGCGCCAGCGCCGCCAGGGCCACCAGGCCCCACAGCGGGCGGGTGTCCAGGCGCTGGCGCGGCACGGCCGCTCCGGCGCTGGGTGCGGGCGACGCGGCGGCCGTCATTGGTGCGCCCCCAGCGACAGGCCGAGCAGCCGCTGCTGCAGCGCCTCGTCCTCGGCGAGCTCGGCCATGGCGCCGGTGTGCACCACGCGGCCGTCGTCCATCACCGCCACGCGGTCGCCCAGCGCCCGTGCCACCATGAAGTTCTGCTCCACCAGCAGCACGGTCGTGCGCTGCCGCTTCAGTTCGGCCAGCGCGCTGACCAGGTTGTGCACGATGGCCGGCGCCAGGCCCTTGCTGGGCTCGTCGATGAGCAGCAGCTCGCGCGGCTCGATGAGGGCACGCGCCACCGCCAGCATCTGCTTCTGGCCGCCGCTCAACTTGCCGGCCGGGTAGAGCCAGAACCGGTGCAGCGCCGGGAACAGGCCGAACAGCCAGTCCAGGCGCGCGCGGTCCAGCTCGGCCTCGCGGCGGGCCGAGCGGGCCGCCAGCAGCAGGTTGTCGCGCACCGTCAGGTCGCTGAAGATGCCCATGCTCTCGGGCACGTAGGCGATGCCGCGGCGGGCGATCTCGGGCGTGTCGGCGCGCACGCCGGGGCCGCCGATGGTCTGGCCGTCGAAGCGCAGCTCGCCCTGGCTCGCGGGCCACATGCCCATCACCGTGCGCAGCGTGGTCGTCTTGCCGGCGCCGTTGCGGCCCAGCAGCATGGTCACCTGGCCGCGCGGCACCACCAGGTCCACGCCGTGCAGGATGTGGTACGCCCCGATGTGGGTGTGCACGCCCCGCAGCTCCAGCAGCGGCGCCGCCGTCATGCGGGCTGCTCCACCGGCGCCGTGCCCAGGTAGGCCTGCTGCACCACGTCGGACGCCATCACCTCGGCCGGCTCGCCTTGCGCCACCAGCCGGCCCTGGTGCAGCACCACCACGCGGTCGGCCAGCTCGCGCACCACGTCCATCTTGTGCTCGACCAGCAGGATGGTGGCGTCGCGCCGCGCCTTGAGCGCGCGGATGAGGTCCAGCACCACGGGCACCTCGTCCACGCTCATGCCGGCCGTGGGCTCGTCGAACATGTACACGCGCGGCTCCAGCGCCATCAGCAGCGCCACCTCGAGCTTGCGCTGGTCGCCGTGGGGCAGGCTGGCCGCGGGGGCGTCCAGGCGCTCCAGCAGCCGCACCGTGGCCAGGATCTTGCGCGCCTCTTCGATCCAGTCCTGGCGGTCCAGCCAGACACGCCACAGGTTCATGCCACCGCCGTGGCGGGCCTGCACCGCCAGGCGCACGTTCTCCAGCACCGACAGGCGCGGGAACAGCTGGGTGAGCTGGAAGGCGCGGCCCAGCCCGCGTGCCGTGCGCAGCGGCGCGGGCAGGCGCGTCACGTCCATGCCGTCCAGCCACACCTGCCCGCTCGTCGCGGCCAGCTGGCCCGAGACCAGGTTGAAGTACGTGGTCTTGCCCGCCCCGTTGGGGCCCACGATGGCCGTGAGCGTGCACGGCGCGAAGGCGCAGGACACGCGGTCGACGGCCACGTAGCCGCCGAAGTTCACGGTGAGTTCCCGGGTCTCGAGCATGGTGCGCCGGAGGGTGTCGCGCCGGCTGCATTCAGCGGCGGTTGCGGATCGGCACGTTCATTTCCTCGGGCTTGATCTCCCGCACCAGCTCCGGCACGCCCCAGGGGAAGGCGGGGTCCACCTTGATGCGGAAGTGGTACATCGCCTGCATCGCCTGGTGGTCCTCCTTGCGGAAGTGCATGCGGCCCTTGGGCGAGTCGAAGGCCATGCCTTCCATGGCGGCGATGAGCTTGTTCGTGGTCGTGTCGCCCGCGGTCTTCTTCAGCGCCTCCACCACCGCGATGGCCGCGGTCATGCCGCCGGCGGTGAAGAAGTCGGGCGGCGCCTTGAACTGCTGGTAGTGGTTGGCCACCAGCCATTCGTTGACCGGGTTCTTGGGGATGCCGAAGTAGTAGTAGGTGGCGCCCTCCATGCCGGGGAAGGCCTTGTAGGCGGCCATCGCGGGCAGGATGTTGCCGCCGCTGGCCACCTCGATGCCGTGGCGCTTGCCCAGCTCCTGCGCGGCCAGCGCCGCGTAGGGCGGCGTGCCGCCGGCCCAGATCACCTCCACCACCTTGCGGCCGGGCTGGTTCTTCAGCGCGTCCACCACCCGCTGGATGCCGGCGGTGAAGTCGGTGGTGTTCTGCGGCAGGTACTCCTCGTGGACGATCTTCGCGGTCTTGAGCGCGTCCTTGAAGGCCTTCACGCCGTCCCGGCCGAAGGCGTAGTCCTGCGCCAGCGTGGCGATCACCGTGTTGGGCTTGTCCAGCGCCACCGCGTTGCTGATCGCGTCCTGCGAGCTGTTGCGGCCGGTGCGGAAGATGTACTTGTTCCACTTCTCGCCGGTGATCGAATCCGCCACCGCCGGCTCCACCAGCAGGATCTTCTTGTACTCCTCGGCCACCGGCAGCATGGCCAGCGCCACGCCGGACGAGGTGGGCCCGACGGCGATGTCCACCTTGTCGTCGCCGTAGGCGGCGGCCAGCAGGCTCTTGCCCTGGTCGGGCTTGCCCTGGTCGTCCTTCTCGATGACGACCAGCTTCCTGCCGGCCACGGCCATGGTGCCGCCGGTGGCGTACTGCAGGCCCATCTGGAAGCCCAGCGCGGTCTGCTTGCCGTAGGCCTCCAGCGGCCCGGTCTTGCTGTAGATGTGGGCGATGCGGATCTCGCCCGGCGCGGCCTGCACGGGGACGGCGGCCAGCACGGCCAGCGCGGCCGCCAAGGGCGCGGCCAGGCCCAGGGCACGGCGGGTGAGGGACACGGGGCGAACGGCGGTGCGACGCGGCATGGGCGATGTCTCCGGAGTGGGCAAGCCGGCGCCCGACGGCGCGGCGACGATGGGCCACAGGGAGCGCAAGGCCCATGCCGCCGGCCGGGCGCTACGGGAAAGTCCGGAGAAACATGCACCAGAGGCGGGCAGCCGACGGCCTGCGTGGCGCCCGGTGGGGCAGGCGTGGGCCCATGGCCGCCGTCCGAGCCGAACGGATGTTCAGTTTCCGGACAGCACGACGCGCCCGCGTCCGGCTTTCAGACAGCAGGTACGCGGCCGCTTGTCAGCTTTTCGTACAGCGTGGCGCGGGAGATGCCCAGCAGCCGGGCCGCGGCCAGCTTGTTGCCGCCCGTGGCCGCGAGGGCCGCGCGGATGGACTCGGCCTCCAGCGCGGCCACGGCCACCGGCAGCGGCGTGATGGCCGGCGGCGCCACGGCCGCCGCGGAGGCGCCGGACCGCGCCGGCGGCGCCAGGCCGGCATCGGGGCCAGTG
>JACRBA010000093.1 GCA_016213265.1 Burkholderiales bacterium | reverse complement strand
CGCGCGGCACGGCCTGGGCCAGCGGCTCGCCGGGCGTCGCGCAGCCCGCCAGCATGAACACCGCGGACAGCAGCGCCACCCCCAGCGTGGCCGACGTCAACATGCCGGCGCAGCGGTCGGGATCGAATCGGTTCATGCGTCCTCCTCCTGCCGCATCGCGTCGGCGTTGGCGACCAGCCGGCCGAGCAGGGC
The DNA here is from genome assembly GCA_016213265.1 of Burkholderiales bacterium. Taxonomy (GTDB): domain Bacteria; phylum Pseudomonadota; class Gammaproteobacteria; order Burkholderiales; family Burkholderiaceae_C; genus Ideonella. Next base: position 11,149 of record JACRBA010000093.1, on the reverse strand, counting down.
GAGCAACTGCTCCCACTCCTCACGGCTGAATCCCCGCAGGTGGTTGTTGAGCACCTCCGCCATGACGGGCGGCACGCGCTTGGCCACCTGGCGGCCCTCGTCCGTGAGCGCCACCCGCACCACACGGCGGTCTTCCTCCGAGCGCTCGCGGCGCACCAGGCCCTTGGCTTCGAGGCGGTCCAGCGCGCGGGTCATGGCGCCCGCGTCGAGCGAGAGTTCGCGCGCCAGCGAGACGGCGGTGTCGCACTCGCGCACCGACAGCTTGAACAGCGGCAGCCACTGCGCATGCGTGAGGTCGTAGCGGGCCAGGCGCTCGTCCGCCTGGGCCAGCACGGAGGCGAGCACCCGCTTCATCAGGAAGCCGTAGCTCTGGTCAGGGCGGTACTGGCCGGGCACATAGAAGCCGGGCACGGAATCGTCGTGGCGGGAAGGCATGGCGCCAATTTAGCTGCCTATGCAATGATTGACAAGGCAACCGATAGGGTGACCCCACGCCGCCTTGGGGCCTTTGCCTACACTCGCGCCCATGCCCGCTGCCCAACCCAATGCCTCCGAGCGCCCGCGCGGCGCGAACCCGCGCGCCCTGTCCGGCCTGCTGCCCTTCCTGCGCCCCTACCGCGGGCGCATCGCGCTGGCCGTCCTGTTCATGGTGCTGGCCGCGGTGGCCACGCTGGTGCTGCCGGTGGCGCTGAAGTCGCTGATCGACGAGGGCCTGGTGGCCGCCGGCCCGGGCGACCGGCTGATGGCCCTGCGCGAGCACTTCGGCGCCCTGTTCGCGGTGGGCGCCGCGCTGGGCCTGTTCTCTGCCGGACGCTTCTACTTCGTCACCTGGATCGGAGAGCGCGTGACGGCCGACCTGCGCGATGCGGTGTACGCCCACATGGTGCGGCAAAGCCCCGAGTTCTTCGAGACCACGGCCAGCGGCGAGGTGCTCAGCCGCCTCACCACCGACACGACGCTGGTGCAGTCGGTGGTCGGCTCCAGCCTGAGCATGGGACTGCGCAACACGGTCATGGGCATCGGTGCGCTGGGCATGCTGGTGGTCACCAACCCGTACGTGATGACCCAGGTGCTGGGCATCCTGGTGCTGGTGGTGCTGCCGGCCCTGTTCTTTGGCCGCCGCGTGCGCAAGCTCAGCCGCGCCAGCCAGGACCGGGTGGCCGATTCCAGCGCCATCGCGGGCGAGGTGCTGAACGCCATCCCCGTGGTGCAGGCCTACGGGCAGGAGCGGCGCGAGGCCGAGCGCTTCGCCGCGGCGACCGAAGCCGCCTTCGACACCGCCCGCCGACGCACCCGCGTGCGCGCCGCGCTGGTGGCCTTTCTCATCAGCGCCACTTTCGGCGCGCTGCTGTGGGGCCTGTACCAGGGCACCCAGGCGGTGCTGCGCGGGGACATCACCGCCGGCCACCTGGGGCAGACGGTGCTGTACGTCATCGTGCTGGTCAGCTCGGTGGCGGTGCTGTCGGAGGTGTACGGCGACCTGCTGCGCGCCGCCGGCGCCACCGAGCGGCTGATGGAGCTGCTGGCGGCCCGCTCGCCCGTGGCCGACCCGCCCGCGCCCGTGGCCCTGCCGCCCACGCGCGGCGGCTCACGCGTGGCGCTGCAGGACGTGCGCTTCCACTACCCGTCGCGCCCGGCCCAGGCGGCGCTGGACGGGGTGAGCCTGCAGGTCGAGCCCGGCGAGACGGTGGCGCTGGTGGGCCCCAGCGGCGCGGGCAAGACCACCGTGCTGCAACTGCTGCTGCGCTTCTACGATGCCCAGGCGGGCCGCGTGACGATCGACGGCGTGGACGTGCGCCAGGCCTCGCTGGCGGACCTGCGCTCGCGCATCGGCATCGTGCCGCAGGACAGCGTGGTGTTCTCGGCCAGCGCCATGGACAACATTCGTTACGGTCGGCCCGAGGCCACGGACCAGGAGGTCATCGCCGCGGCGAAGGCCGCCTTCGCCCACGATTTCATCCTGGCCCTGCCCGAAGGCTACGCCAGCGTCCTGGGCGAGCGCGGCGTGCGCCTGTCGGGCGGCCAGCGCCAGCGCCTGGCCATCGCCCGCGCGCTGCTGAAGAATCCGCCCCTGCTGCTGCTGGACGAGGCCACCAGCGCGCTGGACGCCGAAAGCGAGCGCATGGTGCAGGCCGCGCTCGAGTCGGCGATGGCCGATCGCACCACGCTGGTCATCGCCCACCGCCTGTCCACCGTTCAGAAGGCGGACCGCATCGTCGTGCTCGAGGCGGGGCGCGTGGTCGAGCAGGGCTCGCACGCCGACCTCGTCGCCCGCGGCGGGCTGTACGCCCGTCTGGCCGCCATGCAGTTCAATGCCTGACGCGGGCCGGGAACGCCATCTGCTCCCGCCCGCTCAAACCCCTCAGAAGGAGCTTTGACATGGAACTGAACACCCCCGCCATCCGCCTGACCGCGCTGTGCCTGAGCGCCGCCCTGGCCACCGGCTGCGCCAACATGGGCGAGCAAGAAAAGGGGACGGCCGCCGGCGCCGGCATCGGCGCGGCCGTGGGCGCCATCATCAGCACCACCACCGGCGGCAAGGCCGGCACGGGCGCCGTGGCGGGCGGCGTGGTGGGCGCGGTGGCGGGCAACCTCTGGTCCAAGCGCATGGAAGACAAGCGCAAGGCGATGGAGCGGGCCACCCAAGGCACAGGCGTGACGGTGGACCGCACGGCCGACAACCAGCTGAAGGTCAACGTGCCCAGCGACGTGTCGTTCGACACCGGCCGCGCCGACATCCGGCCCGAGCTGCGCCCGGTGCTCGACCAGTTCGCGCAGGGCCTGGACGCCAGCATGCACGTGCGGGTGGTCGGCCACACCGACAGCACGGGCAGCGACGCGGTGAACGACCCGCTGTCGGTGGCGCGCGCCCGCTCGGTGCAGGAGTACCTGTCGGCGCGCGGCGTGAGCGCGCAGCGCGTGGAAATCTCGGGCGTCGGTTCGCGTCAGCCCATCGCCGACAACGGCTCGGCCGAGGGCCGCGCCCGCAACCGCCGCGTGGAGATCTTCCTGCGCGAGCAGGAACGGCCCTCCTGAGCCCAGGCCGGCGAGGCGCAGGCGGCGCCCCGCGGGGGCGCCGCATAGAATTTCGCGATGACCGCCTCCCGCCCCGTCCGCTCGCAGTATGAGGATTTCCTGCGCCACGTCTTCGAGACGGGCGTGGCCAAGGCGGACCGCACCGGCACCGGCACGCGCAGCGTGTTCGGCCACCAGATGCGGTTCGACCTGGCCGAGGGCTTCCCCCTGGTCACGACCAAGAAGGTCCACCTCAAGAGCATCATCCTCGAGCTGCTGTGGTTCCTGCGCGGCGACTCCAACGTGAGGTGGCTGCAGGAGCGCGGCTGCAGCATCTGGGACGAATGGGCGCGTGACGACGGCGACCTGGGGCCCGTGTACGGCGTGCAGTGGCGCAGCTGGCCCACGCCCGACGGCGGCCACATCGACCAGATCGCCCAGGTGGTCGACCAGCTCAAGACCAACCCGGACTCGCGCCGCATCATCGTGAGCGCGTGGAACGTGGCCGAGCTGCACAAGATGGCGCTCATGCCCTGCCATGCGTTCTTCCAGTTCCATGTCGCACAAGGCCGCCTCAGCTGCCAGCTCTACCAGCGCAGTGCCGACCTGTTCCTGGGCGTGCCCTTCAACATCGCCAGCTACGCGCTGCTGACCCACATGCTGGCGCAGCAGTGCGACCTGGCGCCGGGCGACTTCATCTGGACCGGCGGCGACTGCCACATCTACGACAACCATGTGGAGCAGGTGAAGACGCAGCTCGAACGCACGCCCTTCCCCTACCCGGTGCTGCACATCCGGCGCCGGCCCGCGTCGATCTTCGACTACGAGCTCGAGGACTTCGAAGTGCGCGATTACCAGCACCACGCGCCCATCAAGGCGCCGGTGGCCGTCTGACATGGCGCTGGTGCTCATCGCCGGGGTGGCGCGCGGCGGCGTGATCGGCCGCGACAACCGGCTGCTGTGGTCGCTGCCCGAGGACATGAAGCACTTTCGCGCCGCGACGATGGGGTGCCCGGTGATCATGGGCCGGCGGACCTGGGAGTCGCTGCCCGAGCGCTTCCGCCCCCTGCCCGGCCGCCGCAACCTCGTGCTGAGCCGCCAGGCCGGCTTCGCTGCGCCTGGCGCCGAGGTGGTGCCCACCCTGGCCGATGCGCTGCAGGCGGTGCAGGACGCGCCGCGCGCCTTCGTGATCGGCGGCGAGCAGATCTACCGGCAGGCCCTGCCACACGCCGACGAGCTGCTGCTCACCGAGATCGACCTCGAGGTGGACGGCGATGCCCACTTTCCCGAGGTGGACCCGGCGCAGTTCGAGGAAGTGGCCCGCCACACGCAGCGCGCCGCCCCCCCGAACGACATGGACATCGCGTTCGTCACCTACCACCGTCGGCGCTGAGCCGGCGCCACGCCGCGCTCAGACGGCGTAGGCCACGGCCCACGCGGCCACCATGGCCAGGCCCAGCGTGAGCTTGATGAAGGCGGCCACCAGGTAGCCGGCGCCCGCGGCCACCGCAGCGCGCGCCGTGCCGGCCCGGTCGCGGCCCTGGCTCCACTCGCCCGCCGCCGCGCCGGCCACGGGCCCGAGGATCAGGCCGGTCAGCCCACCGAACACACCCAGGACGGCCCCGAGGCCCGCGCCTGCCATGGCACGTCGGCTGGCCCCGGCCCGCTTCACGGCCAATGCGGCCGCGGCAAAGTCCACGCCCCAGGCCAGCAGGGCCACCGCGGCCAGCGCGAGCAGGGTCCACGGGCCGACGCGGTCGTAGCCGTCGATCCACGCGGCCAGCCACAGGCCGCCGAACAGCAGCGGCGTGCCCGGCAGCAACGGCAGCACCAGGCCCGCCAGACCGAGCAGCACGGCGGCGATGGCGACGATCCACAAGGCGATGTCCATGCGCGTGTCAGTGGTGCAGAAAACGTCAGACGGATGCGGGCCCCTATCCTGCCCAGACGGCAGCGGGCCTGTCGAGCAGGCGCGGCCTCAGGCAGGGTTCCGCGAAACCGATGGAACCTGCTGCCTGCAGGGCGATCGACATGCCCGCACTTCCTGCAAATGGAGAACCACGATGAAGGCATGGATCTGGGGCCTCACTGCCCTGCTCGCCGCGATCTGGACCGGCCTCGCCTGGGGCACGGCCGAGGCCCTGGCCTGGGCGGCCCAGGCGGTGAACACCGGCGAGGCGGCCGACTGGGGCCGAACCGCCGCGCAGTGGCCGGTGCCCGACTGGCTGGCCATCTGGGTCGACCCCGCGCTGCTGCGCTGGGGCCAGGAGGCCATCACCTGGCTCGTCGACGTGATGCCCAGCAGTGGCGCCATGGCGCAGCAGGCGGTGGGATGGATCGTCGGCCTGGTGTGGCTGGGCTGGGGCCTGGGCCTGGTGGTGCTGCTGGCCGTCGCCGGTGTGGTGCACTGGCTGGTGGCGCGCGCCCGCCGGCCCGGCCCGCCGGCCGTGTCCGCCATGCGCAGCACGCCGTGAACCCCGTCGGGGGCGTGGATGCGGTACGGTAGACGCCTGCGCCAGGAGCGCACCGCCGATGCCCACCGCGCCACCGATGAATGCCGCCGACCTGTCCCCTCTTGCCGACGACGACGCCGCCCGGCCCGGCGGGCTCACCATGCAGCCGCTCGGCCTGGCGCCGCCGGCGGAAGCCCTCTACCGCGCGCTGCTGCGCGCACCGGGCTCGTCGTGCGCCGCGGCGGCGCAGGCTGCGCGGCTGCCGGCCGACATGGCACCCGCACTGCTCGAGGGGCTGCTGCACCGGGGTCTGGTCAGCCGGCCGGAGGCAACGCACGACGCCTGGTGGCCCACGGCGCCCGAAGTGGCCGTGGAGCTGCTGCTCATGGAGCGCCAGGTGGAGCTGAACCACGCCCGCCAGATCCTGCCCGAGCTCCAGCAGGACCTGCGCCGGGGTGGCCGCGGCGCCGATGGACACGACGTGCAGATCATCGGCGGCGGCGCACAGCAGCAGCTGCCCGCCTACCTGCAGATCCACCATGCGGCGCGGCACGAGGTGGCCTGCGTCGTGTGCCCTCCCTTTTCGGTCTCGGCACCGGACGAGATGCAGGCCGCGCGCGAACAGGCGCGGCGCCGCGGCGTGCGTTACCGCACCATCATCTCGCCAGAGGTGATGCAGTGGCCCGGCTGGCTGGAATCGGCGCGCCAGGTCATCAGCCAAGGCGAACAGGTGCGCGTGCTGGCCGACCTGCCCTTCAAGATGGTGCTGGCCGATCGCCACAGCGCCCTGGTGCCGTTGCGCACCGGCGAGCAGGAGGGCCCCAGCCTCAAGCTCGGCCCCACCGCCGTGCTGCACGCCCTCTGGGCCCTGTTCGACGCCCTCTGGCAGCAGGCGGCGCCCGTCCTCACGGCCGAGGCGGCGCTGCCCGCGGCGCCTGACGCCGCGGAGGAAGAACTGCATGCCCTGGTCATGCTGATGGCCGCGGGCGCCAACGACAAGTCCATCGCCGACGTGCTGGGCATCTCGGAGCGCACACTGCTGCGCCGCATCACTGCGCTGGGCACCCGGCTGCATGCCCGGTCGCGGGTCCAGTGCGGGTGGCTGGCCGCGCGGCAGTGGGACCGCCCCGACGCCTGACGCGCGCCCCGCTGGCGGGTTTCTGACATGTCAGGAATCAGCCAGCCACCCCGCCGGGCTCCTGTCATCCAATGCGTCCACGGCGGGCGCACGGTGTGCGCCGCCAGGCACCCACACGGTTTCACTGGAGTCAGACAGCATGCACACTTCCGTTCGAGGCAGCCGCCGGTGGCGGCGCTGCGTGGTCGGGGCCGTCGCCGGCCTGGGCCTCGTCGCCCCGGCCGTCGCCACCCTGGCCGACAAGACGCCCGACCTCACCCTGATGGGCAAGGCCGCCCAGGCCCAGTTCGGTGCGCAGCTGAATGCGCAGGTCGACCTCAACAAGGACGGCTACCGCGACCTCATCGTCGGCAACCCCGGCGGGCCCGACTTCCGCGGCTCCATCGATGTCTTCTACGGTTCGAAGAAGGGCCCCTCGAAGACCGCAGGCTTCCACTACGAAGGGCCCATGGCCTGGGCCCAGGTCGGCTACTCGCCGCAGGCCGTGGACGTCAACGGTGACGGTTGGCCGGACCTGGTGGTGGGCGCGGACAACTACTCCGGTGCCCAGCAGTACGCCGGCGCCGTCATGGTGTTCCTCGGCTCGTCTGCCGGCTTTCCGGCCCAGCCCACCCAGATCATCGAAGGCCCGAGCACCAACAGCTTCTTCGGCCTCAGCGTGAAGTCGCTTGGCGACTTCAACGCGGACGGGTACGCCGACGTCGTGGTCAACGCGATGGGAGCCAACGGAAGCCTGGGCCAGCTCACGGTCTACGAAGGCAGCCCGTCGGGCCTGAAGACCACACCGGTGAACACGCTGAACGGCGCGCCGCCGTGGATCTATTTCGGCCGGGTGATCGACACGGGTGACGTGGACGGCGATGGCATCGTCGACCTGCTGGTCGGCAAGACAAGTCCCACCGGCGGCATCCCGGGCATGGTCAACATCTACCGGGGCACCCGCACGGGCTACGCCAGCAGCGCGTGGCAGACGCTCTTCCCGGTGGAGCAGGACGACGGTGACTGGTTCGCCGACACCGTCACCTTCCTCGGCGACGTGGACGGCGACGGCTTCGGTGACGTGGGGGTGTCCGCGCCGCGTCATGTGCTGGATCTGGTCAGCGGCGGCATCATCACCGTCTACTACGGCGCGGCGGGCGGCCCGGGCGCATCGGGCCGCACGCAGATCGTGCGCGCCAGCGGTGGCCTCACCTACTTCGGCAGCCCCATGCTGGGTGCCCGCGACATGAACGGCGACGGCTACGCGGACCTGGTGGTCGGCACGCCAGCCTATGCGCGACCGTACCTGGACACCGACCCGTTCCCGGGCCAGGTGTGGGTGTACGGGGGCAGCGCCACAGGCCTGCGCACCGACCGCATCTACAAGCTCAACGGCACACCGGGCAGCCGCGACGAGATGGGCACCTCGCTGGAGGCCGCCGACCTGAATGGCGACGGCCGCCTGGACCTGGTGGCCGGGTCGAGCCAGTACACCGGCACGCTGGCGGCCCAGGGCCGGGTGCAGATCTTCGCCGGGACGGCCAAGACCTCGCCCAAGCCGGCCACCGCAGCGCAGCGTTGAGCGACCGCACCCCGGCGCCGCCGGGGTGAACCGGTGCAAGCGGGTCCGCGCGCCAGCGCGGACCCATAATCGCCCGGGCGGGTTCGCGCGCATCCCCCCCAACGCCGAGAAACACCTTGAAGCTTGCCACCTGGAACGTCAACTCGCTGTCCGTGCGCCTGCCCCAGCTGCTGGCCTGGCTGGCCGAGCACCCGGTGGATGCCATGGTGCTGCAGGAAACGAAGCTGTCGGACGACAAGTTCCCGCTCGCGGAGATCGAGGCGGCCGGCTACCACGTGGTCTTCCACGGGCAGAAGACCTACAACGGCGTCGCTCTGCTCACGCGGGGCACGCCGGCCGAGACGGTGGTGCGCAACCTGCCCGGCTTCGGCGACGACCAGGCGCGGCTGATCGCCGGCACGCTGGCGGGCATCCGCGTCATCGGCGCCTACTTCCCCAACGGGCAGGCACCCGGCACGGAGAAGTTCGCCTACAAGATGGGCTGGCTGGACGCGCTGCGCGGCTGGCTGCAGGCGGAACTGGCGGCCCACCCGCAGCTCGTGCTGATGGGCGACTTCAACATCGCCCCTGAGGACCGTGACGTGCACGACCCCGTCGCCTGGGCGGGCCAGATCCACTGCACCGACGAGGAACGTGCGCATTTTCGCGCCCTCGTGGGCCTGGGGCTGCACGACGCCTTCCGGCTGTTCGAGCAGCCCGAGAAGAGCTGGAGCTGGTGGGACTACCGCCAGCTGGCGTTCCGCAAGAACCAGGGCCTGCGCATCGACCACATTCTGGTGAGCGAGGCCTTGCGCCCGCGCGTGCGCGCCTGCGCCATCGACAAGCAGCCGCGCCGCCACGAGCGGCCCAGCGATCACGCGCCGGTGTGGGTGGAGCTGGCCGACGCCTGAGCCTGCGTCTGGCCGGATGTGCGCGGCGGCGATCAGCCGCCCGGCCGTGTGCGCGGCTGCCACATGGCCACGGCATTGCCCCCCAGCGCCAGCGCCACGCCCGCCAGGGTGTCACCCGTCCAGACGAAGCCCTCGAGAGCCGACGACACGGCCAGGGCAACCACCGGCGTCACCACACCGATGTAGCCGGCTTTGGCCGGGCCGAGGCGGTGCACCACCGCATAGAAGGCACCAAAGGCCGCCACCGAGCCGGCCAGCGTCAGGTAGGCGAGCGATGCGGCGAAGGGCAGACTCCAGGCGACGTCCGTCGGGGCGCCCAGCGCCTGGCCGACCACCGCTGCGCCTGCCGCACCCCAGGCCATGGCCCAGGCCAGCGGCGGCCAGCCGGACACACCCTGGCGCTGGTAGCGGGCCGCGGCGATGCTGGCCGTGCTGGACAGCAGCACCGCGGCGGCCGTGAGGCCTGCGCCGAGCAGCACGGCCTCGGAGGCGCCCAGCCGGCTGACCTCCTGGCGGAAGATGAGGCCCACGCCGACCAAGCCCATGACGCCGCCCGCCGCCACGCGGCGCGACATCGGCGTGCCCAGGAACAGGCGCGCCGTGACCAGCCCCACCAATGGCGAGGCGGCATAGCCCACCGCCACCACGCCGCTGACGATGAAGCGCTCGGCGTGGTAGATGCCGATGTAGCTGAGGCAAAAGCCCGTGAGACCCTGCATCGCGAACAGCGCATGCAGCCGGGGCGAAAACCGCAGCGGCAGCCCGCGCCATGCGCACCAGGCGAACAGCACCGCGGCGGCCAGGGCGAAGCGCAGCGCCACACCGTACTCGGGCGCGATGGCGCCGATCTGCGCCGTGATGGCGTACCAGGTGGTGCCCCAGATCAGCACGCACAGCGCGTAGAGGGAAGTCGTCGACATCCCCGGCAGTGTCCCACCCGCCCGTGCCGGCGGCTGTCAGCAGGGGCGGTGCGATGACGCCGCCGTCAGTCGTCGAGACCGAGTTCCTGGATCTTGCGCGTGATGGTGTTGCGGCCGATGCCCAGCTTCTGCGCCGCCTCGATGCGGCGGCCCCGCGTGAGCCCGAGCGCCGTCTGGATGAGCCGGGCCTCGAACTGGCGCGTCAGGGCGTCCCACACCTCGGGCAGGCCGGCCTCGAGCCGACGGCGCGCCTCGGTCTCCAGGTCGGCCAGCCACCGGCCGTCGGTCGCGTCACCCTTGCCGCCAGCCGACGGCAGGGCACCGACCACCGCGCCCACGGGCGGCAGTTCCGCCCCCGCATGCGTCTCGGCCGTGGCGGGCCAGCCGGTAGCGGCCGCAGGCGCTGGCGCAGGGGGAACCATGGCGGCGCTGCCGCCGGCCCGCGCCACCAGCTCGGCAGGCATGTCCTTGGGCTCGATCAGCTGGGCGGGCGCCATCACCGTGAGCCAGTGGCACACGTTCTCCAGCTGGCGCACATTGCCGGGGAACTCGAAGGTCTTCATGACCGCGAGCGCCTCGTCGCTGATGCGCTTGGGCTCCACGCCCAGCTCCTTGGCGCTCTTGGCGAGGAAGTAGCGAGCCAGCGCGGGGATGTCGTCGGCGCGCTCGCGCAGGGGCGGCAGGCGCAGGCGGATGACGTTGAGGCGGTGGAAGAGGTCTTCGCGGAAAGCCCCCTGGCGCACCCGCTCCTCGAGGTTCTGGTGCGTGGCGGCGATGACGCGCACGTTGGCCTTCAGCGGCTGGTGGCCGCCCACGCGGTAGAACTGGCCGTCCGACAGCACGCGCAGCAGGCGCGTCTGCAGGTCGAAGGGCATGTCGCCGATCTCGTCCAGGAACAGCGTGCCGCCGTCGGCCAGCTCGATGCGGCCCCGGCGCATGGTCTGCGCGCCGGTGAAGGCTCCGCGGTCATGTCCGAAGAGCTCCGACTCCAGCAGGTCCTTCGGGATGGCCGCGGTGTTGATGGCGATGAACGGGCCGCTGCCGCGCGGGCTGTGGCGGTGCAGCGCATGCGCGACCAGCTCCTTGCCCTTGACGGACTCGCCCGTGATGAGCACCGTGACGTTGCTCTGCGTCAGCCGGCCGATGGCACGGAACACGTCATGCCTGGCCGG
>JACRBA010000091.1 GCA_016213265.1 Burkholderiales bacterium | reverse complement strand
GCCGTGCGGGCCAGCCTGCACGCCGCCGAGGCGCGCGCCTTTGCCGCCGAGCAGCTGGCCGCGGCCGCCGAGGACGCGGGCGCGGCCGAACACGCCGATGCACCCGGCGACCACCGAGTCGAGCGCGGCGATGGCGACGCGCCTGCCGCGCCCCGGGTGAAGGAGCTGGCCGGCCGGCTGGCCGAGGCCGAGGCGGACCGGCAGCGCCTGCGCCGGCAGCTGCAGCAGCTGCAGGACCAGCTCAAGCGCACGCTCACGGAGAAGGACTTCATCGAGGACCGCTTCCTCGCCATGGACGCCGAGCGGCCCGCCGAGGCAGCCCCGGCCTGACCCGCGGTGGGCCGTCGGCCTCAGGCGGACCCGGAACCGGACCCTGCCTCGGCCCCTGCCTCGCCCCCGGCCGCCGGGCCGACCTGCCCGCGCCCGCCGGCCTTGGCGCGGTACAGCATCGCGTCGGCCTGCGCCAGCGCCTCTTCCCACGGGGTGTCGGCCGGCTGCCAGAAGGCGATGCCCACGCTGGCACCGACCTGCGCCTGGCGCCCGTCGGCCAGGACGAATGGCGCCGCGGCGGCGGCCACGATCTTGTCGGCCACCCGCCGCGCATGGGCCGGTTCACGCACCCGGTCGAGCACCAGCAGGAACTCGTCGCCCCCGAGGCGGGCCACGGTGTCGGTGGGGCGCACCAGGTCACGCAGGCGGCCGGCGAACTGCCGCAGCAGCTCGTCGCCCGTGGCGTGGCCATGCAGGTCATTCACCGCCTTGAAGCGGTCGAGGTCGACGAACAGCAGCGCCACCGGGCCCGGCCCGTGGCCGGCGGCCGCGCTCTCCTGGGCGCGCTGCGCGCGGCCCGCCTGGGCGTGGTCCAGCCCATGGCGGTTGAGCACGCCGGTCAGGGCGTCCGTGTCGGCCAGTGTGCGCAGCCGCTGCTGCTCGGCCCGCGTGGCCGAGATGTCGGCCGCCACCGAGACGAAGCCCTCCACGCGCGCCGCCGCGTCCAGCAGCGGAATGAGCTCGATCTGTGCATGCCGCTCCACGCCTGCCTGCATGACGGTGCGCTCGAACTGCACGCGCTCACCCGCCAGCGCGCGCAGCACCCAGGGCCGCCGCGCCTGGGCCTCCTCGGGGCCGAAGATGGTGGCCAGGTCCTGGCCGAGCACCCCATGGCGGGGGCGCCCCATCTTGGCCTCGAAGGCCCGGTTCACGAAGAGACAGCGCTGCTGCCGGTCGAAGACCGAGATCGCCATCGACAGCCCCTCGGTGACTGCGCGCAGCACCGCCTCGCCGCGGTGCAGGGCCTGCTGCACCTCACGCTCGGCCGTGATGTCGCGCAGGATGGCGGAGAAGTACTCGGCCCGCCCGTGCCGGTCGCGGTGCGCGATGACCAGGTGGCTCACCCGCAGCTCACGCTGGGCGGCATCGCGCAGCACCGTCTCGCCACTCCACGTGCCCTTCTCCAGCGCCGTGGGCAGGATCTCCACCGCGTGGCGCGCCACCGTCTCCGGCGGCAGCAGGGACATGACGTTCATGCCTGTCAGCGGGGCATCGGGCGGCAGGCCCAGCACCCGCCGCGCGGCCGGGTTGGCGAAGGTCAGGTCGCCACGCCGGTCGGTCTGCACCACGTAGTCGGTGGTCGCGTCGAAGATGGTGGCGAGGGTGCGCAGCGCGCGCTCGCCCTCGATGCGGTCGGAGATGTCGGCCACCGTGCCCACATGGCCCTGCAGCATGCCGGCCACCATCAGCGGCGCGCTGCGCACCACGACCACGATCTCCCGCCCGTCGGCCCGGCGCAGATGCCGCGTCAGGTGCAGGCCGACCGGCTCGTTGACCGCCCGCCGCCATCCCTCGCGGGCCGCCTCGCGCTGCGGCTCGGGCAGCAGGCCGATCCAGCCATCGGCCGCCTGCTCGCGGTGCTCGAAGCCATGGATGCGCAGGCAGGCGTCGTTCACATAGCTCAGGCGGCCGTCGATGCCGGCGCGAAACAGACCGAGCGGCGAGGTGTCGGCCACGCCCGCCAACTCGGCGCGCTGCGCCTGCACCTGGCGCATGAGGGCCTCGAACTCGCGGGCGAGGCGCCCGCGCTCGTCCTGCGCGCGGGTGTCGATGGGCACCCGCTCGTCGGGCGACTCGCGCTGCCGGCGCATGGCCAGCCAGAGGGTGTCCAGCGGCCGCATCAGCCAGCCCACGCCGGCGCTCACGGCCAGCGCCGTGACGATGCCCGACAGCGCGAGCGCCAGCCACAGCGCGTGGCGTGAGCGCAGCAGAGGGGCATGCGCCTGCGCCGCGGGAATCACGATGCGCAGCTCCCAGGGCACGTGGCGCAGGGCGCGGCGGGTGACGAAATCGGCGCGGACGTCCGTGTCATCCAACGAGGGGATGGGCGGCGCCGGCCGCAAGACCTGGTCGGCATCGGGGTGCAGCACATACACCGGCGACGGGCCGCGCGTGACCAGCTCCACGCGGCCGGCGGCACTGCCCTGGGCCCGCCCCAGCGTGCCCAGCATGGTGTCGCGGCGCAGCTCCAGGCTGCCGCCGAGCGCGCCGGCGAAGCGATGCCGGGCATCGAGCACCGGCACCAGCATGCGCACGATCGGCGTGCCGCTGGCGCGCGAGATGAGCGGCTCGGAGATCGCTGGCTGCCCGGTGACGCGGGCCTGGCGGAAGTGGTCACGGTCGCCGATGTGGTACGGGTGGGCCACTGGCGGGTCGTCCGCCAGCACCAACCCGTCGGCCTGGGCCACCAGCAGGCTGTCGAAGGGTGGCCGCAAGGCCTGCTGCGACAACAGGCGCTGGGCGGCCCCGGCGTCGGCGATGGCGCCCGCATCCACCGCGCGGGCGGCGCGCGCCAGCATGCGCAGGTGGGTCGCCATGCGCTCGTCGATGGCCGCGGCGAGCGCGTCGGCGAGCGCGTCCTGCTGCTGACGCAGCAGGGCCGTGTGCCCGTGCGCCTGCTGCTCCACCAGCCAGCTGCCGGCCAGGGACACCGAGGCGAGCACCACCAGCGTGGTGACGAGCGCGGCCTTGGCTTTGAGCGTGAGGTTCATCGGCGAGGTGGGGCCAGCATAGCCGCGAGCCCGTCCGGCAGCCAGCCGGTCAGGTGACCGGTTGTTCGCCGTCCAGTGCCTCGACCAGATCCGGGATGAGCTGCCGCAGCTCCCCCGTGGCGATGGCCGCATCGGCGTCGAAGCCTTCGTCGGCATCGCGCGGCTTGCCGTGCTCGGCGATGCCGTCGTCCACGCTCAGCTTCTTGATCTGCAGCGTGTCGGTGAGCACGAAACTCACCCGGCCCTTCCAGGTGAGCGCCAGGCGCGTGGGCTGCTTGCCGCCGGCCTGCACGTGGGCACGCACCTCATCGGTGTCCAGCGGGTGCCGGGCGTAGCGCACCACCGACTTCATCTCGTCGGTGGACTTCAGCTCGCACTCGCGGTCCACACTGAACCCGGCCGGGCCTTCGCCTTCCACCAGCCAGGCGGCCATGGCCGTGGCCGGCGCCGTCTGGGTCTGCAGCAGCCGCAGCGACAGGCCGGGCAGCGCCTGCACCAGCAGGGTGGCGGCCTCCTCGGCGCGGCGTGCGCTGCCGGCGTCGACCATGAGCAGCCCGGCGCGTGGGTCGATCCACACGAAGGCCGACGCCTGCTTGGTGAAGGCCTGCGGCAGCAGCGCCAGCACGGCTTCCTCCTTGAGCTCCTTGGTCTGGCGCTTGCCGGGCTTGCGCCCGGTGGCCGCCTCGGCCTGGCGGGCCAGTTCCTCGACCCGGCGCTTGACCACCGCGCCCGGCAGCACCTTCTGCTCGACCATCAGCCGCAGCACCCACTGCCCACCCACCGATTCGACCAGCGGCGCCTGCGCGTCGCGGCTCGGCTCGCCGCGGCGCGGCGGCACCCAGCCGCTGGACACGGGCTGCGTCGCCCCGCAGGGCAGGAAGCGCCCGGCCTGCAACGCGGCCTCCACGTCGCCGAGATCGGCCTCCCACGGCACGCCATTTGCCCCCGTGGCGCGGTAGATCACGAGGTTCTTGAACATCAAGCCGGCCACATGGCCCCCTTCCAACCCGTCAGGTTCACGTCATGCCTGCCCCGGA
Organism: Burkholderiales bacterium; assembly: GCA_016213265.1. Classification (GTDB taxonomy): domain Bacteria; phylum Pseudomonadota; class Gammaproteobacteria; order Burkholderiales; family Burkholderiaceae_C; genus Ideonella. The sequence goes on along the minus strand of JACRBA010000091.1, from coordinate 9,623 downwards.
CCGCGGCGTCGCGGGCACCGGCAGGCGAACCGACCATTGTCAACCACGCCGACGGGCGCCCCGGCAAGCGACCTTCCATCTGCACCGTCTACTCCAGAGACGGGTTAGGTTGCCGCTACACTGCGCAGCTCGGGGAGGTTCATCAAGTTGTACCGAGGAATCTCAATGAAGTACCGTGAAGTGGTGATCTTCAGCGGCCACACTTTCAAAGTGCCGCAGAACATTCAAAGAATCGATCACCTGGCCACGCACGGCTGGCAATTGCGCTACGGCGGCACCAAACTGTTCTCGGACCACACCACCGACGGCAGTGGGGCCGCGGCGGCGTTGGAGGCCGCCACCAAGGAACTGGTGCGCCGCATCGCGACGCTGCCGGCGCCGTCGCGCCTGCAACAGCGGCCCAACCACAACAAGTCCAGCGCGCTGCCGGTGGGCATCTCGGGCCCCATCGTGCGCCAGCGCCGGGGCGGTCGCGTGCGTGACTGCAGCCTGGCGGTGCTGCTGCCGCGCTTTGGCGAATCGGCCAAGCGGGTGAACGTGTACATCGGCACCGAGAACACCTACACGCCCGAGCGCTTCGAGCAGGCGCTGCAGCGCGCGGTGGAGCTGCGCGAGGCCGCCGTCGAGGCCTACCAGAAGGCCTCCACGCGCGCCATGCGCGCGGCGGGCAAGGAGCTGAAGGACACCCTGCGCGCCGGCCTGGTGCCCACCCCGGCAGCGAAGGCCCCCAAGTCGGCCCCCGCGAAGGCCGTCACGAAGCCGGCGGCCAAGGTGCCCGCCAAGGCGGCGGCGAAGGGGGCCAGCAAGGCGCCCGCGAAGGCGCCCGCGAAGGCCCCCGCCCGGCGCGCCGCGGCGGCGCGCTGAGCGCTGCGATCACGCGGCCGGCGTGCGCGCCGGCAGCACCTGGGCGCGGCATTCGCCCAGGCCGATGCGGCGCAGGCCCGGCCGTTCGCACCAGCCCTTGAGGATGACGGTGTCGCCGTCCTCGAGGAAGCTGCGTTGCTCGCCATTGCTCAGGCTGAGCGGCTGCTTGCCGCCGGCCGAGAGCTCCAGCAGCGAGCCGCCCTGCTCAGGCGCCGGGCCGCTGAGCGTGCCACTGCCCAGCAGGTCGCCGGGCTGCAGGTTGCAGCCATTGACGGTGTGGTGCGTGACCAGCTGGGCCAGGGTCCAGTAGGCGTCGGCGTAGTTGGAGGTGGACAGCCGGTCGCCCGCATGGCCCGCCGCGCGCATGGCGGCCGTCTGCAGCCACACCTCGAGCGTGATGTCGATGGCGCCGTGGTCGCGGTTGTGCGCGCTGTCGAGGTAGGGCAAGGGCGCCGGGTCACCCTCGGGCCGGTGGAAGGGCCGGCGGAACGGGGCCAGCGCGTCGAGCGTCACCACCCACGGCGACACGGTGCTGGCGAAGTTCTTGGCCAGGAACGGGCCCAGCGGCTGGTACTCCCAGCCCTGGATGTCGCGCGCGCTCCAGTCGTTGAACAGCGCGATGCCGAACACGTGCTCCTCGGCCTGCGTGATGGGCACGGGCTCGCCCAGCGCATTGCCCGGCCCGACGAAAATCGCCAGCTCCAGCTCGTAGTCGAGGCGGCGCGAGGGGCCCACATGCGGCGGGGCGTCGGCGGGCGCCGTGGGCGGGCGCGTCTGGCCGCAGGGCCGGTGGAAGGCCTGGCCGCTGGGCAGCACGGAGGACGCGCGGCCGTGGTAGCCGATGGGCACCCACTTGTAGTTGGGCAGCAGCGGGTTGTCCGGGCGGAACTGCCGGCCCACGGTGGTGGCGTGGTGGATGCTGGTGTAGAAGTCGGTGTAGTCGCCGATGCGGCAGGGCAGGCCCAGCTCCACCTGCGCCATGGGATGCAGCGCGGCGGACCACTCGGCCTGCTCGGCCGCGCCGGTGCGCAGGCCGCGCGACAGGCGCTGGCGCAGGGCCCGGCGCTCGGCCGCGGGCAGCGCCATCAGCGCGTTCATGTCGTCGTGGTCCAGCAGGCCGGCGGCACGCAGGTCCAGCACCTGGTCGCCGATGGCCACGCCGATGCGCCAGGCGGCGTCGGGCGCCGGACGGAAGCGGCCGAAGGGCAGGTTCTGCAGCGGAAAGTCCGCGGCCGGGTCGTTGGCCGAGGCCACCCAGCTGGTGAGCGCGGGGTCCAGCGTGTCGTCGGGGCTCGTCTGCACCACGGTCATGCCTCACCCTTCATGCCGTCGAACTCCTTGGCGTGCAGGAAGGCGGCGTGGCGCGGCGCGCGGCGGGTCTTCGACCACTCCTCGAGCATGTCCCACTTCACGGCGTCCAGCTCGCGCAGCTGCCGCTCTTCTTCCGGGTCCGGGCAGGCCAGCTCCACGCGGTGGCCGTTGGGGTCGAAGAAGTAGATGGAGTGGAAGATACCGTGGTCGGTGACCCCCAGCACGTCCACGCCCTCGGCCTCCAGATGCGCCTTGAAGGCCAGCAGCTCGTCGCGGTCCTTCACCTTGAAGGCGATGTGCTGCACCCACTCGGGCGTGTTCGGGTCACGCCCCATGGGCGGCTGGGTGGGCAGCTCGAAGAAGGCGAGCACGTTGCCCTGGCCGGCATCGAGGAACACGTGCATGTACGGGTCCGGCGCCTTCGTCGAGGGCACATGGTCCTCGGCGATGGCCAGCACGAAATCCATCTTCAGCATGCGCCGGTACCAGAGCACCGTTTCCTTGGCGTCCTTGCAGCGGTAGGCGACGTGGTGAATCCGCTCGATCTTCATCTTGGGCTCCTGGCTCATGCCTCGGCGGTCTTGAGCGCGCCGCGGCGGATCTGGTCGCGCTCCATGGACTCGAACAGCGCCTTGAAGTTGCCCTCGCCGAAGCCGTCGTCGCCCTTGCGCTGGATGAACTCGAAGAACACCGGGCCCAGCAGCGTCTGCGAGAAGATCTGCAGCAGCAGGCGCGGCGAGCCGCCCGTGGTGGCACCGTCGAGCAGGATGCCGCGGGTCTTGAGCGAGCCGACGTCCTCGCCGTGGCCCGGCAGGCGCTCGGCCAGCATCTCGTAGTACACGTCGTTGGGCGCGGTCATGAGCGGCACGCCGCTCATCTGCAGCTTGTCGATCGTGGCCTTCAGGTCGTCGGTGAGCAGCGCCACGTGCTGGATGCCCTCGCCGTTGAACTGCATCAGGAACTCCTCGATCTGGCCGGAGCCCTTGGAGGATTCCTCGTTCAGCGGAATGCGGATCTTGCCGTCCGGCGCCGTCATGGCCTTGCTCGTGAGGCCCGTGTACTCGCCCTGGATGTCGAAGTAGCGGATCTCGCGGAAGTTGAACAGCTTCTCGTAGAAGCCCGCCCAGAAGGCCATGCGGCCGCGGTAGACGTTGTGGGTGAGGTGGTCGATGACCTTCAGGCCATGGCCCACGGGGTGGCGATCGACGCCCGGCAGGAACTCGAAATCGATGTCGTAGATGCTCCTGCCGTCTTCGAAGCGGTCGATGAGGTACAGCGGCGCGCCGCCGATGCCCTTGATGGCCGGCAGGCGCAGCTCCATCGGCCCGGTGGGGATCTCGATGGGCTGCGCACCCAGCTCGAGCGCGCGGAAATAGGCCGCGTGCGCGTCCTTCACCCGGAAGGCCATGCCGCAGGCGCTGGGGCCGTGCTCGGCCGCGAAATAGGCGGCCTGGCTCTTGGGCTCGTTGTTGACGATGAAGTTGATACCGCCCTGGCGGTACAGCAGCACCTGCTTCGAGCGGTGGCGGGCCACGAGGGTGAAGCCGAGCCGCTCGAACAGCGGCTCCAGCAGGTTCGGGGTGGGTGAGGCGAATTCGACGAACTCGAACCCCATCAGGCCCATGGGGTTGTCAAACAGGTCGGCCATGTGGTGCTCCGGTGGCTGCGCGCGGCGGCGCAGGAAGGTCGGGAAAGGGCGCAGTCGGCTCAGGCGGTGCGGCAGGGCACGCGCCTGGGCGGGCGAGGCGGAGCACCGGGCACGCCCCGCACACTGCGCGCGAGGTGATCGCCGATGACGAGCTGGTGGACGGGGTACATGGGCGGAGTGCGCCTGTCCCAGGGGCGGAACAGATCGTCAGTGTACGTCCGCATTTCGGTGCAGCCCTTGGTAGAAGCCCGATGGGGCTTGGGCCCCGGGGGGCGTGCAAGGCCGGTGACAGACTGGGTGGATACCCTGAGCAGTATTCTGCAAGTGGCCAACGGCGGCTGCACGGCAGTTCACCTTCAGCACAGGACCCCACGATGTCTCTCGACGCCAAACTCGCCACCCTGGCCAACACCATTCCGGAGTGCGTGGCCGCCGGTTATGTGGACATCGCCTCGGGCATGCTGCTGTCGGTGAAGACCGTGGACTCGCATCCGCAAGAGGTGATCGCGCTGGTGGCAGCGGCCACCGCCGACCTGTTCGCCGGCCCGAACATCTCGACCATCGAAATGCTGTTCAAGAAGGCGCGCGGCCTGCCCGACAGCGACCACCACTACTTCCAGGAGATCGTGGTCAACAGCGACAACCTGATCCACGTGTTCCTGCGCGGCCGCCGTTACCCCGACTACGTCGCCGTGTGGGTGTGCCGCAAGTCGGCCAACCTCGGCATGGCGCTGGTCAAGGCCCGCCTGGCCATGCCCGAGCTCGAGAGCGCGGTGTGACCGGCGCCCCGCCCGTGCTGCAGCTCGACGGCTTCGGCGTGTGCTTCGGCCGCCGCGTGGTGCTGGCCGATGTCCACCTGTCGCTGCCGGCGCACGGGGTGGACGTGCTGATGGGGCCGGTGAAAACCGGCAAGTCCACCCTGCTGCGCTCGCTGGCGGGCTTGAACGACAGCTCCGCGCTGTACCGGCACTGGGGCAGCGTCCGGCTGCAGGGCCAGCCGCTGGCCCCTGGCCACCGGCCCGCCCTGGTGCAGCAGCATGCCGCCGTGCTGCGCGCGGGCGTGGCCGAGGCGCTGTGGAGCCAGCGGCGGGCCGCCCCCGGCGCGCGCCGGGCCCGCACCGTGGACGAGGCCGCGCAGTGCCTGGTGGAGTGGGGGCTGGGGGCCGTCGCGCCGCACGCTGGCGGCCCCGTGCTCGACCTGCCGGTGGTGTGGCAGCGGGCGGTGAACATCCTCTCGCATGCACTGGCGCAGCCGGCGTTGCTGTGCATCGATGAGCCCACCTTCGGCCTGGACGAAGCCGACGCCGGCCGCCTGGTGGACTGGCTGCGCCAGCTGGCCGAACGGCAGCGCCTGTGGGTGGCGCTGCACCACCAGGGCCAGGCGCGCCGGCTGGCCGACCGCATCGTGCTGCTGGCCGGTGGCCGTGTGCTGGCCCACCAGGACACGGCCGCCTTCTTCACCCGCCCCGCGACGGCCGAGGTCGAGCAGTTCGTCCGCACCGGCAGCCTGCACCTGCCGTCGCCCGATGCGGCGCCCGACGACCTGAGCCCCGACGCGCCGCGGCCGCCACCGCTGCCGGCGGCCGCGCTGCAGGCGCTGGCCGAGTTCGTTGGCGGGGACACCCGCGCCGCGGAACCCGAGGCGGCGCCGCCTTCCGCGGGCCCGGCTGCGCGCGACGAGGCGCCTGACGCCCCCGCCCGGGCCAGCGACGCCCCGCCCGGTGCGCCGGCACCGCGCGAGGCCACCGCGCGCGCTCCCGCGCTTCAGCTGCCCCCGCGCGCCCCGCTGCCCCCCTTGTCGGCCTGGGGCGTGGAAGCGGCGGCCAAGGTGGGCCTGGTGGGCACGCCCGGGCGCCATGGCCCGTCCGGCTTCGAGTGGATTCTTCCCGGCCGGCTCGCGGGCTGCCCCGAGCCGGGCGTGGTGTCACCGATCGACTACGACCTGGATCTGCTCGGTCACGCCGGCATCACCTGCCTGATCACGCTGACCGAAAAGGACTTGCCGCAGGAGGTGCTGCGGCGACATGGCCTCATCAACCTGCACCTGCCGATCTACGACCGGGAGGCGCCCACGCTGGCGCAGACCTACATGCTGGTGCGGCGCATGCAACTGCTCATGGAGGACGGCCATGTGCTGGCCGTGCACTGCAAGGCGGGCATCGGGCGCACGGGCTCCATCCTCGCCGCCTGGCTCATCCGCGAGGGTGGCCTGAGCGCCGCCACCGCGATCCAGCGGCTGCGGATGATCAAGCCCACCTACGTGCAGACCGAGCTGCAGGAGAGGTTCCTGCACGAGTTCGAGCAGGACCTCCTCTCCCGCATGTGACTGCCTGCAGGCAGCCGCTCACTTGCGGCGGCAGCTCACCGTCTTGCTTTCCAGCACGTTGCCGCTGGCGTCCAGCAGGCTGCCCGTGACCGTGTTGTTGACGATGAAGTTCTTGGCGATGGGCGTGGCACCCTGGCGGATGTCGCGGCGGTTGCTGTCGAAGTCGAACTCCACCTCGTCGCCCACGGTCGGCTCCTGCGGGCTGGTGGCCGTGTTGGCGCCCGAGGTGATGCGAGCGGCGTACAGGCCACTGGCGAGGTTGCTGCCATCCACGGACGCGCGTGAGCGGTCCGAGCGCGTCTCGCACTTGACGCGGATGGCGGCGCTCGCGTCCACGGACAGGGCGGCCAGCAGGGTGAAGGCGCCCAGGGTCATCAGGGTCTTGCTCATGGTAGGTCTCGTTGGTTCAGAGGATGTCGGTCAGGATCCGCCGGGCGGTCACGCGGCACCGTGGCCGCCCGGCGGGGCTGCCCCGTGCGCGGCACCGCCCGGGACGCCTTCCTATGGGCAAGGCCTGTGCCACGAAATGTGCGTCTCGCACATTTCTAGGGGGTCGACCGCAAGTCATTGTCGCCATTGAATTTTTCCCGCCTGCGCGGGAACGTGATCGGCGCCGGGCGGGCGGCAGCGCGGTCGCACACCCCGCCAGGTGGGGCAGATGCCCCACCGCTTTCCCCCACCCCGGGGGATTTGCCCCGGGCGATCAGGCGTCGGGGCTGCGCAGCCCCAGGCGCTCCAGCCGGTAGCGCAGGGTGTCGCGGCTGATGCCCAGCAGGCGGGCGGCCTGGGTGACGTTCTGACGCGTGCGCTGCAGGGCGCGCTCGATGAGCCGGCGCTCGGCCCGCTCGAGGTGGAGGTCTTCCGTCTCGTCGTCGTCGGCGGGCGCGGCCGGGCCAGGCGCCAGGCCCTCGGGGCCTGGCACGCCGGCCGAGGCGGCGAAGCCCAGATCACGCACACCCACCTCCTCGCCCGTGGCCAGCAGGGCCGCCTGCTCCATGGCATTGCGCAGCTCGCGCACGTTGCCGGGCCAGCGATGGCGGCGGATCGCCGAGGCCGCAGCGTCCGACAGGCGCAGCTCGCCCTTGCGGTAGCGGTGGCCGTGCAGCCGCAGGAAATGCTGCGCCAGGTCGAGCACGTCCTCGCCGCGGTCACGCAGCGGCGGCACCTGGAGCTCCACGATGCGCAGGCGGTAGTACAGGTCGGCGCGAAAGCGCCCCTCCTGCACCATCTGCGCGAGCGGCCGGTGGCTGGCGCTCACGATGCGCACGTTGACCGGCTGGTCGCGCAGACCCCCCAGGCGCCGGAAGCGCTTGTCCTCCAGCAGCTTGAGCAACTTGACCTGGGTGGACGCATCGGCCTCGCCGATCTCGTCGAGGAACAGGGTGCCGCCTTCGGCCGTTTCCACCAGGCCCGCCTTGCGCTGGCGTGCATCGGTGAAGGCGCCGCGCTCGTAGCCGAAGAGTTCGGCTTCCACCAGCTGGGCCGGCAGCGCGCCGCAGTTCAGCTCCACAAAGGGGGCGTCGCGCCGCGGGCCGTCGAAATGCAGCGCACGCGCCACGAGCTCTTTGCCGGTGCCCGTCTCGCCGTGGATGAGCACGGCCGGCGCATCGGTGTCGGCGAGCTGGCGCTCCGAGTCGAGCAAGGTGGCGATGCGGGTGCGCAGGGCCGCGATGGCCGGCGAGCGGCCGATGATCTTGTCCAGGCCGCTGTGGTCGGCCTGGCGCTGGCTGTAGTAGTGGACCGCCGTCTCCAGCCGGCCGTGGCTGATGAGCCGCTCCAGCAACAGCTTCAGCTCGGCCAGGCCCAGCGGCTTGGTGAGGTAGTCGGCGGCGCCCGCCTTCATGGCCTGCACCGCGAGGTCGATGCCGCCGTGGCCCGTCATCATCACCACGCACACCGTCGGATCCAGCGCCCGCAGGCGCTGCAGCGCCTCCAGCCCGCTCATGCCGGGCAGGTTGTGGTCCAGCAGCACCACGTCGGGCCGGAAGGCGTTGAACTGGGCCAGGCCCTCTTCGGCCGAGCCGGCCACGCGTGCCTCCCAGCCCTGACGCTCCAGGTACAGCGCCAGGTTGCGCGCCAGGGTGGCCTCGTCGTCGATGATCAGGATGGCTCGGCTCATGGCGTGTGCAGGGGCAAGGTGAGGGTGGACCGGGTGCCGCGCCCGGGTCCGTCGCTGGCCACGTCCAGGCCGCCGCCCAGGCGCTCGGCCACCCGCCGCACCAGCGCCAGGCCCAGGCCCAGGCCGCGCGGCTTGGTGGTGAAGAAGGGGCGGCCCACCTCTCCCAGCGCGGCGGCGGCGATGCCGGCACCGTGGTCTTCCACCACGATGCGCACCTGACGGCCCACCCGCTCGGCGGCCAGGCGCACGCCTTCGCCGGCGCGCGTGGCCTCGGCGGCGTTCGACAGCAGCGAAGCCAGCATCTGCGCCAGCAGCACCGGGTCCACCGCCACCTCGCCCAGGCCCTCGGGCACCGTGGCCTCGAACGGCTTGCCCTGGCCGGCGAACTCGCTGTGAAAGCGCGCCTGCGCGTCGCGCAGCGCCTGGCCCAGGTCGGCGCGGCCGTGGGCATCCACCGGGCCGCGCGCGTAGCTGAGCAGCGTGCGCACGAGGTGCTCGATGCGCTCGGTCTGGGCGATCACCTCGTCGGCCAGGTCGGCCGGCGCCTCGCCGCCCAGCTCGCGCTGCAGCTCCGCCGAGCTGCGGATGGAGCCCAGCGGGTTGCGGATGCTGTGCGCCACCGACGCGGAGATCTCGCCCACCATCGCCAGCGCCTCGGCCTCGACCAACCGCGCCTGCTGTTCGCGCAGGGCGCCGGCGATGCGGCGCACGTACCAGGCGAGGCTGGCGAACAGGAACAGCGCGCCCGCGAGCGCGCCCGCCCACACCAGCCGCTGGCCGCTGAGGATGGCCTCGATCAGGGCCAGCGGCCGGCGGTACAGCTCCACCACGCCCACCAGCCGGCCCGTCTCGTCGTAGACGGGCAGGTAGTTCTCGACGAACTCGGACGGCCGGGCGCCGAGCAGCATGTGCTCCGGCTTCGCGTCCGGGGCGTCGTCGTCGCCCTCCTCGCGGTGCACCACCACCACGCCGCGCAAGGCGTCGTCCAGCTCGTCGTTGTCCGGGAACGCGCGGCCGATCATCTCGGGCCGGCTGGACCACAGCACCCGCCGGTCGGTGGTGTACAGGTTGGCGCGCAGCACGTCGGGCATGGCGGCCACATGGCTGAAGAACTCGGTGAAGCCGGCGTCGCCCTCCACCCGCCCCGCGCGCAGGGCGGCGGCCACGTGCTGCGTGGTGACGATGCTCTGCACGAAGTCGCGGCTGAGCACGGCGTCGCGCTGCAGCAGCCGGCTTTCGATGAAGCCCGTGAGCAGCCAGGCCATGCCCACGCTGAAGGCCGCGATGGCCGCCGCCCCGGTGAACACGAAGCGCCGCATGAGTCCGTGGTGGGCGGCGGCGGCGGCGGTGTCCGG
>JACRBA010000089.1 GCA_016213265.1 Burkholderiales bacterium | reverse complement strand
TGCGCGACCGCTTCAACGCCAGCGAGATCCTGGTCAGCCTGATGCTGGTGTACGTGGCCGAGATGCTGCTGAGCTACCTGGTCTACGGCCCTTGGAAGGACCCCAACGGCTACAACTTCACGCAGACCATCTCATTCCTCGTAGCCGCGCGCGTGACCAAGCTCTTTCAGGGATGGCGCATGAAAATCGGCGTGTTCATCGCAGCGGTGGCGGTGGTGGGGTTCGCGGTGTTTTTGTACCGCACCTTCGCGGGCTTTCAGCTGCAGGTGGGCGGGTTGGCGCCGGCGGCGGCGCGATACGCGGGCTTTTCCAGCCGCCGCGCGCTGTGGACGGCGCTGCTGCTGTCGGGCGGCATGGCCGGGCTGGCCGGTGCGCTGGATGTGGCGGGGCCTCAGGGCCAGCTCACGCCGTACGTGCCCCTGGGCTATGGCTTCGCGGCCATCATCGTGGCCTTCGTGGGCCGGCTCAATCCGTTTGGCATCGTGTTCTCGGCGGTGCTCATGAGCATGTTCTACATCGGCGGTGAACTCGCCCAGTCGCGCCTGGGCCTGCCCAAGGCCCTCACCGGTGTCTTCCAGGGGCTGCTGCTGTTCGCGCTGCTGGCCTGCGACACCTTCATCCACCAACGTCTGCGCTGGGTGAGCAAGAAATGATCTCTGCCGAATCCCTGGCCCTGCTGATCGCGGCCACCCTCAACGCCGGCACGGTGGTGGCGCTGGCCTCCCTGGGCCTGCTCATCAACGAACGCGCCGGCGTGCTCAACCTGGGCGCCGAAGGCATGATGCTGGTGGCCGCCATCGCGGGCTACGCGGCCTGCGTGCACACCGGCAGCGACGTCATCGGCTTTGCCGCAGCGGCGGGGGCGGGTGCGCTGCTGGCGGCCGCTTTCGGCGTGCTGGTGATCTGGCTGGGCACCAACCAGTACGCCACCGGGTTGGCGCTCAGCCTGTTCGGGGCGGGCCTGAGCGCGTTCGTGGGCATCACCTACACGCAGCTGCGCCTGCCCGAGCGCGTCAACCACGCGATCCCCTACCTGGCCGACCTGCCTTTCGTGGGGCCGGCCTTCTTTCGGCACCACCCGCTGGTGTACGCCACCATCGCGTTGGCCATCGGGCTGACATGGTTCCTGCTGCGCTCGCGTGCCGGCCTGGTGCTGCGCGCGGTCGGTGAGTCGCCCGAGTCGGCGCACGCGCTGGGCTACGCGGTGCGGCCCATCCGCCTGCTGGCGGTGTGCGTGGGCGGTGCGCTGTGCGGCGTGGCCGGCGCTTACATCTCGCTGGTCTACACCCCGCTGTGGGTCGAAGGCATGGTGGCCGGCAAGGGCTGGATCGCCCTGGCCCTGACGACTTTCGCCACCTGGCGGCCGCTGCGCGTGCTGCTGGGGGCTTACCTGTTCGGTGGCGTGACGATGCTGCAGTTTCAGCTTCAGGGGCAGGGGGTGCAGGTGCCCTCGCAGCTGCTGACGATGCTGCCCTACCTCGCCACCATCGTCGTGCTGGTGCTGATCTCGCGCAACCCGACGTGGATCCGCATCAACATGCCTGCTTCGCTCGGCAAGCCCTTCCATCCGGGCGCCTGAGTGGGCATGATCGTTGCTGTTGCAGTTCGTCCTGTGGATGCAAGAAGTTCCCAACCCTGGAGATGACATGACCTCTGACCTGTCCAAGCGTTCCGTGCTCAAGCTGGCTGGCTTTGCTGCCCTGACCGCCACCGCCGCCCTCGTGGGCTGCGGCAAGAAAGACGCGGCGCCTGAAGCCGCATCGGCTGCTTCCGAAGCACCGGCGTCTGCCGCCGCAGTGGCCGCCAGCCCGTTGAAGATCGCTTTCGCCTACGTCGGCCCCGTGGGCGACGCCGGCTGGACCTACGCTCACAACCAGGGCCGCCTGGCCGTCGAGAAGGAGTTCGGCGACAAGGTCGTCACGTCCTTCGTTGAGAAGGTGCCTGAGGGCCCCGAGGCCGAGCGCGTCATCCGCGACCTGGTGGCACAAGGCAACACCCTGATTTTTGGCACCACCTTCGGCTACATGGAGCCCATGCTCAAGGTCGCCGCCGACAACCCGAACGTGAAGTTCGAGCATGGCACCGGCTACAAGACGGCCGCCAACATGCGCACCTATGACTCGCGCACCTATGAAGGCGCCTACATGGCCGGCGTCATCGCGGGCAGCATGACCAAGTCCAACACCATCGGTGTGGTGGGCTCCATCCCCATCCCCGAGGTGATCCGCAACATCAACTCCTTCACCCTGGGCGCCCAAAGCGTGAACCCCAAGATCAAGACCAAGGTGGTCTGGGTCAACGCCTGGTTCGACCCTCCGAAGGAAAGCGAAGGCGCGCAAAGCCTGCTGAACCAGGGCGCCGACGTGCTGTTCCAGAACACCGACTCGGCCGCCGTGCTGCAGACGGCCGAAAAGGCCGGCAAGTACGCATTCGGTTGGGACTCGGACATGAGCGCCTTCGGCCCGAAGGCCCACCTGGCATCGGCCGTCATCAACTGGGGCCCGTACTACATCAAGGCCACCAAGGAAGCCCTGGACGGCTCCTGGCAGACGGGTGGCGCCTGGTGGGGTGTCAAGGAAGGCGCCATCGACCTGGTGGCGGTCTCTGACGCCGTGCCGGCCGAGGTCAAGGCCAAGGTCGACACCATCAAGGCCGGTCTCAAGGACGGCAGCTTCTCGATCTGGAAGGGCCCGATCGTGGGCCAGGACGGCAAGGAAGTGCTGGCCAAGGACGCCGTGGCCGATGACAAGTTCCTGGGCGGCGTGAACTTCTACGTCAAGGGCGTGGAAGGCTCGATCCCGTCGTCCAAGTGATGGCGGTTTGAGCCATCAGGCGGGGTGGGCCGGTCGGGCTCGCCTCAAGGCCCCGAAGGGCCTGAACGCCGCCTGACAAGGGGCGGGGTGTCGCGGTCCGTGAAGGATTGCGCCCCCGCCCTGTTTCATTGCCGACCCAAGCGCGGAACAGGCCGCTTTCGACCCCGTGAAACCACGGGATGGCGCTGAGGGGCGTCGGCCTAAACTGGGGCTCATCAAAGGGTTCCGGCCGCGCGCCGCACCGACGAGCCACGAGCTTTGCCGCCCAGGTCAGCCTGACCGTGCCGCGCGACCGCCACCAGGAGGTCGTCGATGAACGCGCCACTTCCCCCCGAAGTGCTCCAGGCCCTCGCTTCGTTGTCCCTGGAGGACAAGTACACGCTCGAGCGCGGCAGCGCCTTCATGAGCGGCATCCAGGCCCTGGTGCGGCTGCCCATCCTGCAGCACACGCGCGACGCCATGGCGGGCCTGAACACCGCTGGCTTCATCAGCGGCTACCGGGGCTCGCCCTTGGGTGGTTACGACCAGGCGCTGTGGAAGGCGCGCGAGCACCTGGCCAAGCACCACATCGTCTTCCAACCTGGTGTCAACGAGGAGCTGGGCGCCACGGCCGTGTGGGGCACGCAGCAGCTCGCGCTCACGCCGGGGCCGCAGCGCTTCGACGGCGTCTTCGGCATCTGGTACGGCAAGGGCCCGGGCGTGGACCGCTGCGGCGACGTCTTCAAGCACGCCAACATGGCCGGCACTTCGCAACATGGCGGCGTGGTGGCCGTGGCGGGTGACGACCACGTGGCCAAGAGCTCCTCCCTGGCGCACCAAAGCGACCACATCTTCAAGGCCTGTGGGCTGCCCGTGTTCTTCCCGAGCAACGTGCAGGAGATCCTGGACCTGGGCCTGCATGCCTTCGCGATGAGCCGCTTCTCGGGCCTGTGGACCTCGCTGAAAACCATCCAGGAGGTGGTGGAGTCGTCGACCACGGTGTCGGTGGACCCGGACCGCGTCAACATCGTGCTGCCCGGTGATTTCGACATGCCCGAAGGCGGGCTGCACATCCGCTGGCCCGACGCGCCGCTGGCTCAGGAAGCCCGGCTGATGGACCACAAGTGGTACGCCGCGCTGGCCTACGTGCGCGCCAACCGGCTCAACCACACGGTGCTCGACAGCGAAGACGCGCGGCTGGGCATCATGGCCAGCGGCAAGGCCTGGAACGACCTGCGCCAGGCCCTGCACGACCTCGGTCTGGACGACGAGGCCTGTCGCGCCCTGAAGCTGCGCCTGCACAAGGTGGCCGTGGTCTGGCCGCTGGACGCCGTCATCACGCGCGAGTTCGCGCAAGGGCTGCAAGAGATCCTGGTCGTCGAAGAAAAGCGCCAGGTGATCGAGTACCAGCTCAAGGAAGAGCTCTACAACTGGCGCGAAGACGTGCGCCCCAACGTGCTGGGCAAGTTCACCGAAACCGATGGCGACCAGACGGGCGGCGAGTGGTCGCACCCGCACCCTGCCAGCCGTTGGTTGCTGCGTGCCCAGGCCGACCTGAACCCCGCGCTGATCGCCAAGGCCGTGGCGCAGCGGCTCGAGAAGCTGGGCTTGCTGGCCGATGCCCCTTCGCACCTGCGCGAGCGCATCGCCGAGCGCCTGCGCGTGATCGATGACAAGGAGCGCTCGCTGGCGCACACCACGGCCGGCCCCGAGCGCGCCCCCTGGTTCTGCAGCGGCTGCCCGCACAACACCTCCACCCGCGTGCCCGAGGGCTCGCGTGCCATGGCCGGCATCGGCTGCCACTACATGGCGCAGTGGATGGACCGCAACACGGGCCTGGTCTCGCAGATGGGCGGCGAGGGCGTGGCCTGGGTGGGGCAGGCACCGTTCACCGACGAGACGCACGTCTTCGTCAACCTGGGCGATGGCACCTACTTCCACTCAGGTGTGCTGGCCATCCGGCAGTCGGTGGCCGCCAAGGTCAACATCACCTACAAGATTTTGTACAACGACGCGGTGGCGATGACAGGCGGACAGCCGCTGGACGGCAACCTGTCTGTGCCCGCCATGACGCGCGAGCTGCACGCGGAAGGCGTGCGCCGCATCGTGGTGGTGACCGACGACCGCAGCCGCTACGCCGACGTGCACGACCTGGCCCCGGGGGTGGACCTGTTTCACCGCGATGACCTGGACCGCGTGCAAAAGGAATTGCGTGAAACCGAGGGCTGCACGGCCCTGATCTACGACCAGACCTGCGCCACCGAGAAGCGCCGCCGCCGCAAGCGCGGCAGCATGCCGGCCGTCACCACCCGCGTCGTCATCAACGAGGAGGTGTGCGAGGGCTGTGGCGACTGCACCGTGCAGTCCAACTGCCTGAGCGTGGAGCCCGTGGACACGCCCCTGGGCCGCAAGAGGCGCATCAACCAGAGCAGTTGCAACCAGGACCTGTCGTGCCTCAAGGGCTTTTGCCCGAGCCTGGTCACCATCGAGGGCGGCCAGCTCAAGGGCGCCAAGCCGCAGCCCGGCACGCCCGACGTGCGCAAGCTGCCGCCTGTGCCGGATCCGGAGCTGCCCGATGCCACCCGGGCCTGGGGCATCGTCGTGGCGGGCATCGGCGGCACGGGCGTGATCACCATCGGGCAATTGCTGGGCATGGCCGCGCACGTTGAAGGGCGCGGCGTGGTCACGCAGGAGGCCGCCGGGCTGGCGCAAAAAGGTGGCGCCACCTGGAGCCATGTGCAGATCGCCGACACCTTCGAGGCCATCCACACCACCAAGGTGGACACCGCGAAGGCCGATCTCGTGATCGGCTGCGACGCCATCGTGGCCGCCAGCAAGACCACGCTGTCGGTGCTGCACCCCGAGCGCAGCTTCGTGGCGCTGAACAACCACGCCACGCCCACCGCCAGCTTCGTGGGCGACACGGAGTGGACCTTCCCCGCCGGCCAGTGCGAGCAGGCCATCGCCCAGGCCGTGGGCGCCGGGCGCTTCGCGAGCTTCGACGCCGAGCAGGCGGCGGTGCAGCTGCTGGGTGATTCCATCTTCACCAACCCGCTGATGCTGGGCTTCGCCTGGCAGCACGGCCGCATTCCGCTGACGCGCGAATCGCTGATGCGCGCCATGGAGCTCAACGGCGTGCAGATCGAGGCCAACAAGGCCGCCTTCGAATGGGGCCGCCGCTGCGCGCACGACCTGGCGGCCGTCAAGGCGCTGTTCCAGGCCAAGGCGGTGATCCAGATCGTCAAGCGGCCCTCGCTCGACGAAATGGTGTCGCGCCGCGTGGAGTTCCTCACCGGCTACCAGAACGCGGCCTACGCCGAGCAGTACGGTGCCTTCGTGCAGAAGGTGCGCGAGGCCGAAGGCCGGCTGGGCCAGGGCACGCGCCTGTCCGAGGCCGTGGCCCGCTACCTGTTCAAGCTCATGGCCTACAAGGACGAGTACGAGGTGGCGCGCCTGCACACCGACCCGGCCTTCCAGGCCAAGCTGGCGTCGCAGTTCGAAGGCGACTTCAAGCTGGTGCACCACCTGGCACCGCCGCTGTTCGCCAAGAAGAACGAGCGCGGCGAGCTGGTCAAGCAGCCCTACGGCCCCTGGATGCGCCGCGCCTTCGGCGTGCTGGCGCGGCTCAAGGGCCTGCGCGGCACGGCGTTCGACGTGTTCGGCCGCACCGAGGAGCGGCGCACCGAGCGCGCGCTCATCGCCGAGTACCGGGCGGCCATCGAGGAGCTGCTCGCCGGCCTGACGGCCGAGAAGCTGCCGCTGGCGGTGGAGATCGCCCAGCTGCCCGAGCAGATCCGCGGCTTCGGCCACGTGAAGGAGCGCCACCTGCACGCCGTGCGCCCGAAGTGGGCGGCACTGATGGCCCGCTGGCGCGGGCCGGCCGAGGCCCGGGAGGCGGCACGCACCGCCGAGCTGGCCTGACGCATCCACCGCCACACCAGCCCGCCCGGCGCGGCGGGCTGGCGGACAATGCGCCGATGTCTTCCCGGCCCCAGGACCTCGTCGGCGCCACGCTGTCCGAGCACGGCGGCGTGCGCTACCTGCACCTCGATTCGGCCTGGGTGCAGGGCGCCATGCGCCTGTCCAAGCCCAACCAGCTGGAGCTGGAGTACATCCAGCGCATGATGGCCTGGATGCTCTGGCGCCCGCAGGACGAGGTGGCCGAGGGCCACGCCGTGCAGCTGGGCCTGGGGGCCGGCGCCATCACGCGCTTTTGCCACCAGGTGCTGCGCATGCGCACCACCGTGGTCGAGATCAACCCCACCGTCATCGCCGCGAACCGGCTGTGGTTCCGCCTGCCGCCTGACGACAAGCGCCTGGCGGTGGTGGAAGACGACGCCGCCGCCTGGGTGGCCGAGGCCGCCCACGCCGGCAGCGCCCAGGTGCTCAACGTCGACCTCTACGACCACGAAGCCGCCGCGCCCGTGCTGGACGACGAGGCCTTCTACGCGGGCTGCCGCGACGTGCTCGACGCGCACGGCGGCGTGATGACGGTGAACCTCTTCGGCCGCGACGCCAGCTTCACGCACAGCACCGAGCGCATCGCCGCCGTGTTCGGCCGTGACCAGGTCTGGACGCTGCGGCCCACGCGCGAAGGCAACACGGTGATCGTGGCGGCGCGCGGGGTGGTGGTGCCAGGGCGCGACGAGCTCAGCGCCCGCGCCGCCCACATCGAAGCGCGCTACGGGCTGCCCGCACGCAAGTGGCTGCGCATGGTGCGCCCCCTGCCGGCGCCCGCAGGCTGAGCCTCCCCCTCCCGCGCGGGCTGGGCTCGCGTTCCGTTCTGGCTGCGCCCCATATCCCGTTCGAACAGAGCCCCCCATTGCCGTTCGTGCTGAGCCCCGCCTTCCGTTCTGGCTGAGCCCCCCCTTCCGTTCGGGCTGAGCCTGTCGAAGCCCCCCCACCGTCCGCGCGCTACAGTCCCCGACACCGGATCCTCCGTTCCACGGGTTGCTGCGCCATGACCGATTCCACCGCCCCTGCCACGCCCGCCGTACCGGCCAGCCGACCGGCGGTGCCGCCCAAGGGCCGGCTGGAGATGCGCCAGCTGCTCAAGTGGCTGCGCGACGACGGCCTGCTCGCCCCTGCCGAAGCCGACACGCTGGCCAAGCGCTTTGGCCAGGCCGGCTCCAGCCTGCATCCGCTGCTGCGCCTGGGCGGCGCCGGCCTCAAGAGCGCGCGCGACGGCAGCGCGCTCGATACCGAGGCGCTCACCCGCTGGCTGGCCGGCCGCTTCGGCCTGCCCTTCCAGCGCATCGACCCGCTGCGTGTGGAGGCCAGCAAGGTGGCCGAGGTGATGTCGCTGGCCTATGCCGAAAGCCGCCGCGCGCTGCCGCTGCACGTGGGCGCCACCGAGGTCACCATCGCCACCTGCGAGCCTTTCGACGTGGGCTGGCTGCCCGACATCGAGGCCCACACTCGCCGCCACATCAAGCTGGTGCTGGCCACGCCGGAAGACGTGGCGCGCTTCACCGCCGAGTTCTACGCCCTGGCGCAGAACGTGCGCGTGGCCAAGAAGACGGGCGACCTCGCCGCCACGGCAGTGAACTTCGAGCAGCTCGTCGACATGGGCCGCGTGCGCGACAACGCGCTCGATGCCAACGACGCGGGCGTGGTGCAGATCGTCGACTGGCTCTGGCAATACGCCTTCGAGCAGCGCGCCAGCGACATCCACCTCGAGCCGCGCCGCGACACCGGCGTCATCCGCTTCCGCATCGACGGCGTGCTGCACCTGGTGCACCAGGTGCCGGCCGCGGTGATGGCCGCCATGACGGCGCGCATCAAGCTGCTGGGCCGCATGGACGTGGTCGAGCGCCGCCGCCCGCAGGACGGCCGCATCAAGACCCGCCGGCCCGACAACGCCCCCGGCGGCGGCGGCGAGGTGGAGATGCGCCTGTCCACGCTGCCCACTGCCTTCGGCGAGAAGGTGGTGATGCGCATCTTCGACCCCGGCACGGTGGACAAGCCGTTCGACGCGCTGGGCTTCTCGGCCGACGAGGCACGGCGCTGGCAGTCGCTCATCGAGCAGCCGCACGGCATCATCCTCGTCACCGGCCCCACCGGCTCGGGCAAGACGACGACGCTCTACTCCACGCTCAAGAAGCTGGCCACCGAAGAGGTGAACGTCTGCACCGTGGAAGACCCCATCGAGATGGTGGAGCCCGCCTTCAATCAGACGCAGGTGCAGCCCGCGCTGGAGCTGGGCTTCGCCGACGGGCTGCGCGCCCTGATGCGGCAGGACCCGGACATCATCATGGTGGGCGAGGTGCGCGACCTGGAGACCGCCGAGATGGCCATCCAGGCCTCGCTCACCGGCCACCTGGTCTTCTCCACCGTGCACACCAACGACGCGCCGGCCTCCATCACCCGGCTGGTGGACCTGGGCGTGCCGCCCTACCTCATCGGCGCCACCGTCATCGGCGTGCTGGCGCAACGCCTGGCGCGCGCGCTGTGCCCGTCGTGCAAGCAGCCCGACACGTCCGTCACCATCGAATCGCTGCAGTCGCTGGCCGCCCCCTGGCGCCTGGCCGGCAGCATCCGGCCGCACAAGGCCGTGGGCTGCCCCGCCTGCCGCGGCACCGGCTACCGTGGCCGCACGGCGCTGTATGAGCTCATGACGCTCAGCGAGGCGGCGCGCAATGCCATCCACCCGCATTTCGACGCCGCGCGCCTGCGCCGCCA
Source organism: Burkholderiales bacterium (assembly GCA_016213265.1). Taxonomy (GTDB): domain Bacteria; phylum Pseudomonadota; class Gammaproteobacteria; order Burkholderiales; family Burkholderiaceae_C; genus Ideonella. The sequence continues at coordinate 9,511 of JACRBA010000089.1, read as the reverse complement.
GGCCGTGAGCGAAGGCATGCAGCCCCTGCGCGTGGCCGGCCTGGCCAAAGTGGCCCAGGGCGTGACCACGCTGGAAGAGGTGCTGCGCTGCACCCCACGCTGGGAGACGGACGCGCCGGGCTGAGCCATCGTGGGCCGCCACGCGAGCGGTAGAACTGGCAGCCCGCGAAGCCCACCGCAGCCCAGCGGGGCTGCTGCGTTCGCCCTTTCTGCAGACTTCGTCGCCGCGGCGCTTTCCGGGGAGGCCGTGTGGGCGTGCCGCCCAGGCCAGTGTGCTCCCGCAACGCTCTCGCGAGCGAGAGGTCAGGGCAGCCATCCGTCCGACCTGGCCTCCCTCGTTGACGAGATCGATCTGGATGCGAATTCTGCGCTGGCTTTGCTTGACATAACCGTCCAGACGCACGAACCTTCGCCTCAACCCGCCGGACGACAGGCGGGGTGATTGCCGGCAGGGAGGCGTGCCGCGGTGCACGAAATCAGTCACATGCGCTTCGGGGATCTCCCCCAGAGCGCGCGATCCATTTGGGCCAAGAGCGGTGAAGGCGGTGGGCATGGCCTGCTGGCGCATCTGCTGGATGTGGCCGCCGTCGCCGAGGCCATCCTGGCGCGCGAGCCGGCGGCCATTCGCCGCCTCGTCGCTGACGCGTGGGGCGTGGCCGGCGACGCGGCCGGCCGTTGGGTGGCAGCGCTGGTGGGCCTGCATGACTTTGGCAAGGCGATCCCGGGCTTCCAGATGAAGTGGGCCGACGGCGCCGCCGAGGTCGAACGCGCGGGCATGCCCTTTCACCCGTCGTCGCTGTCCTGCAGCCAGCACTCGCTGGCGACCGCCGCGCTGCTCGCCCCGGCGCTGCAGCGCCTGACGGGCGCGGCAGCACTCTGGTGCCACCAGGTGGTTCAGGCCGTAGCGGCGCACCATGGCTACCACTTCCTGCCCGCAGAGCTGGAAGGCGGCGTGCCTCGGCGCGAGGGCGCAGCCTGGGCCGCTGCGCGGCAGGCCATCGTCGATGCGTACTGGGCCGTGCTCAGCCCGCCCGGGTGCCCCACTGCGCCTGCCATGACGCTGCCGTGGGTGAACTGGCTGGCGGGCCTGACCAGCGTGGCCGACTGGGTGGCATCGAACCCTGCCTGGTTTCCCTTGGGTGAACGCGAGGAGGGCTTGCTCGGCCACTTCGCGCGTGCGCGCACGCTGGCAGAGCGGGCGCTCGACGCCGTTCGGTGGCACCCCTACCGGCCGCTGCTCGCAGGCCACGGCGACCTGGATCACCTGCTGGCACGCATCGTCGCGCGCCCCGGCATCCAGGCCCGGCCGCTGCAGCGTGGGGCGCATGCGCTGCTGAGCGAGGTGAACGGCCCGGCGCTGGTGCTGGTGGAAGCGCCCATGGGCGAGGGCAAGACGGAGCTGGCGTTTCTGGCGCACCTGCAGCTGCAGGCAACAAACCAGCACCGCGGTCTGTACGTGGCCCTGCCCACGCAAGCCACCGGCAACGCCTTGTTCACTCGCGCCACGACCTTTCTCGAAGGCTTTGCTGACGGACCGCTCGACATTCAGCTGGTGCATGGTGGGGCGGCCATGAACGAGCAGTTGATTGCCTTGCGCGGCATTGACCAGTCGGAAGACGAAGCGCTGGGGGCCAGCGCCTGGTTCGGACAGAAGCGCCGCCCGTTGCTGTCACCCTACGGCGTGGGCACCGTGGACCAGATGCTGTACGCGGCATTGAACGTGAAGCACCACTTCGTGCGCATGTGGGGTCTGAGCAACCGCGTGGTCGTGCTGGACGAGGTGCACGCCTACGACACCTACACGACCGGTCTCATCGTTACTTTGCTGCGCTGGTTGAAGGCATTGGGTTGCTCCGTGGTGCTGATGAGCGCCACCCTTCCCCGAGCCCGCCGCCATGAGCTGCTGCGGGCGTGGGGCGGCGGGGCCGAACAGGAAGAGACGCCCTATCCCCGGCTTGCCGTGGTGGACGCCCGGGGCACCAGGGCCGTGCACGTGGGGGCCCGGCCTTTGCCAGAGGTGCAGCTCGTGGGCATGGGCAGCGGCGTCGCAGAGATGGCTGCGGCTGCCCAGGCCGCCGTGCGCGAAGGCGGCTGCGTCGCAGTGATCGTCAACACCGTGTCGCGGGCCCAGGCCGTGTACCTGGCGCTGCGATCATGCCTGCCCGCTTCGGACGAGGTGACCCTGGTGCTCTTCCACGCCCGGTTCCCCGCGGATGAGCGGGCAGAGCGCGAGCGCGATGTCTTGGGGCTCTTTGGGCCCGGCGGCGAGCGGCCAACGCGCGCGATTCTCGTCGCCACGCAGGTGGTGGAGCAGTCGCTCGACATCGACTTCGACGTCATGTTCAGCGACCTGGCCCCGGTGGACCTGCTGCTGCAGCGGGCTGGCCGGCTGCACCGGCACGGCGAACGAACGCGGCCCGTCGCCCATGCGCAGCCGCGGCTCGTGGTGGCTGGCCTGCAGGCCGGGGCCCTGTCCGCCTGGAAGGAGACGGGCTGGGCCTTCGTCTATGACGCCTACATCCTCGGGCGCACCTGGGCGCTGCTGCTGCAGGAGACGGCGCTGCGCCTGCCCCAAGACATCGACCGCCTCGTGCAGGCCGTGTACGACATCGACCACGGCCTGCCTGAGGCGCTTGAGCAAGCCGCGCGGCAGTTCATCGAAGGCGAATCGTATGGCGCCTACCTGGCGCGCGTCGGCAGCGAGCGCATGCAGTCTTTCCACATCGCCGTGGACCCCGACGCCGAACCCGCTGCCGCCTACGACGGCAAGCCTCGCGGACACGAGGAGGACGAACTCGGCCTGGGCCTGACCAACCGCACCCGTCTGGGTCAGGAATCCATCACCGTGGTGCCGGTCATCGTGGGCGACGACGGACGGTGGCATGCGCGCCACGGAGACGCGGGTTTCTTTCCCGATGCCGAGGTGGGGCCAGAGATGGCTCGGGCGCTCTACGCCAGACAGGTGAAGCTCAGCCGCACGGGGGTCGTCAAGAGACTGAAGGCCGGGCCGTTGGCGAACGCGTTCGAGAGCCATCCACTCTTGAGACAGATGTTTCCACTGCCTTGTGTGGGGCAGCGGGCTGCCGACGCGGGGCTGCGTGTCGTGGTGGATCCCGAACTGGGTCTCGTATTTGGAGATGCGGTGTCCGACGTGGGCGCCACGGAAGGAGAGGCATGACGCAAGGGTTCAACCTACTCGATACGCCCTGGCTGCCCGTGCGGCTGGGCAGCGGCGAGGTTCAGGCCGTGGGGCTGCTGGAGGCAGTGCGCCGCTGTGGCGAGATCACGGCGTTGGCGGAGACGGCGCCGCCTTCGTTGGTGGCCGAGTACCGCCTGCTGCTGGCCATCGTGCACCGGGCGCTGGTGCACAGCCGCGGCCGTTGGGCGGACGCCGACCGCCTGTCGTGGTACCGCGCCGGCCTGCCCGTGGATGAGGTGTGCGCCTACCTGGAGGCGTGGAGGGCGCGATTCGATGTGTTCGGGGCCGACCACCCCTTCTTGCAGGTGGCTGCGCTGCGCGAGGCCGCGGAGACGCGTGACAAGCGCAAGAGTTGGACCCAGATCTCCCTGGCCAGTGCCAACGGCAACGCGCCGGTGGTCTTCGACCATTCCATTGATACCGAGCCGGTGCCCATTGCGCCAGCGGCGGCCGTTGCCCATCTGCTCGGATTCCTGCAGTTCACGCCGGGAGGGTTGGTGAAGACCCTCAGGGACGCCGACAAGGCGGGCCCATTGGCCAACACGGCCGCCGTGCTGCCGGTGGGTGCCACCTTGGCGCACACACTGTGTCTCAACCTGCATGCGGCTCCGTTGCCCGGCCAGCCGGAGGACGACCGACCGGCCTGGGAGCGCCCGCCGCTCACACTGGGCCAATTGCGCGGTGACCCGGTGCTGCCCAGCGGCCCGAATGACCGCTACACCCGGCAGACCCGTGCCGTGCTGCTGGACCGTGAGGCCGACGGCTCAGTGAAATGGCTGCGCTTTGCGGCGGGTTGGGCCCTGGCCGACGACCCGCAGGCCCCCGACCCCATGGCCTGCTTCCGCGCCGGCAGCAACGGGTTGGTGCGCGTGTCGTTCACGGAGGGCCGCGCCCTCTGGCGCGACCTGCCGGCCCTCGTGCCGGCGCCGCAGCAAGGCTATCAGGCGGCGCAGGTGGTTCAGCGGGCGGCCAGCCTGCACCAGCTGAGCGGGCAGGGCAGGGGGCGGCAGGCGTTGCTCGTGGCTGGGCTCGCCAGCGACCAGGCGAAGCTGCTGCGGTGGCGCATGGAACAGGTGGCGTTGCCTGAGGCACTGCTGCTGGAGCCTGACCGCGCCCTGGAGCTGCGCGCGCATGTGGCCACGGCCGAGACGGTGTACCAGCAGCTGCGGCAGACCGCCGTCTCACTCGTGGCCGACACCTTGCCCGACCCGAAGAGCAAGGACACCCGAAGCCGGGCCCGGGGGATGGTGGAAAGCGGGCCGCTCGCGGCCACTTACTTCGCCGCGGCGCAGAGCGGCCTCGCCGCGGTGATGCAGCACCTCGCAGACGACGAGTTCGACGCCGCGCAGCGCCTGTGGCAGCGCACGCTGCGGCAGGCCGCCAACCGGGCCTGGCAACAGTTGCTGGTCACGCTGGGGTCTTCTCCCCGCGCCTGGCGGGCGGATGCCCGATGGAGCGGCCTCATGCACCGGTGGCTGCACGCCCACCTGGCCGCCGACGAACTGACTCCACCCGCCTCTCATCTTCAGGAGCATCGACATGGCGCATGACGCCAACACTGCGTTCATCGAGCATCTTCATGCCCTGGCCAAAGACCCTGGCGCCATGGCAGCGCTGCGGCACAGCCTGGCCTTTGAGCCCGGCGCCTACCCACGGGCCTACCCCTATGTGGAGCGCTTCGTATCCAGCACCTGGCACACGCAGGACGCGCGCCGTCTGGCACGCTACGCGATGGCCGGTCTCTATGCCCTGCACCCCAGCCCCCGATCGAGCAGCCTGGCTGCTGCCCTGGGCGAGCTGACGCGCGAGAAAGACCGGCCCAGCTTGGAGCTGCGGTTCATTGCCTTGCTGGAGGCGGACGCCGAGGGCGTGATGCACCACCTGCGCCAGGCCGTGCAGTTGCTGGCCGCAGACGGCAAGGGCTTCGACCCCGTCGAGCTGCTGCAAGACCTGGCCGTGGCCTTGGACGAGCGTGCCAGCCCCGACGCCCGCGATCGTCTCAAGCGCCGCTGGGCGCGCGACTTCTATCGCGCCATGCAGGCGGAAGCGCCCGCACCCCAGAGCGCCGACACCACCACACCGACCCACGATTGACCCAGGGAGACCCACGTGAGCCTGTTCCTCGAGTTCCATCTGATCCAGAACTTCGCACCCTCCAATCTCAACCGGGACGACACCGGTGCGCCCAAGGACGCGATCTTCGGCGGCCAGCGTCGCGCGCGGGTGAGCAGCCAGTGTTTCAAGCGCGCCGTGCGCACGGTGGTGGAGGCGCTTGAGCTGCTGCCTGCCGAACACCGGGGCGTGCGCACCAAACGTTTGAAGGAGCTGCTGGTGGCGCGGCTGCCTGACAGGGACCCCCAGGAGGCCGCCGCCAAGATCGAGGCGGCGCTCGCCAGCGCCGGGCTGAAGCTCAAGGACGACGGCAAGACCGAGTACCTGCTGTTTCTCGGCGATGGCGAAGTGAAGGCGCTGGCGGAGCTGGTGGATGCCCACTGGGACGAGCTGGTCGTGGCGGCGGAGAAGAAGTCCAAGAAGGAGGCGAAGGCAGGGGGCGCCGCCGACATCGGCAAGAAGGTGAAGGCGCTCATGAACGGCGGCAAGGCGGTGGATGTGGCGTTGTTCGGCCGCATGCTGGCGGACCTGCCCGCGGTGAACCAGGACGCCGCTTGCCAGGTGGCGCACGCCATCAGCACCCATCGGGTGGAGCGGGAGTTCGACTACTTCACGGCCGTGGACGACCAGGGCGACGAAGACGAAACCGGCGCCGGGATGATCGGGCAGGTGGAGTTCAACTCCGCCACCTTCTACCGTTACGCGGTGCTTGACGTGGGCAAACTGCTGTCGAACCTGCAGGGTGACGCCGAGCTGGCGCTGTCTGCCGTGCGTGCCTTCACGCTCGCCATGGCCCGCGCGGTGCCCAGCGGCAAGCAGAACAGCTTTGCCGCGCACAACCCGCCGGAGTTCGTGGGGGTGTGTTTGAGGCACAGCGCGCCGATGAGCCTGGCCAATGCGTTCGAGTCGCCGGTGGCGGCTCGGCGCGGTGAGTCGCTCAGCGGCCAGTCGGTGCGTGAGCTGGCGCGGTACGAGGCCCAGCTGGGCGCCGCCTACGGAGACGCCAGGGACCGCTGGCTCACGCTGGATCTGTCGGGGCAATGGCCGGCGGAGCGGGGGCAGCGCGTCGCGTCACTGCCGGCCCTGGCGGAGCAGGCGCAGTCGCTGGCGGAGCAGGCGTTGAAGGCCGCCGCATGACCGCCACGCTGCTGCTTCGGCTGCAGGGCCCGCTGCAATCCTGGGGCACCACCAGCCGCTTCGACGAGCGGGACACGCAGCTGGAGCCGTCGAAGTCTGGCGTGCTGGGCATGCTGTGCGCAGCGCTGGGGCGGGACCGCAAGGAGCCGGTGGACGATCTGGCTGCCCTGTGCATGGGGGTGCGGGTGGACCGCGAAGGCGTCCTCATGCGCGATTACCAAACGGCCACCGGTGTGCTCATCGCGGCGAACGCCAAGCCGGACGAGGGCCGAACGGTGGTGAGCCCGCGCTATTACCTCGCCGACGCGGTGTTCGTGGTGGGCCTGCAGGGCACTCGGCGTGCGCTGCTGGAGGACCTGCACTGTGCCCTCCAGCGGCCCGCCTGGCCCCTGGCCTTGGGCCGCAAGAGTTTCGTGCCATCAGCACCCATTTACCTGCCCGATGGGCTGGTGGACCAGCCGCTGGAGGCGGCGCTGATGGATTACGACTCCGTGCATCACCCGCGCCCGGCTGGCCCGATGCGGATGCTGCTGGAGACCACCGACCACGGCGCCGTGCGGCTGGATCAGCCCGTGGCCCCCTTTTCGTTGCGCCGGTTCGGCCCGCGCTTTGTGGCCACCCGCCATTTCACCCCTGGAGTTGCGCATGTACCTGACCCGACTGCGGCTTGATCCCCGCAGCGCGACGGCCCGCCGTGACCTGGCCGACCCCTACGACATGCACCGCACATTGGTGCGTGCTTTCGTGGCAGACGAGACCGCGCCTGTTCCTCGGTTCCTCTGGCGCCTGGAGCCCGGCAGCGCGTGGAGCGAGCCCACGGTGCTGGTGCAGTCGGGCGACGAAGGTGCCTGGGCCTTTCTGCAGGCGCTGCCCGGCTACCTGCAAGGTGTCGATGCCGTGTCCACCAAGCAGTTCGACCCCCTCCATGTGCTGCGCCAGGGCGCTCGCTACCGCTTCAGGGTGGTGGCCAACCCCACGGTGACACGGCAAGTCAAGCGGCACGGCCTGGTGGGCGAAGACGCTCAGCTCGCCTGGCTGGGGCGGCAGGGCGAGCGTGCGGGCTTTGGCGTCGACTCTGCCTTGGTGACGCATGTCGACACCAGCCACAGCCGCAAAGGCGGGGCGACGGTGAGTCTGCTGCGCGCGTGCTTCGAGGGTGTGCTGGTGGTGCACGACGTGCAGGCGCTGGCACAGGCCATGGCCCGCGGAATCGGGCATGGCAAGGCGTTCGGGTGCGGGCTGATCAGCATCGCACGGTGTGGATAGGCCGTGCTGCCGCCACTGAAGCCCATTCCGCTCAAGGACCGCGTGTCCATGGTGTTTGTCCAGTACGGGCAGATCGACGTGCTGGACGGCGCCTTCGTGCTGATCGACAAGACCGGCGTGCGCACGCACATCCCGGTGGGCTCTGTCGCCTGCATCATGCTGGAGCCTGGCACACGCGTGTCGCATGCCGCCGTGCGGCTGGCGGCGCTGGTCGGCACGCTGCTCGTCTGGGTGGGCGAATCGGGTGTGCGGCTGTACGCCAGCGGCCAGCCAGGTGGCGCGCGGGCCGACCGTCTGCTTTACCAGGCGAAGCTGGCGCTGGACGATGAGCTGCGCCTGAAAGTGGTGCGCAAGATGTACGAGATGCGCTTCGGCGAGCCGGCGCCTGCCCGACGCAGCGTCGACCAGCTGCGGGGCATCGAGGGCGCGCGCGTGAGGGCCATCTACAAGCTGCTGTCAGAGCAGCACGGCGTGAAGTGGCAGGCGCGGCGCTACGACCAGCAGGAATGGGACGCGGCGGACGTCCCCAACCGGTGCCTGTCGGCCGCCACCGCCTGCCTGTATGGCATTGCGGAGGCAGCCGTGCTCGCGGCCGGCTACGCACCGGCGGTGGGGTTCATCCACACGGGCAAGCCGCTGTCCTTTGTGTACGACGTGGCCGACATCTACAAGTTCGACACCGTCGTTCCCCTGGCCTTCTCCATCGCGGCCAAGGCGCCGCCCGAACCGGAGCGCGCCGTGCGCCTGGCCTGCCGCGACCTCTTCCGCCAGCACAAGCTGCTGGAGCGCATCATCCCCGGCATCGAGGAAATGCTGGCTGCCGGCGGCATCAGCCCGCCCGAAGCCCCGCCCGAGTCCGTTCCACCCGCGATCCCGGTGCCCGAGGGCATCGGCGACGCGGGTCACAGAAGTCAGTGATGGCGCTGCTGGTGGTGGTGACCGAGAACGTGCCGCCGCGACTGCGTGGCCGCCTGGCCATCTGGCTGCTGGAGGTGCGCGCTGGCGTCTACCTGGGCGACGTGAGTCGGCGAACCCGGGAGATGATCTGGCAACAACTGGCCGAGGGCCACGAGGACGGCAACGTCGTCATGGCCTGGGCCAGCCGCAGCGAGTCTGGCTACGAGTTCCAGACACTCGGCGCCAATCGGCGTGAGCCGGCGGACCACGACGGCTTGAGACTCGTGCGCTTTCTGCCGCCGCCAGCGACCGATCTTTAACAAGCCAAGTTTCGGTAGATTCGAGCGAGTCAGAAATTCCCTTTGGGGATAATGACTTACGTTTGGAGTGTTCCCCGCGAGCGCGGGGATGAACCGGTAGGTACCGACGGCATTGCGAGGTACGTCGAGTGTTCCCCGCGAGCGCGGGGATGAACCGACGAAGGGCATCTTCGACCTGACCTGCCTCGGCGTGTTCCCCGCGAGCGCGGGGATGAACCGCCGTGCTGGCCGGCCACGATGGCGCCGATGGGCGTGTTCCCCGCGAGCGCGGGGATGAACCGACGTTCAGCGTGGACTGGGAGGAGAAGGGGCAGTGTTCCCCGCGAGCGCGGGGATGAACCGTGGACACGCGGCTGAAGTACTCGGTGCCGTGCAGTGTTCCCCGCGAGCGCGGGGATGAACCGTCTCCAATGGGCTTCTCTGGGGCCAGTTGATCGTGTTCCCCGCGAGCGCGGGGATGAACCGCCGGCACCCGTGAGCCTGCCCGGCCGCACGTGGTGTTCCCCGCGAGCGCGGGGATGAACCGGGCTTGAAACGCACAGTCGCCACCGCGCCGGCGTGTTCCCCGCGAGCGCGGGGA
>JACRBA010000090.1 GCA_016213265.1 Burkholderiales bacterium | reverse complement strand
CCACCAGCTCGGGGAAGGCGTTGCTGATGCCGCCCGCGCCCACGTCGTGGATGGCCAGGATGGGATTGTTCGCGCCGAGCGCCCAGCAGTGGTTGATGACCTCCTGCGCGCGGCGCTGGATCTCGGGGTTGCCGCGCTGCACGGAATCGAAATCGAGCGCCGCGGTGTTGGTGCCGGCCGCCATGGAGCTCGCCGCGCCGCCGCCCATGCCGATGCGCATGCCCGGGCCGCCCAGCTGCACCAGCAGGGTGCCGGCGCCGAAGGGCAGCTTGTGCGTCTGGCCGTCGCTGATCTGCCCCAGGCCGCCGGCGATCATGATGGGCTTGTGGTAGCCGCGGCGCACCGCGTCGGCGCCGCTGCCCACGGTCTGCTCGAACACACGGAAGTAGCCGCCCAGGTTGGGCCGGCCGAACTCGTTGTTGAAGGCCGCGCCGCCGAGCGGGCCCTCGGTCATGATCTGCAGCGCGCTGGCGATGTGCTCGGGCTTGCCGTAGGGCTGCTGCTCCCAGGGCTCCGCCGTGCCGGGCAGGTGCAGGGTGCTCACCGAGAAGCCGGTGAGACCCGCCTTGGGGCGCGCCCCGCGGCCGGTGGCGCCCTCGTCGCGGATCTCGCCGCCCGCGCCGGTGGAGGCGCCCGGGAAGGGCGAGATGGCCGTCGGGTGGTTGTGCGTTTCCACCTTCATCAGCACGTGGGCCGTCTCGGCGCGTGGGCCGTACTTCGGGGCGTTGGTGAAGCCTTCGGGCAGCCACCGCTCCACGGGGCCGCCCTGCATCACCGCGGCGTTGTCGCTGTAGGCGACGATGCTGCGCTGCGGGTTGGTCTTCTCGGTGTGGCGGATCATGCCGAACATCGACAGCGGCTGCTTCTGGCCGTCGATGGTGAACTCGGCGTTGAAGATCTTGTGGCGGCAGTGCTCGCTGTTCGCCTGGGCGAACATCATCAGCTCCACGTCGCTCGGGTTGCGCTTCAGGCCGGTGAAGGCGTCCACCAGGTAGTCGATCTCGTCGTCCGACAGCGCCAGGCCGAATTCGGTGTTGGCGCGCTCCAGCGCCCCGCGGCCCTGATCCAGCACGTCCACATGGGCCAGCGGCTCGGCCGGCTGCTCGTCGAAGAGGTGGCGGGCCGCCTCGCGCTCGAAGGCCACGCTCTCGGTCATGCGGTCGTGCAGCACGGCCGCGCAGGCCGCGCGTTCGTCGGCCGACAGCGGCTTGGCCCCGCCCACCAGGCCCGCCACCAGCCCCGTCTTGAGCGCCAGGCGGAACTCGGTCACCCGCTCCACACGGTGGATGGGCAGGCCGCAGTTGTGGGCGATGTCGGTGGCCTTGCTGGCCCAGGGCGACACCGTGCCCAGGCGCGGCATCACCACCACGAGCTCACCCTCGCCCGCCGCGGCCGGCTCGCCGTACTGCAGCAGCGCCGCCAGCTTGTCGCTGGCCCCGGCGTCCAGCGGCTGATCCAGTCCCACCCAGTGCACGAAGCGGGCCGTCACGCCGGCCACGCGCGGGCAGGCGGCCTGCAGCCGGGCGAGCAGCGCCTGCGCGCGGAAGGCGGACAGGGCGTTGCCGCCCTCGAAGTGCAGAAGGTGCGGATGGGCGGTGGGCATGGCGGCCAAGGGTGGGGCTCCGGGCGGGCGGCACCCCGTCGGTCAGGGGCAAGCCACAAGGAAACCCGCGATTTTACGGTGCGATGAGAGAATGCCGGCCCATGACGATCACCCTGAAGTCCGCCGCCGACATCGAAGCCATGCGCGTGGCCGGCCGCCTCGCGTCCGAGGTGCTGGACATGCTGACGCCCCATGTGAAGCCGGGCGTCACCACCGAACAGCTCGACAAGCTGGCGCACGACCACATCGTGAACGTGCAGCAGGCGGTGCCCGCGCCGCTGAACTACCAGCCGCCGGGCTACACGCCCTACCCCAAGTCGATCTGCACGTCGATCAACCACCAGGTCTGCCACGGCATCCCGAACGACCGGCCGCTGAAGAACGGCGACATCGTCAACATCGACGTCACCGTCATCAAGGACGGCTGGCACGGCGACACCAGCCGCATGTTCATCGTCGGCGAGGGCTCCATCGCCGCCAAGCGCCTGTGCGCCATCACCTACGAAGCCATGTGGCGCGGCATCGTCAAGGTGCGCCCCGGCGCCCGGCTGGGTGACATCGGCCACGCCATCCAGACCTTCGCGGAGAACCAGGGCTTCTCCATCGTGCGCGAGTTCTGCGGCCATGGCATCGGCCAGAAGTTCCACGAGGAGCCGCAGGTGCTGCACTACGGCCGCCCGGGCACGCTCGAAGAGCTGCAACCCGGCATGGTGTTCACCATCGAGCCCATGATCAACGCCGGCCGCCGCGAGATCAAGGAAACGGGCGACGGCTGGACCATCGTCACCAAGGACCGCTCGCTGTCGGCCCAATGGGAGCACACGGTGGTGGTCACGGACACCGGCTACGAGGTGCTCACGGTGTCGTCGGGCAGCCCCCAGCCGCCCGAGTTCGTCGGCGCCTGAGCCGCGCCCATGGCCCCGCTGGATGAGGCCGTGCCGGCGGCCGGCGCCCCCGCTGTCCCGCTGCCTGCCCTGCGCGAGCAGTTCCGTGCGGGCAAGGCGGCGCTGATCGAACGCTTCTCCGCGGGCAGGCCCAGCATCACCGGGGCGGCGCGCCTGCTGCGCGGCCTGGCCCGCCATGTGGATGCCACGCTGGTCAGCCTGTGGCAACACAGCGGCATGCCCGCCGGTGCCGCCTTGCTGGCCGTGGGCGGCTATGGCCGTGGCGAGCTGTTCCCGCATTCCGACGTGGACGTGCTGCTGCTGCTGCCGCCCACGCTGTCGCAGGCGGCGGACGACCCCGCCACCCGCGCCACCCTGTCCGCCTTCATCACGGCGTGCTGGGACGTGGGCCTGGAGATCGGCTCCTCGGTGCGCACGGTGGACGAGTGCATCGCCGAGGCGCAGAAGGACGTGACCGTGCAGACGGCGCTGCTGGAAAGCCGCTTCCTCTGCGGCTCGCGCCGGCTGTTCAACACCTTCCGCCATGCCAACACGGCGGCCATGGACGCGCGCGCCTTCCTGCGCGCCAAGACGCTGGAGATGCGCCAGCGCCATGTGAAGTACGAGGACACGCCCTACGCCCTGGAGCCCAACTGCAAGGAAAGCCCGGGCGGCCTGCGCGACCTGCAGGTGGTGGTGTGGGTGGCCCGCGCCGCGGGGCTGGGGCGCACGTGGACGGAGCTCGCCGCGCGCGGCCTGATCACCCCCTTCGAGGTGAAGCAGCTGCAGCGCCAGGAGGGCACGCTCAAGCTCATCCGTGCGCGCCTGCACCTGGTGGCCGGCCGGCGCGAAGACCGGCTGGTGTTCGACCTGCAGACGGCCGTGGCGCAAAGCTTCGGCTACACCGGCGACGGCGGCACGCGCGCGTCCGAGGTGCTGATGCACCGCTACTACTGGGCGGCCAAGGCGGTGGCGCAGCTGAACCAGATCCTCATGCTCAACATCGAGGAGCGGGTCAACGGCACCGAGGACGTGCCGATGCGGCCCATCAACGCCCGCTTCCTCGACCGCGCCGGCATGCTCGAGGTGGCGCGCGACGACCTCTACACCGACAACCCGCATGCCATCCTGGAGACCTTCCTCGTCTTCCAGCAGACGCCCGGCATCAAGGGCCTGTCGGCGCGCACCTTGCGGGCGCTGTACAACGCGCGCAACCTCATGGACGCCGGCTTCCGCCGCGACCCGGTGAACCGCGAGCTGTTCATGGACATCCTGCGCCAGCCCAGCGGCCAGACGCACGCCTTCCGGCTGATGAACCAGACCTCGGTGCTCGGCCGCTACCTGTGGGTGTTCCGCCGCATCGTCGGCCGCATGCAGCACGACCTGTTCCACGTCTACACCGTGGACCAGCACATCCTGATGGTGCTGCGCAACGTGCGGCGCTTCTTCGTGCCCGAGCATGCGCACGAGTACCCCTTCTGCAGCCAGCTCGCGGCCGGCTGGGACAAGCCCTGGATCCTCTACATCGCCGCGCTGTTCCATGACGTGGCCAAGGGCCGCGGCGGTGACCACTCCGATCTCGGCGCGGTGGAAGTGCGGCGCTTCTGCCGTGAGCACGGCGTGGAGCCGGCCGACGCCAGCCTGGCCGAGTTCCTGGTGCGCCACCACCTCACCATGAGCCGCGTGGCGCAGAAGGAAGACCTGTCCGACCCCGAGGTCATCGGCCACTTCGCCCGCCTCATGGGCGACGCGCGCCACCTCACTGCGCTGTACCTGCTCACCGTGGCCGACATCCGCGGCACCGGCCCCAAGGTGTGGAACGCCTGGAAAGGCAAGCTGCTGGAGGACCTGTACCGCCTCACGCTGCGCGTGCTCGGCGGCGCCTCGCCCAGCGCCGACGCCGAGGTGGAGGCGCGCAAGCAGGAGGCGCAGCACATCCTCGCCCTGCACTCAGCGCTGCCGGGCACAGAGCAGCCGCTGTGGAAAACGCTGGACGTGAGCTACTTCGCCCGCCACGACGCGGCGGAGATCGCCTGGCATGCCCGTTCGCTGTGGCGCCACCTGGACACCCGGCAGCCCATCGTGCGGGCGCGCCCCTCGCCCATCGGCGAGGGCCTGCAGGTGCTGGTGTTCGCGCCCGATCGGCCCGACCTGTTCGCCCGCATCTGCGGCTATTTCGATTCCGCCGGCTTCTCCATCCAGGACGCCAAGATCCACACCACCCGCGCCGGTTACGCGCTGGACACCTTCCAGGTGGTGAGCCCGGGCGTCGACCCGCACGCCGGCAGCGCCTACCGCGACATGATCTCGCTGGTCGAGACCCAGGCCGCCCTGGCGCTGGCATCGGACGGCCCGCTACCCGCCCCCAGCCGCGGGCGTGTCTCGCGCCGGGTCAAGTCCTTCCCCATCCAGCCGCGCGTGTCGCTGCGGCCGGACGAGAAGGCGCAGCGCTGGGTGGTCACGGTCAGCGCCAGCGACCGCTCCGGCCTGCTGTACGCCATCGCCCGGGTGCTCGGCAAGCACCAGGTCAACCTCCAGCTCGCCAAGGTCTCCACGCTCGGTGAGCGGGTGGAGGACACCTTCCTCGTCAGCGGCCCCGCGCTGCAGAACCCGCGCCTGCAGCTGCAGATGGAAAGCGAGCTGCTCGACGCCCTGGCCCTCGCGCCGTGACGCCCTGACCCATGAGCCTGGCCCTCTGCAGCGCCGCCGACGCCTTCGGCGGCCGTGAGCCCCACGACGCCATCATCGATGTGCGGTCCCCGGCCGAGTTCGCCGAGGACCACCTGCCTGGCGCGGTGAACTGGCCCGTGCTCGACGACGCCGAGCGCGCCGAGGTGGGCACGATCTACACCCAGGTCTCCACCTTCGAGGCACGCAAGCGCGGCGCGGCGCTGGTCTCGCGCAACATCGCCCGCCACCTCGAGGCGCACATGCCCCGGCTGCCGCGCGACTGGCGGCCGCTGGTCTACTGCTGGCGAGGCGGCCAGCGCTCGGGCAGCCTGAGCATCGTGCTGGCCCAGATCGGCTTTCGCACGCACCAGCTGCAGGGCGGCTACAAGGCCTTTCGCGCCCTGGTGCGCGACGAGCTCGCCACGCTGCCCGCCCGCCTGCAGTGGCAGGTGCTGGGCGGGCGCACGGGCAGCGGCAAGACCCTGCTGTTGCAGGCGCTCGCGGCCCAGGGGGCCCAGGTGCTCGATCTCGAAGACCTCGCGGCCCACCGCGGCTCGGTGCTGGGCGGCCTGCCTGATCGCCCCCAGCCCAGCCAGAAGCGCTTCGAAACCCTGCTGTGGCAGGCCCTGCGGGGCTTCGACCCCGCGCGGCCGGTGTTCGTCGAGCGCGAGAGCCGCCGCATCGGCCGCCTGCAGCTGCCCGAATCCATGCTGCCTGCCCTGCACGGCAGCCCGCACCAATGGCGCATCGACATGCCGCAGGACGCCCGCGTCGCGTTGCTGCAGGGCGAATACGCCTTCCTGATGACCGACCTGGCCGCCTTGGACGACCGCCTGGCCGCCCTCACCGCGCTGCGCGGGCGTGCGGTGGTGGAACACTGGCAGGCGCTGGCCCGCGCGGGCGACTGGGCGCAGTTGCTGCGCGAATTGCTGAGCCAGCACTACGACCCCTTGTACGACCGGGCCGGGCGCGACGGCGAGGCCGCGCCGCGCCCCCTGCCCCTGGGCGACGGTTCCGCGCCTGCCCTGCACGCAGCCGCCAGCGCCCTGATCGACGCTGCCGCGCCCTGATGCGCCGCCCGGCCGGCCCGGGCGCTTGTCCAACATCAAGACCGGCGGGCCGGCCCGCTGGCACCATGCGCCCGCCATGCCCAACCGCCTCACCGAACACGCCCTGCAGCAATCGCGCAGCTTCGGCGTGCGCCGCATCCCGGCCCTGCGACCGCTGGGCTGGCTGGCCCGCGGCTGGCGCGACCTGATGACCTGCCCGCTGCCCGGGCTGCTGCACGGCGCGGTGATGGCGGCCTTCGGCGCCGCCCTGTTCTGGCAGGCGCGGCACCAGTTCTGGTGGCTGGCTGGGGCCTTCTCGGGCTTCCTGTTGGTGGCGCCCGTGCTCGCCACCGGGCTGTACGCCGTGAGCCGCGCCATCGAGCGCGGCGAGCCGGCCGGGCTGGGCACCGCCCTGGCCGCCTGGCGCCCGCGCGACCACCGCCTGGTCGTGTTCGGCGCACTGCTGGCCCTGGCCGGCACGGGCTGGGTGCTCACCTCGGCGTCGCTCATCGTCAGCGCCCTGCCCGGCCAGGTCAACCGGCCGGTGGACTTCCTGCGCCTGGTGGTGCTGGCCGAGCAAGGGCTGCTGTTCGAGACCTGGCTGGTGCTGGGCGCCCTGCTGGCCGCCCCGGTCTTCGCGTCCAGCGTCGTCGCGCTGCCCATGCTGCTGGACCGTCCCATCGGCGTGCTGGGCGCCGTGTTCACCAGCTGGCGTGCCGTGATGGAGCACCCGCTGCCCATGGCGCTGTGGGCGGTGCTGCTGCTGGTGCTCACCGGCCTGGGCATGGCCACGGTGCTGCTGGGCCTGGTGGTGGTGCTGCCCTGGCTCGCTCACGCGAGCTGGCACGCCTACCGCGACCTGGTGCTCGCCCACGACGACCGGGAGCGGGTCTGATGTTCGGGTTCACCGAAGAGCAGGTCGCCAACTTCGGCCTCACGGTCGGGGTGACGGCGTTCATGCTCTACATGGTCTTCATCATCTTCCAGCTCGCGCGCGAATCGAAGGCCGGCCGCTTCGGCACCTTCGTGCTGTTTCTCGGGCTGGGCGTGGGCCTGGTGGGCTTCGCGGCCAAGGGCCTGATCAAGTACTTCATGGCGGGGATCGTCGAATGAGCCCGGCCACCGGCACTCCCGAGCCGCTGCGCCATAGCGCCTTCGACGATGCGCAGGCGCTGCTCACCGGCACGCTGTTCGTCGGCCTGGGCCTGGCGCTGTTCCGCGAGGCGGGCCTGATGACCGGCGGCACCGTGGGCCTGGCCTTCCTCGCGCACTACGCCACGGGGCTGCCCTTCGGCGCGCTGTTCTTCGCCATCAACCTGCCCTTCTACGCCCTGGCCTGGCAGCGCATGGGGCCTCGCTTCACCCTCAAGACGCTGGCCGCCGTCACGCTGCTGGCGGGCCTGTCCGAGGCGCTGCCCGGCTGGCTGGCGCTGGAGCGCGTGGCGCCGTGGTTCGCGGCCATCGGCGGCGGCCTGCTCGTGGGGGCGGGCTTCATCATCCTGTTCCGCCACCGCGCCAGCCTGGGCGGGCTGAACGTGCTGGTGCTTTGGCTGCAGGAGCGCTTCGGCTGGCGCGCCGGCCACGTGCAGCTGGGCATCGACGCACTGATCCTGCTGGCCTCGTGGCCGTGGATCGACGCGACGCGCCTGGCGCTGTCGCTGCTGGCGGCCGCCGCGATGAACTTCGCCCTCGCGGTGAACCACCGGCCCGGCCGTTACATGGCCTTCTAGGGCGCGGCTGCCGCGGCCCGCGGCAGCCAGACACTGAAGGTGGTGCCGTCTTCCGGCGTGCTGTGCACGCCCACCCGGCCGCCGTGCGCCGCGGCGATCTGCTCCACGATGAACAGCCCCAGGCCGATGCCGGCCTCCGCGCCCGCGGGGCCTGCGGCGTCACCGCGCCGCAGCGGCCGGAACAGCTCGGCCTGCAGCGCCGCCGGAATCGGCTCGCCGCGGTTGTGCACTCGCAGGCACACCTCGTCGGGCCCGCCCTCGAGCGTCACCGTGACCGGCTGGTCCGGGGCGCCATGCCGCAGGGCATTGCCCACCAGGTTGGCCACCACCTGGGTGATGCGGTCCCCGTCCCACACCCCGGCCCCGTCGGCGTGCAGACACAGCACGATGTGGCGAGCCGGGTGGGTCGACCGCAGTTCGTCCACCGCATCCCCCAGCAGCGCGTGCAGGTCGGCCGGCGTGCGGTTCAGCGGCAGGCCGGTGCCCAGGCGTGCCTGGGTGAAATCGAGCAGGTCGCGGATCAGCCGCAGTGCGCGTTGGCCGCTGTTCTGGATGCGCCCCACGCAGGCCGACAGCTCGGGCGGCAGGCCGCCGTGGCGCTCCAGCAGCGTCGCGTTGAGCAGGATCACGCTGAGCGGGTTGCGCAGGTCGTGCGACGCGATGCCCACGAACATCTCGGCGAACTGCACCTGCTGCTGCAGCAGACGCTGCGCGTCGCGGGCGGCGCGTTGCGCCTGGGCCAGGGTGAGCGCGCCCCGCAGGGCCGCAGCGAGCCGGGCCGCATCCAGGCCGGACTTGGCCAGGTAGTCCGAGGCCCCGGCCTTCATGAGGTCGACCGCCAGGGCCTCGTCGCCCTGGCCGGTGAGCATCACGACCGGGCAGTCCACACCCAGGCCGCGGACGCGCCGCAGCAGGGCCAGGCCGTCGATGGCCGGCATGTGCACGTCCATCAGCACGCAATCGAAGGGCTGCGCCAGCAGCAGCTCCACCGCCTGCAGGCCGTCGGCGGTCTCGGCCAGCTGGGTGGGCTGCCCCAGCTGCCGCAGCAGCCGCTTCACGGCCATGCGGTCGAGCTCGTCGTCGTCGACCAGCAGCAGGCGCAGCGGTGTGTCGTGGCCCTCGGCGTTCACGGCATCTCCATGAGCGTCCAGTACTTCTGCAGCACCGACATGAGCTCGACGAAGGTCGTGAAGGTGACCGGCTTGACCAGGTAGCCGGCCACGTGCAGCTGGTAGGCCTCCACCTTGTCCTGCTCTTCGCTGCTGGTGGTGAGCGCCACCACGCTGATGTGGCGCAGCGACGCGTCGGCGCGCAGCTCGCGCAGGAACTCGATGCCGTTCATGCGGGGCATGTTCAGGTCGAGCAGCACCAGCAGCCGGCTGACGGGCACCGTGCCGTCGCGCAGCATGGCGAGCGCCTGTTCGCCATCGCGCGCCAGGTGCAGCGGGTTGGTGAGGTTGGCCCGCCGGAACGCGCGCTGCACGTTCATCACGTCGAGGTCGTCGTCGTCGACGAGCAGGATGTTCAGGGCGCGCTGGGAAGCGGTGTCCATGCTCATGGGGTCTCCTGACGCGGCCAGGTGAAATGGAAGGTGGCGCCCTCGCCCTCGGCCGACTCGACCCAGGTCCGCCCGCCGCGCGACTGCACGAGCTTGCGCACCACCGACAGACCGATGCCCGTGCCTTCCACCCGGTCACGCGACTGCAGCGTCTGGAACATCGCCCAGATGCGCTCATGGTACTGGGGAGCAATCCCGGGGCCATCGTCGGTCACCCAGAAGTGCCAGACCGGGCCCTCCGGCCGCGCGCCGACCTGCACCGGGCCCGCGCCATGCTTGATCGCATTGCCGATGAGGTTCATGAAGACCTGCTGCAGGGTGGAGCGGTCGGTATGCAGCACCGGCATGCCGGGCGCCACCTCCACGGGCCGGCCCGCCGGCGGCGCCAGCAGCTCCACCACCTCGCGCAGCAGTTCGGCCACGTCCACCTGCTGCGGGTGGCCCGCCGCGCGGCCAGCCCGGCTGTAGGCCAGGATGCCGTCGATCAGCGCCTCCATGCGGTGGATGCGGCCCTTCATGAGCTGCGTGTACTCCAGGATCTCGGGCGACGCGCGCTCGCCCAGGTCCTCCACCAGCCATTGCGCCAGGTTGGCGATGCCCCGCAGCGGCGCCTTCAGGTCGTGGCTGGCGACGTAGGCGAACTGGTCGAGCTCGCGGTTGGAGTGCTCGAGCGCCGCGCGCGCCTGGCGCTCACCGGCCAGCGCCGCCTGCGCGGCCTGCATGGCCTCGGCCAGGCGCCGCCCGGCGCGCGCGTGCGCCAGGGTCAGCGCCCACAGCATCAGGCTCACCAGCACGCCGGCGGCCGCCGTGGCCTGGGGCAGCCAGGCCTGGGGCACGGCGCCACGCGCGCGGGGGACGAAGCTCAGCGTCCACACCCGGCCGCCGAACTCCACGCGACGCAGCAGCCAGTCCGCCGCGTCAGTCTGCTCGGCGCCCTCGAAGGCATGCAGCACGTTGTCCGCACGGGGCTCGTCGCCCGCGTGCACACGCACCGGCCGCACGGAGGGGTTGCCGCCCAGCACGGCGCCGAAGAAGTCGGGCGCCCGGAACGGCGCGTACACATAGCCGGTGAGCTGCCGGCGCCGCTCCTCCACCCCTACCGGCACCAGCGAGTGGCGGTACATCGGCGCGTAGACCAGGAAGCCGGCGCTCTTGTGGCGGTCGATCTCCTGCATCAGCACGACGCGGTCGGACAGGGCGAAGCTGCCGGTATCACGTGCACGGGCCATCGCGTCGGCGCGGGTCGGCTCGGAGAACATGTCGAACCCCACGGCGGCCAGGTTGCGCTCGTCCGGCGGCTCGAGGTAGAGGATGCTGAACATCCATTCGCGCCGGCCCGGCGGAAAGACCTTGAAGCCCGGCATGCCCTGGGCACGGGCGGCGCCTTCGAACTCGGCCACGCGGTCGGCATCCAGCCGGGGGCTATAGCCGATGCCGCGGATACCGGGGTAGTCGGAGAACACGTTGAGCCGCTCGTAGAAGCCGTGGAAGCCCTCGCGGTCGAGTTGGTCGCCTTCGAGCTCCACGAACGCCCGGGTGGCCCTGAGCAGGGCCACGTAGGCGTCGAGCCGGGACCGCAGGTGGCCCACCTGCTGCTCGACCGCGGCAGCCACCTCCGCCTGGGCTGCCGCGGCCACCGAGCGTTGCGCCATGCCGGTGGCCACGGCAGTCAGCGACAGCGCCGCCAGCAGCACGAGCCACGGCAAGCCGAGCGCGCGGTGCCACCAGCGCAGCGGCCATGGCGGCGGCGCCCCGCCACCGCGGCTCGGCGTCACGGATGCCTCCTCGTCAGAAGCCATGCATTCGCAGCGCCTGGCGCCGCCCTGTCGCGAGGCGGCGCATGTTAGTGCAGCCCGGGTGCCCCTGCGCACGCACAGGGGCGCGGGGCGTCAGCCCATGTGCAGGCCGCCGTTGCAGGAGAAGTCGGCGCCCGTGGTGAAGCCCGAGTCGTCACCCGCGAGCCACCCCACGATCGAGGCGATCTCCTCGGGCGTGCCCAGGCGCTTCACGGGAATGGTCGCCACGATCTTTTCCAGCACCTCGGGCTTGATGGCCCGGACCATGTCGGTGCCGATGTAGCCCGGGCTCACCGTGTTCACCGTCACGCCCTTGGCGGCCAGTTCCTGGGCCAGCGCCATGGTGAAGCCGTGCATGCCCGCCTTGGCAGCCGAGTAGTTGGTCTGGCCCGCCTGGCCCTTCTCGCCGTTCACCGACGAGATCTGGATGATGCGGCCCCAGCCCTTCTCCACCATGCCCGGCACGACCTGCTTGGTCACGTTGAACATGGAGTTCAGGTTCGTGTCGATGACGGCGTGCCAGTCCTCGGGCGTCATCTTCAGGAACATGCGGTCGCGCGTGATGCCGGCGTTGTTCACCAGCACGTCGATGGGGCCATGCTCGGCCACCGCCTTGGAGAACGCCTCCACGGTCGAGTCCCAGTCCGCCACGTTGCCCACCGAGGCGTGGAAGTGGAAACCCAGCGCCTTCTGTTCGTCGAGCCACTTCGTGAAATCGCGGCTCGGGCCACAGCCCGCGATCACCGTGAAGCCACTCTTGTGCAGCCGCTGGCAGATTGCGGTGCCGATGCCACCCATGCCACCGGTCACGTAGGCCACTTTGTTCGCCATGTCTTGCTCTCCTTGTGATGCGTTTGCGCCGGCCCCGGCGCTGGGGGCCCGCGTCCACTATTGCGCGGCCCGCTGCCGATGGGCAGCGGATAAGCCCTTAGCCGCCCGGCCGGGGCATCGCTTCAGCGCTCGACCGTCAGCGCCACGCCCATGCCGCCACCGATGCACAGCGAGGCAATGCCCTTCTTCGCGCCGCGGCGCTGCCTCTCGTGCAGCAGCGTCACCAGGATGCGGCAGCCCGAGGCACCGATGGGGTGGCCCAGGGCGATGGCGCCGCCGTTCACGTTGACCTTGCTGGTGTCCCAGCCCATTTCCTGGTGCACGGCGCAGGCCTGGGCGGCGAAGGCCTCGTTGATCTCGAGCAGGTCGAGATCGGCCGCCTGCCAGCCGGCACGCTGCAGCGCCTTGCGCGCGGCCGGCACGGGGCCCATGCCCATGGTGGCCGGGTCCAGGCCGGCCGAGGCATAACTGGCGATGCGTGCCAGCGGCTGCAGACCCAGGGCCGCGGCGCGGGCCGCCGACATGACCATCACCGCTGCGGCGCCGTCGTTGATGCCCGAGGCGTGGCCCGCCGTGACCGAGCCGGCCTTGTCGAAGGCCGGGCGCAGGCCCGCCAGCGCCTCGGCGCTGGTCTTGCGGTTGATGTACTCGTCGCTGTCGAAGACGATGGGGTCGCCCTTCTTCTGGGGAATGGCGACGCCCACGATCTCTTCCTTGAAGCGCCCGGCTTCCTGGGCCGCCGCGGCCTTCTGCTGCGAGGCCAGCGCCAGGGCGTCCTGCATCTCGCGCGTGATGCCGTACTGGCGGGCCACGTTCTCGGCGGTGATGCCCATGTGGTACTGGTTGTACACGTCCCACAGGCCGTCGTTCACCATGGTGTCGACCAGCTTCCAGTCGCCCATGCGCTGGCCGTCGCGCGAGTTGGGCAGCACGTGCGGCGCGGCGCTCATGTTCTCCTGGCCGCCGGCGATCACGATGTCGCTGTCGCCGTCGCGAATGGCCTGCGCCGCCAGCATCACGGCCTTCAGGCCCGAGCCGCACACCTTGTTGATGGTCATCGCCGGCACCGCATGCGGCAGGCCCGCGCGGATGAGCGCCTGGCGTGCCGGGTTCTGGCCGGCGCCGGCCGTGAGCACCTGGCCGAGGATGACCTCGCCCACCTGCTCGGGCGCCAGCCCGCTGCGCTGCAGCAGGGCGCGGATGACGGTGGCGCCGAGCTCGGGCGCCGGGGTGCGCGCGAGGCTGCCGCCGAACTTGCCCACCGCGGTGCGGGCGGCGGCGACGATGACGATGTCGTTACCCATGGAAGTCTCCGTTTGAATTCAGGAAAGGGACCCAGTGGCGTGCGCGTATCCGGCGTTGCCGTCCACTGCCCGAGCCCCTTGGGGGGGCAGCGGCCGGCAGCCGGCGTGGGGGCTCACGCTTTCACCTTGACGTAGCGGCCGGGGGCCGGCTCGATCGCCTTGTGGCGGCGGTTGCCCGGCGCCTTGGGCGCGGCCACCATGGGGCCGGCATGTCGCTTGAGCCAGCCGGCCCAGCCGTCCCACCAGCTGCCGGGGTGCTCCGTGGCGCCGGCCAGCCAGTCGTCCGCCGCAGCGGGCAGCTTGTCGTTGGTCCAGTGGCTGCGCTTCTTCGCCGCGGGCGGGTTGATGACACCGGCGATGTGGCCGGACGCGCCCAGCACGAAGCGCTTGGGGCCGGTGAAGACGCGGGTGGAGGCGTAGGCGCCCTTCCACGGCACGATGTGGTCCTCGCGCGAGGCGTAGATGAACACCGGCGCCTCGATCCGGCCCAGGTCGAGCTTCTCGCCACACACGGTGAGCTTGCCGGGCAGCTTGAGTTCGTCCTGCAGGTAGGTGTGGCGCAGGTACCAGCAGTACATGGGCCCGGGCAGGTTGGTGGAGTCGCTGTTCCAGTACAGCAGGTCGAAAGGCGGCGGCGACTCGCCCTTGAGGTAGTTGCCCACCACGTAGTTCCACACCAGGTCGTTGGGGCGCAGGAAGCTGAAGGTGGTGGCCAGCTCCTGGCCCTTGAGCAGCGCGGGGCCATTGGGCGCATCGGCGCCCAGCGTCATCTCGCGCACCTGCACCGAGGCCTCGTCGACGAACAGGTCGAGCACGCCGGTGTCGGAGAAGTCGACGAAGGTGGTCAGCAGCGTCACCGAGGCGGCCGGCTGCTCGCCGCGCGCCGCCAGCACGCCCAGCGCGGTGGCCAGGATGGTGCCGCCCACGCAGAAGCCGAGGGTGTCGATGGTGTCCTGCCCGGAGATGTCCTGCACCACCCGGATGGCCTGGATGGCGCCCTGCTCGATGTAGTCGTCCCAGGTCTTGCCGGCCATGGACTCATCGGGGTTGCGCCAGCTGACCACGAACACCCGGTGGCCCTGCTGCACGGTGTAGCGGATGAGCGAGTTCTCCGGCTGCAGGTCGAGGATGTAGTACTTGTTGATGCACGGCGGCACGAACAGTATCGGGCGCTGGTGCACCTTGGCCGTGAGCGGCTTGTATTCGATGAGCTGGAAGAACTCGTTCTCGTAGACCACCGTGCCCTCGGTGGTGGCCACGTTGCGGCCCACCTCGAACACGCTTTCATCGGTCTGAGAGACATGGCCCTGCTGCAGGTCGTGCACCAGGTGCTGCACCCCCGCGGCGATGCTCTGGCCCTGCGTCTCCAGCGCCTTGCGCTGCGCCTCGGGGTTGAGCGCGAGGAAGTTGCTGGGGCTCATCGCGTCCACCCACTGCTGCACGGCGAAACGCACCCGCGCCTTCGTCTTTTCGTCGCCCTGCAGCGCGTCGGCCATCTGCATCAGCGTGCGCGCGTTCAGCAGGTACATCTGCGCGGTGTAGGCCGCCGCGGGGTTGGCGGCCCAGTCCTTCGCGGAGAAGCGGCGGTCGGGCACGGCGGCCGGGCGGGCGCCCTCGCCTTCGTGGGCGGCCGACTCCACCGTCTGGTTCCACAGCGAGGCGGCCTGCTTCAGGTAGTCGCCCTGCAGCTGCGCCAGCGTGGACGGCGGCAGGCTCAGGCCGGAGAATGACCGCCAGATGTCCCCCACCGCATGGCCGAAGGCCTGCGCATGTTCCTGCGCCTGCGCGCCCAATGCCGTGAAGGCCTCGATCGACGGGGTGGTGGACTTGCCTTTCACTGCGTCTGTCTCCTTGGCTGGGGCTGTGCGAAATGTCGCATTTCGGCAGGGCGATTGGATGGGCGCAAGCTTACCTCACGATGACCCTTGATTTCGTTACGTGAGATTACCTATCAAATAATGAAATGCACATCGTCGCCATCGCCTGGCTCTTCGTCGCGGTCCTGATGGCCGCGGCGGAAGCGACGTCGTCGCAGGGCAGCCTGCTCGGCGCGTTCTTCACGCTGCTGCTGTACGGGCTGTTGCCGGTGGCCATCGTGGTCTACATCCTCGGCACGCCGACCCGCCGACGCGCACGCCGGGCGGCCGAGGCCCGGGCAGATGCCCAAGCGGCGCAGACGGCCGACCGTCCGCCCGCCGAGGGCTGAAGCCGCAGCCGCAGCCGCAGCCGCAGCCGCAGCCGCAGGCGCAGGCGCTGCCGCGGCCGGGCTAGCGCAGCCAGATGGCCGCCGCGTGCCGCCCGGTCAGCCCGTCACGCCGGTACGAGAAGAAGCGCGCCGGATCGGTGAACGTGCACCACTGGCCCCCGGCTGCGCGGCGGACGCCGAGCGCGGCGAGGCGCTCCCGCGCCAGACCCGGCAGGTCGGCCCACCACTTGCCGGTGCGCTCGCCCGGCACGAAGCAGCGCGCGCCCTGTGCGCCGAAGGCCTCACGCACCTCGTCGCCCACCTCGAAAGCCTGCGGGCCGATGCACGCCCCGAGCCAGGTGCTGAGCTCCGCCGGCTCGCAGCCGCTCGCCTCACACAGGGCGCGGGCGGTCGCCTCCAGCACGCCGCCCGCCAGCCCGCGCCAGCCGGCGTGCGCCGCCGCCACGCCCTTGCCACCCGGCGCAGCGAACAGCACCGGCAGGCAGTCGGCCACCAGCACGGTGCACGCGATGCCGGGTTCGGTGGTGAAGCTCGCATCGGCCTGCGGATGACCGCGACCGGGGGCCAGGTCGGCCCGCGCGAGCCGCACCACGGCCGTGCCGTGCACCTGCTCGAGGAACACGGGCTGCGCGCCCTCCAGCCACGCCGTGAACCGGCGCTGGTTCTCCTGGATCGCGGCAGGCTCGTCCATGGCGTCACCACGCAGGCCCGCCGGCCGCAGGTTCATGCTGTCGTAGGGGGCGCGGCTCACCCCTCCCCGTCGGGTGGCCATGAGCCCGCCCACCTCAGGCGGCAGCCCGTCGGCCACCAGGTAGGGTGTCAGGCCCGCCCCCGTGGCCACGGGCGCAGTCGCGGGCTCCGGGGCGCGCGGGTCACGCATCCGGGCAGCGCTCCGGCCGCGTGGCTTCGAACGCGTCCAGCTCCATGCAGGCCTCGAACACCCGCATGACGTGCGGCACGTGGTCGAGGCGGCACTGGAAGCGCTGGGCGTTGAACACCTGCGGCACCAGCACGCAATCGGCCAGGCCGGGCCGGTCGCCGCCACAGTAGCGCGACGGCTGGGCCGCGAGCTGGCGCTCGACCACCTCGAGGCCCGTCTCCACCCAGTGACGGTACCAGCGGTCCTTGGCCGCTTCGTCCACCCCCAGCGACTGCACGAGGTAGCGCAGCACCCGCAGGTTGTTCAGGGGGTGGATCTCGCAGGCGATGTCCAGCGCCAGCGCACGGACGCGGGCGCGCGCCACCGGGTCCGCCGGAAGCAGCGGCGGCTCGGGGTGTGTCTCTTCCAGGTATTCGATGATGGCCAGCGACTGGTGGATGTGGTGGTCGCCATCCTTCAGCAGCGGCACCAGGCGCGACGCCGACACGGCCGCGTACGATTCGGCGGTCTGCTCGTTCTTCTGCAGGTGCACCGGCCGATAGGCATACGGCAGGCCCTTCAGAGCCAACGCAATGCGCACCCGGTAGGACGCCGACGAGCGGAAGTAGTTGAAGAGTTCCATGGCTTGCCTCGCAGGGCCTCAGCGCTGGGCAGGGTCGATGCGCAGCCGCAGGCTGCCCACGCCGTCGATGGTGGCGTGCAACACATCGCCCGGCACCACGGCGCCCACGCCGGCGGGCGTCCCCGTGTAGATCAGGTCACCCGGCGCAAGCGTCCATGCGCGGCTCAAGGCGGCAATGGTCTCCGCCACGTTCCAGATGAGGTCCGCGATGTCGCCGGTCTGCCGGCGCTCGCCGTTCACGTCCAGCGTGATCGCACCGCGGGTGATGTCGCCGGTGCGCGTGCGCGGCTGGATGGGGCCGATCGGCGCGCTGTGCTCGAAGCCCTTGCCGATGCACCAGGGCCGGCCCTGCTTCTTCATGTCGTTCTGCAGATCACGCCGCGTCATGTCCAGGCCGACGGCGTAGCCCCAGATGAGCTGCTGTGCCTGCTCGGGCGACACATCCCGGCCGCCCGCCCCCAGCGCCACCACCAGCTCCACCTCGTGGTGCAGGTTCTGCGTCAGCGTGGGGTATGGCATGGCGCCCAGCTCGCCCTCGGCCACGGGCAGCACCGTATCGGCCGGCTTCAGGAAGAAGAACGGGGGCTCGCGGCCGGTGTGCCCCATCTCCACCGCATGCTCGGCGTAGTTGCGGCCCACGCAATAGACGCGGTGCACGGGAAACTGGCCGCCGCCGGCCACAGGCACGGCCACCGGCGCAGGTGGCGAAAAGACGTAGGACATCGTGGCGATCCGAATGACAGACGGAGAAGGCCGCGCATGGCGTGCGGTGCGCGCCATCGGCGTGGGCGATCATGCCATGGCAGACGGCGCGGGCCAGGCCCGCCTCTACACTGGCCGGCATGCAGCTCGGACGATCCATCGCCCACTGCCGCGCCTGCGGCACCCCTGTCGACTACCGCGTCCCGGCGGACGACAACCGGCCGCGCGCCGTGTGCCCCGCCTGCGCCACCATCCACTACGAGAACCCGCTCAACGTGGTGGGCACCCTGCCGGTGTGGCAGGACCAGGTGCTGCTGTGCCGCCGCGCCATCGAGCCGCGGCTGGGCTTCTGGACCTTGCCGGCCGGTTTCATGGAGCTCGGCGAAACCACCGAGCAGGGCGCGCTGCGCGAGACCGACGAAGAGGCCGGCGTGCGTGTGGCGCTCGAGGGCCTGTTCGCCGTGCTCAATGTGGTGCGGGTCGGCCAGGTGCACCTGTTCTACCGCGCCCGGATGCTGGACACCCGCCTGGCGCCCGGCCCGGAGACGATCGAGGCGCGGCTGTTCCGCGAAGACGAGATCCCGTGGGACGAGCTCGCCTTCCGCACCGTGCGCGAGACGCTGCAGCGCTACTTCGCCGACCGCCGCCACGGCCACTTCGGCGTGCACTGCGCGGACATCGCCTGAGCCCGCCCGCGCGCTGCCCGGGGCGTCAGCCCGGCGGCACCACCGGCCCCGTCAGGCCATCCAGCCCGCAGCCGCCCAGGGCCTCGGCGTCTTCGGGCCGCGTGACCCCCTCGGCATAGACCTTCAGGCCGATGCCGTGGAGCATGCGCACGACGCCGGCCACGTGGTCGCGGCGGGCCAGGTCGGCGGCGATGCCTTCGACGAAGCTGGCATCGAGCTTCACGAAATCGAGCCCCGACTCCAGCAGGGCCACCGCCTCGGTGAGACGCTCGCCAGCATGTTCCAGGCCCACGTGCGCGCCGCTGCGGTGCACCTGGTTCACCATCTCGCGCACCAGGTCCATGTGGCGCAGGGCGCCGTCTTCCGCCAGCTCCAGCGACAGGCCCGGCGCCTCGCCGGAATAACCTTCGAGCAGCCCGCGCAGGTTCGGCAGGAAACTGCTGTCCTGCAGCGAGCCCGGGCTCACGTTCACCGAGCGCGCCATGCCATCGCCAGCGATGGCGGACAAGGCCAGCCGCGCGGCCACCAGGTCGATGCGCGCGGTGAGCTGGGTGCGGCGTGCCATGGGCAACCACTGCGACGCCGGCACCAGCGGGCCCTGCTCGTCCAGTTGCAGCCGCAACGGACACTCGCGGTGCAGCACCGCGCCGTGCATGTCGACCAGCGGGAACTCCACCAGCTGTGCGCGCTGGTGTGCCACGGCGGACTGCAGCTTCTCGCGCCAGGCGTCCTCGCCCAGCACCAGGCCGTCGCCCGTGTCGTCCAGCTCCACCGCGTAGGCCCCGCGGCCCTCGGCGCGCGCCAGCGCCTGGTCGGCCGCGGCCAGCAGCGACGACATCGGCGCCCCGTGCCACCAGCGCACCGCCCCGACGACCGCGTTGGCGCCCGCGTCGTGCGAGCGCAGCAGGTTGCGCAGCCGCGCGGCCACGTCCACGGCCGGCTCGCGCAGCGAGCCACCCGCATCGGGCAGCACCAGTGCAAAGTCAGAGCCGTTCAGCCGCCCCACCTCCATGGAGCCCGCGCGCCGGGCCGCCTCCACGATGGCCGCGGCGGCCTGCTGCAGCAGGCGGTCGGTGGCCGCATGGCCCAGGCGCCGGTTCAGGCCCTGCAGGTCCACCAGGCGCACCAGCACGATGGCGCCGCCGGAGCTGCCATCCTCGCTGTTGAGTGCCACCTTCAGCCGGCCCATGAAGTGGGCGCGGTTGGACAGCCCGGTGAGCGCGTCGCAGTTGGCCTGCCGGCGCAATTGCTCGACCTGGGATGCCTGCTCGTCGAACATGCTCTTCAGACGGGCCACCATGGTGTTCATGGCACGCGTCACCTCCCGCAGCTCGGGCACCGTGGGCTCGGCGATGGTGATGAAGCGCCGCTCGGTGATGGCGGCGGCCTGCTGCACGGTGGCCTCCAGGGGCAGGCGGATGCGCCGCACCCCCAGCACGGCCAGCGCGCCGAGCGCCAGGGCGGCGACCAGCAGCCAGCCAGCCGTGGCCAGGGTGTCGTGCCACAGCCGGTCGTGGGCGAAGCCCACCTGGCTGCGCACCTCGAGCCGACCGGCCGGCTGGCCGCCCACCGTGACGGGCGCCACGCCCGGCGACGGGGCAATGCCCAGCAGCGCCACGAACCAGCCCGGCGCCGTCGCGGGACGCGCCGCCGCCTTGCGCTCGACGCGCACGGCGCCGTCGGCGCCCAGCCAGGCAAGCCGCTCGTAGTGGCCCGTCTCGAACTGGCTGTTCAGCACGAGCTCCACGGCCGTGGCGTCGCTGCCGGGCCGGGACGCGGCCAATGCCAGGAACTGGGCGGTGTCGGCGTTCTTCAGAGCCACCTGCGTCCGCAGGGCCTGGTGCGCCGACGTCAGGGCGATGCCGAAGGCCGCGGTGAACGCCAGCACCAGCGTCAATGCAAGCAAGAGCCAAACCTGGCGGATCAAAGACATGGGTCCTCCTGGGCGACCTTATACCTCCTCCGGCCGGGGACCCATCGTGAGAAATGGGGCCCTTGCGGACAGGGCAGCGGGCGGAATCAGCGCACGGCGCGGGCGCTCGCCTGGCCGGAAGACCGGCCGAATTTCGATAGACTGGCGCGGCCCGTGGCCACGGGCGGATTGTCCCTGCGCTCCGGTCCCTGCCCATGCCCCGTCGTTTCCTGCCCGCCCGCCTCTCCCGCCAGACATGGCCCCACTGGGCCGCAGCCGGCCTGATGGCGTGTGCCCTGGGCGCCAGCGCCCAGGCGCCCTCCGGTCGAGAAGCCCCGGAGATCCAGCGCCTACTCAAGGACGGCCAGCCCGGTTCGGCCCTGAAGCTGATCGACGAGGCGCTGGCCAGGCAGCCGCAGGACCCGCAGATGCGCTTCCGCCGCGGCGTGGCGCTGTCGATGCTGGATCGCAAGGCCGAGGCTCTCGCGGTGTTCCAGAAGCTCACCGAAGACCACCCCGAGATGCCGGCGCCCTACAACAACATGGCGGTGATCCTCGGCTCGCAGGGCGACTACGACAAGGCGCGTCAGGCCCTCGAGCGCGCCATCCGCACGCACCCGGCCTACGCCACGGCCTACCAGAACCTGGGCGACGTCTACGCGCAGCTGGCCAGCCAGGCCTACACCAAGGCCTTGTCGCTCGACAAGGCCGACGCCAGCGTGCCGCCGAAGCTGGCCCTGCTGCGCGAGCTCACCTCCGGCGCCCAACCACCTGCCACTCCCACGGCGGCGCCGGCGCCCGCAGCCTCACCCGCCCCGGCCGTGGTCGCGAAGGCCCCGACCGCGGCCGTTTCACCGGCCGTCTCGCCGACAGTCCCCGCCGCGGCGCCCACCCGTCCCGCGTCATCCACCACCGTGCCGCCGGCATCTGCGCCTGGGCCGGCAGCGGCCCCCGTGGCCGCGGCACCGGCCGCCAAACCGGCGCCCAGCGCG
The DNA here is from genome assembly GCA_016213265.1 of Burkholderiales bacterium. Taxonomy (GTDB): domain Bacteria; phylum Pseudomonadota; class Gammaproteobacteria; order Burkholderiales; family Burkholderiaceae_C; genus Ideonella. The sequence continues at coordinate 6,572 of JACRBA010000090.1, read as the reverse complement.
CCCGCGGCCGACGCCTCGGCCGACGTGCAGGCCGCCGTCCGTGCCTGGGCCGCGGCCTGGGCGCGGCGCGACATGGCGGCCTACTTCGCCGCCTACAGCCCCGACTTCCGTGGGGCGGCGCGCAGCCGCAGCGCATGGGAACAGGACCGCCGCGACCGCATCGCCACGCGCAAGCGCATCAAGGTCGACGTGCAGGATCTCCGCGTCACCGTCGATGGCGACCGGGCCACCGCGCGCTTCCGGCAGATCTACAGCTCGGACGCCCTGTCCGCCAGCGGCCGCAAGACCCTGCAACTCGTGCGCAGCCCGCAGGGCCGCTGGGTGATCCGCGAGGAATCGGTCGGCCAATGAGCGCGCAGCCGCGAGGCGCCCGCCCGCGCCGGGGGCGCGGCATGGTGCTGCTGGGCATCGTCGCGGCGCTCGCCGTGGGGCTGCTGTCGGCCACCGATCTGCCGCGCCGCGGCTGGGCGGCCAGCCCGCCCGCACTCGATGACGCCCTGCCGTCCGCCCTGCACGAGCTGGGCCTGCGGCTGGCCGACGACACCCCCCATGTGCCGGCGCCGGACGCCGGCGAGGCGTTGCAGGGTTCGCCGGAGGCCCGGCTGCTCGCGGTGTACCGGCTCGTCGGGCGCGGCCGCCTGGACGACGCCCTGGCCGCCAGCAGTGCCCTGGTGGCGCAGTGGCCCCACTTCCGGCTGGCGCAGCTGGTGCATGCGGATTTGCTGGCCGCGAAGGCCGGCGGCCTGGCCGCCTGGGGCGGCGGCGAAGGGCGCGAACTGCCCGGCCTGCTGGCCGAAGCCCAGCAGCGGCTGGCGGGTTGGCGGGCCCGCCCGCCGGCGGGCGCGGTGCCCGAGGAGTTCGCCCACCTGCCTGCGCACGTGCCCTACGCCATCGCGGTGGACACGACGAACAGCCGCCTCTATCTCTTCCGCAATGGGCCCACCGGCTTGCGTTTGGCACACGACTTCTACGTCTCGGTGGGCAAGCAGGGCGTGGACAAGCTCGTGGAAGGCGACCAGCGCACGCCACTGGGCATCTACTTCACCACGCAGCACATCGATGCCAGTGCGCTGCAGGACCGCTTCGGCGTGGGCGCCCTGCCGCTGAACTACCCGAATGCCTACGACCGCGCCCGCGGCCGCACGGGCAGCGGCATCCTGCTGCATGGGGTGCCGCGCGACACCTACGCCCGGCCGCCGCTGGACAGCGACGGCTGCGTGGCGCTGGCGAACCCCGACCTGCTCACACTCGCCAGCCTGCTGCCCGAGCGGGACACGCCGGTGCTGATCACGCGCCAGATCGCCTGGCGCTCGCCGCAGCCTGCGTCGGCCGGGCTGCCGCCCGCCTTCTCGGAGGCCTGGCGCGCCTGGTCCGACGCGCGGCAGAGCGCCGATGGCCTGCGCCTGGGCAGCTTCTATGCCCCGCAGAGCACGCTGGACCGGGCCGCCCGCACGCGCCTGCAGGCACCCGCGCCGGCCAAGGTGGCAGACACCAGCCTGATCACGTGGCGCGACGACAAGGAGCTGGTGATCGTCACCTTCCGCGAGCAATTCGCCGGTGCCGCGGCCTCGGGCCGCCTGATGCGCCAGTACTGGGGCCGCGAGGGCGAACACTGGCGCATCCTGGCCGAGGGCCAGGTGCGCTGAGGCCCCGCCGCCCGGCGGGGGCGGCCACGCCCCGGCCCGTGCGCCTCAGCGTCGGGCCGGCGGCAGGTCGGTGCAGGAGCCGTGGGCCACCTCGGCGGCCATGCCGATCGATTCGCCCAGCGTCGGGTGCGGATGGATGGTCTTGCCAATGTCCACCGCGTCGGCGCCCATCTCGATGGCCAGCGCGATCTCGCCGATCATGTCGCCGGCATGCGTGCCCACGATGCCGCCGCCCACGATGCGGTGCGTCGCCTCGTCGAACAGCAGCTTGGTGAAGCCCTCGTCGCGGCCGTTGGCGATGGCGCGGCCCGAGGCCGTCCACGGGAACAGGCCCTTCTTCACCTTCACGCCCTGGGTCTTGGCCTGGTCTTCGGTGAGGCCGACCCAGGCCACCTCGGGGTCGGTGTAGGCCACGCTCGGGATCACGCGGGCGTCGAAGCGCGACTTGTCGTCGCCCGAGGCCACCTCGGCGGCCACATGGCCCTCGTGCACCGCCTTGTGCGCCAGCATCGGCTGGCCGACGATGTCGCCGATGGCGAAGATGTGCGGCACGTTCGTGCGCATCTGCACGTCCACCGGGATGAAGCCGCGGTCGGCGACCGCGACGCCCGCCTTGTCGGCGCCGATCTTGCGGCCGTTGGGCGCGCGGCCCACCGCCTGCAGCACGAGGTCGTAGAGCCCCTCGCTGCGCGTGCCGTCGGCCGCCTCGAACTGCACGCGGATGCCGTCCGGGGTGGCCTCGGCGCCCACGGTCCTGGTCTTCAGGAGGATCTGGTCGAAGCGGTGGGCGTTCATCTTCTGCCACACCTTCACCAGGTCGCGGTCGGCGCCTTGCATCAGGCCGTCGAGCATCTCCACCACGTCCAGACGGGCGCCCAGCGTGGAGTACACCGTGCCCATCTCCAGCCCGATGATGCCGCCGCCCACGATCAGCATCTTCTTCGGCGTGCCACGCAGCTGCAGCGCGCCGGTGGAATCGACGATGCGCGGGTCATCGGGCAGGAACGGCAGCCGCACGGCCTGCGAGCCGGCGGCGATGATGGCCTTGGCAAAGCGGATGGTCTGGGAGGCGCCGGTCTTCTCCTGGCGCTCACCCGCGGTCACCTCGACCTGCACATGGTGCGCATCGAGGAAGCTGCCGTAGCCGCGCACCACGGTGACCTTGCGCATCTTGGCCATGGCCGCCAGGCCGCCGGTGAGCTTGCCCACCACCTTGGCCTTGTGGGCGCGCAGCTTGTCCACGTCGACCTGCGGCTCGCCGAAGCTCACGCCGAGGTCGGCGAAGTGCTTGACCTCGTCCATCACCGCCGCCACGTGCAGCAGCGCCTTGGACGGGATGCAGCCCACGTTCAGGCACACGCCGCCCAGCGTGGCGTAGCGCTCGACCAGCACCACCTTCTGGCCGAGATCGGCCGCGCGGAACGCGGCGGAATACCCGCCCGGGCCGCCACCCAGCACCAGCACGTCGCACTCCAGGTCGACCGGGCCCGCGTGCGCAGCCGCGGCCTGCGGGGCCGGTGCCGGGGCGGCCGAGGGCGCGGCGGCGGCAGGGGCCGAGGCAGGAGACGCGGGCGCCGGTGCACCCTCCCCGGCCGCGTCGCCCGCGGACTCCATGGCCAGCACGACGCTGCCCTGGCTCACCTTGTCGCCCAGCTTGACCTTCACCTCCTTCACCACGCCCGCGTGGGTGGAGGGAATCTCCATGGAGGCCTTGTCGCTCTCCACGGTGATCAGGCTCTGGTCGACCTTGACCGTGTCACCCGGCTTGACCAGCAGCTCGATGACCGCCACGTCCTTGAAGTCGCCGATGTCCGGCACGCGCACGTCGATGTTTGCCATGCGTGTTGAGCCCCCGTTCAGAGCGCGATGCGGCGGAAATCCGCCAGCAGCGACGCGAAGTACACATTGAAGCGAGCGGCTGCGGCGCCGTCGATCACGCGGTGGTCCCAGCTCAGCGACAGCGGCAGGATGAGCCGCGGCACGAACTGCTGGCCGTCCCAGCGCGGCTCGGTGGTGCTGCGGCACACGCCCATGATGGCCACCTCGGGCGCGTTGATGATGGGCGTGAAGTAGCGCCCACCGATGCCGCCCAGCGAGCTGATGCTGAAGCAGCCGCCCTGCATGTCGGCCGGCGCGAGCTTGCCGTCGCGCGCCTTCTTGGCCAGCTCGGCCATCTCCTGGCTGATCTGCAGGATGCCCTTCTTGTCGGCGTCCTTGATGACGGGCACGACCAGGCCGTTGGGCGTGTCCGCGGCGAAGCCGATGTGGAAGTAGTTCTTGAGCACCAACTGGGCACTGTCGCCCTGGCCGTCGAGGCTGGCATTGAACTCGGGGAACTTCTTCAACGCCGCCACGGCGGCCTTGATCATGAAGGCCAGCATCGTGACCTTGACGCCGGACTTCTCGTTCTCCTTGTTCAGCTGGACGCGGAACGCCTCCAGTTCGGTGATGTCGGCATCGTCATGGTTGGTGACGTGCGGGATCACCACCCAGTTGCGGTGCAGGTTGGCGCCGCTGATCTTCTTGATGCGGCTGAGCTCCTTGCGCTCCACCGGGCCGAACTTGGCGAAATCCACCTGCGGCCAGGGCAGCAGGCCCGGCAGGCCACCGCCCGCGGCGGCCGGCGCGGCGGCCGGGGCCTTGGCCTTCTGTGCCGAGGTCTGCTGGTCGCCGGCCATCACCTGCTTGACGAAGGCCTGCACGTCCTCCTGGGTGATGCGGCCCTTGGGGCCCGTGCCGCGCACGTCCGCCAGCGGCACGCCCAGCTCGCGGGCGAAGCGCCGCACCGACGGCGAGGCGTGGGGCAGCTGGCCCTGCGGCGCCGTGGGCTCGTGCGCGGGCAGAGCCGCCGTGGGCGCCGTGCGCTCCACCGGCGGGCTGGTGAGCGTGCCCGGGGCGTGGCTGGTCGCCGTGACGGTCTGGGGCGCCGGCGCGCTCGGGGCCGGCGCGGCGGCGCCCGGCGAACCCGCGGCCTCGACCACCGCGATCACCGTGCCCTGGTTCACCTTGTCACCCAGCGCCACCTTCAGCTCGCGCAGCACGCCCGCGTGCGACGAGGGAATCTCCATCGAGGCCTTGTCGCTCTCCACCGTGATCAGGCTCTGCTCGGCCTTCACCGTGTCACCCGGCTTCACGAGCAGCTCGATGACCGCCACGTCCTTGAAGTCGCCGATGTCGGGCACGCGCACCTCCACGGGCCCGGCACCCGCCCCGGCTGCCGGCGCGGCGCTGGGCGCGGGAGCGGGTGCCGATACGGGAGCCGCCGTCGCGGCCGGCTGCGCAGCGGGCGCCGGTGCCGCGGGGCCCGCCGTGGCCGCCGAGTCGGCCGCCTCCAGCAGCAGCAGCACCGAGCCTTCACTGACCTTGTCGCCGAGGGCGACCTTCAGCTCCTTGACCACCCCGCCGTGCGTCGACGGAATCTCCATCGAGGCCTTGTCGCTTTCCACCGTGACCAGGCTCTGCTCCGGCCGCTCCGTGTCGCCCGGCTGCACCAGCAGCTCGATGACGGCCACGTCCTTGAAGTCGCCGATGTCCGGGACCTTGACTTCCACCCATGCCATGCGTTGAGTCTCCTCGTCCGCCGATGTGCCGCCCTCAGGCGTACAGCGGGTTGATCTTGTCGGCGTTGATGCCGTACTTCGCGATCGCCTCGGCCACGCGGGCCATCGGCACGCTGCCCTCGTCGGCGAGTGCGCGCAGCGCCGCCACCACGATGTAGTGGCGGTTGATCTCGAAGTGCTCGCGCAGCTTCGAGCGGAAGTCGCTGCGGCCGAAGCCGTCGGTGCCCAGCACCTTGTAGCTGCGGCCCTTGGGGATGAAGGCGCGGATCTGCTCCGCGTAGTTCTTCATGTAGTCGGTGGAGGCCACCACCGGGCCGGCATGCGCGCCGAGCTGGCGCGTGACGAAGGGCACGCGTGGCTCGTCGGTCGGGTGCAGCAGGTTCCAGCGCTCGCAGTCCTGGCCGTCGCGGGCCAGCTCGTTGAAGCTCGGGCAGCTCCAGACGTTGGCGGCCACGCCCCAGTCGTCCTCCAGCAGCTGCCGGGCGGCGATGGACTCGCGCAGGATGGAGCCGCTGCCCAGCAGGTTGACGCGCGGCGTCTTCTTGGCACCTTCCTGCAGCAGGTACATGCCGCGGATGATCTCTTCTTCGGTGCCCGGCTTCAGGCCCGGCATCGCGTAGTTCTCGTTCAGCAGGGTGAGGTAGTAGAAGACGTTCTCCTGCTTCTCCACCATGCGCTTGAGGCCGTGGTGCATGATCACCGCCACCTCGTGCGCGAAGCTGGGGTCGTAGCTCACGCAGTTCGGGATGGTGCCGGCCAGGATGTGGCTGTGGCCGTCCTCGTGCTGCAGGCCCTCGCCGTTCAGCGTGGTGCGGCCCGACGTGCCGCCCAGCAGGAAGCCGCGCGCCTGCATGTCACCGGCCGCCCAGGCCAGATCGCCGATGCGCTGGAAGCCGAACATCGAGTAGTACACGTAGAAGGGGATCATCACGCGGTTGTTCGTCGAGTACGACGTCGCCGCGGCGATCCACGAGCTCATGCCGCCCGCCTCGTTGATGCCCTCCTGCAGGATCTGGCCGGCCACGTCCTCCTTGTAGTAGGAGACCTGGTCGCGGTCCTGCGGGGTGTACTTCTGCCCTTCGGGGTTGTAGATGCCGATCTGGCGGAACAGGCCTTCCATGCCGAAGGTGCGCGCCTCGTCCACCAGGATGGGCACCACGCGCGGGCCGAGCTGCTTGTCACGCAGCAAGGCGGTGAGGAAGCGCACGTAGGCCTGGGTGGTGGAGATCTCGCGCCCCTCGGGCGTGGGGTCGAGCACCGCCTGGAAGGTGGACAGCGGCGGCACGGGCAGCGTTTCGTCGGCCTTCACGCGGCGCTGCGGCAGGTAGCCGCCCAGCGCCTTGCGGCGCTCGTGCAGGTAGCGCAT
>JACRBA010000088.1 GCA_016213265.1 Burkholderiales bacterium | reverse complement strand
TCGACGAGATCAGGACAGGCCTCCCTCCCTCCCCGCCGCACTCACGCATCCCGGCACCCCCGACACCCGCCCCACCGGGCGGGTTGGGGAGCGGCGAGAAGCGCAGGACGGCCGGCAGCGCGCCGTGTCGGCGCGCCTCGTCCTCTGACTCGCCGTCCGGTGTCTGAGCGAAGCGGGCGGCAGCCCGCGCAGCGAGTTCGGCGGCGTGCCGGCTGGCCGAGCGTCGCAGCGGACCCTCGGCCGCCAGGCCGAGGGCGCGGTCGAATGAGCCCGGCGGGGCGGGTGTCGGGGGTGACGCGCGCCGACTTTGGCGTGCAGGGCCTTCGACAGGCCTGTCCTGAGCTTGTCGAAGGGCTCAGGCCGAACGGAAAGGGCACGGGCCTTCGAGTGGCAGGACAATGGAGCCGCTGCCATCGCCACCTCCCACCCGCCATGCCCGATTTCGACCGCATCCCCCGTGACCGGCTGCCCGCGCTGCTGCGCCAGATGCCCAAGGCCGAGCTGCACATCCACATCGAGGGCTCGCTGGAGCCGGAGCTGATCTTCCGGCTGGCCGAGCGTAACGGCGTGGCGCTGGCCTACCCCAGCGTGCAGGCGCTGCGCGAGGCCTACGCCTTCACCGACCTGCAGAGCTTCCTGGACATCTACTACGCGGGCGCCAGCGTGCTGCTCAAGGAAGCCGACTTCTTCGACATGGCCTGGGCCTACTTCGAGAAGGCGGCGGCGGACAACGTGGTGCACGCCGAGCTGTTCTTCGACCCGCAGACCCACACCGAGCGCGGCGTGCCGATCGAGGCGGTGATCCTCGGCCTGCACCACGCTTGCCAGCGCGCCCATGCCGAGTTCGGCATCACCAGCCGGCTCATCCTGTGCTTCCTGCGCCACCTGAGCGAGGACGATGCGTTCCGCACGCTCGACGCGGCCCTGCCCTACCGCGAGTACTTCGTCGGCGTGGGGCTGGACAGCTCCGAGCGCGACCACCCGCCGGAGAAGTTCGCCCGCGTGTTCGCGCGCTGCCGCGAGCTGGGGCTGCACGTCGTGGCCCACGCCGGTGAGGAAGGCCCGCCGGCCTACATCGACAGCGCCATCGACGTGCTGAAGGTGGAGCGCATCGACCACGGCGTGCGCTGCGTGGAGGACCCGGGCCTGGTGGCCCGGCTGGCGGCGCTGCGCATGCCGCTCACCGTGTGCCCGCTGTCCAACGTGAAGCTGTGCGTGTTCTCCTCGCTGGCGGCGCACAACCTGCCGCAGTTGCTGGACGCCGGCCTGGTGGTGACGATCAATTCGGACGACCCGGCCTACTTCGGCGGCTACCTCAACGACAACTTCGTGCAGACCTTCGAGGCGCTGCCGGTGCTGGGGGCGCGCCACGCCTACACGCTCGCGCGCAATAGCTTCGAAGCCAGCTTCGTGGATGCGCCGATGCGCGCCGATTGGCAGCGCAGGTTGGACGACGTGTTCGTCGCCGCGGCCGTTTGACCGGCTGGGCGCGCGGCGTGGCATCGAGGCCCTTGATGCGTGCGGCTTGCGTCGCGCGCGGTGAGGCGGCAGCATGGGGCCAAGGAGAGTTCCCATGAAGATCCTCGTTCCCATCGACGGCACGGCGCTGTCGCTCGCGGCCCTGCGCCATGCCATCGGCCTGGTGCAGGGCGGCCTGCGCGCCGAGCTGGTGCTGGCCAATGTGCAGGAGCCGGCCAGCCTGTACGAATGGCTGCGTGCACCCGACCCCGACACGCTCGGCCACATCGCCGAGGCCGCCGGCGAACACGCGCTGCAGACGGCCGAAGGCCTGCTGCGCCAGGCCGGGCTGGACGCCACCGAGGTGCTGGTCACGGGCGAGCCATCGCACGCGCTGCTCGATCTCATCGAGACGGAAGACTGCGGTGCGGTGGTCATGGGCATGCGCGGCGGCGGTGGTTTCCTGGCGGCCTTCTCCGATTCGGTCTCGCATGTGCTCGTGGAGCGCTCGCCGGTGCCCGTCACCCTGGTGAAGCTGCCGGACGAGGACGACGCGCGCTTCAGCACAGACGCATGACACGGTGATGGCAGGGCGCGCCGCTATGCTGCGGCGCACCCGCCATGACCACCGGCCCCCGCCACACCCTGCCCGAGCTCGTGGAGCTGCAGGCGCTCCAGCGCCTGGGCGGTGCGGCGCTGCGCGAGCGGCTGCTGTGCACGGTGCCCGTGCGCGGCGCGCCCGGCGGCGGGCTGCCGGTGTGCGCCTACACGCTGGGCAGCGAGCGCCCCGAGGCGCCGGCCCTGCTGGTGGTGGGTGGCGTGCACGGCCTGGAGCGCATCGGCGCCGAGGTGGCCATCGCCTGGCTGCGCAGCCTGGTGATGCGCCTGGCCTGGGACGACACGCTGCACCGCCAGCTCGATGCCGTGCGGCTGGTGTTCGTGCCGCTGCTCAACCCGGGCGGCGTGTGGCAGGGCACGCGCAGCAACCCGCGCGGGGTGGACCTGATGCGCAATGCCCCCGTGCAGGCCGAGGATCCGGTGCCGTGGCCGCTGGCCGGCCAGCGCCTGTCCGCCCGGCTGCCCTGGTACCGCGGGCGCCGTGGCGAGGCCATGGAGGCCGAGGCGCAGGCGCTGTGCCACCTGGTGGAGACTGAGCTGCTGCCGCGGCCCTTCAGCCTGGCCGTGGACTGCCACTCGGGCTTCGGCCTGCACGACCGGCTGTGGTTCCCGTTCGCCCACACCACGCGGCCCATCGGCCACCTGCCCGAACTGCACCGCCTGGCCGAGATGCTGGACCAGGCCCTGCTGCACCACCGCTACGTGATCGAGCCGCAGAGCCGCCAGTACCGCACGCATGGCGACCTCTGGGACCACCTCTACCTGCGCGCCGGTGCCGCCTGGCCGGGCCACACCTTCCTGCCGCTGACCCTGGAGATGGGCTCGTGGCTGTGGGTGAAGAAGAACCCCCGCCAGCTCTTCAGCCGCCACGGCATCTTCAACCCGCTGGTGGACCACCGCCAGCGGCGCGTGCTGCGCCGTCACCTGGGGCTGCTCGATTTCCTCGGCCGGGCCGCGGCCAGCCATGCGCGCTGGCTGCCGCAGGGGCCGCTGCGCGAGCACCACCACCAGGCCGCGGTGCGCCGCTGGTACGGCGCGCCACCGGTGGCCAACGCATGACGGCCGAGCGGCACGCCGAACCGGCGTCATGGGTGCTGCTGCGCGGCCTGACGCGCGACAGCCGCCACTGGGACGACCTGCCGGCGCGCCTGCAGGCCGCGCTGCCGGCGGGCACCGTGGTGCGGGCGCTGGACGCCGCGGGCAACGGCGCGCGCTGGCGCGAGCGCAGCCCGGGCACCGTGGCCGCCATGACCGAGGACGCGCGGGCCAGCCTGGTCGGCCTGGGCCTGCGCGGCCCGGTGCGGCTGCTGGCGCTGTCGCTGGGGGCCATGGTGGCGGTGGACTGGGCCGCGCGCCACCCGCAGGAGCTGGCCGGCGCCGTGCTGGTGAACACCAGCCTGCGGCCTTTCAGTGCCGCGCACGAGCGGCTGCGCTGGGGCCGCTGGCCCGCCGTGGCCGGCGCACTGCTCCGGCGCCCCGATGCCGAATCGTTGGAGCGCCTGGTGCTGCGCCTGACCAGCGCGCGCCCGCGAACTGCCGAGGAGACGGACGCCCTGGTCGCCCGCTGGGCCGGCTGGCGCGACGAGGCGCCCGTGTCCGCGGCCAACGCGATGCGCCAGCTGTGGGCGGCGGCGCGTTTTCGTGCGCCGACCCAGCCACCGGACGTGCCGCTGCGCGTGCTGGTGGGCGCGGGCGACCGGCTGGTCCATCCGCGTTGCAGCGAACGCCTGGCCGCCGCCTGGGGCCTGCCGCTGCAGCGCCACCCGTGGGCGGGGCACGACCTGCCGCTGGACGACCCCGGCTGGGTCGTGCAGGCGGTGTGCGAGGCGGACGCCGCGTGGCGCCGCGCCGGTCAGCTGCGGCCGGCCTCCACCGCCCAGCAGGCCACACGCTGATCGGGATGGGCGGCGCCCGGCGGTGCGGCCAGCGGCGGCATCTCGGCCGCGCAGCGGTCGAAGGCCAGGGGGCAGCGGGTGCGGAAGGGGCAGCCGCTGGGCCGGTCGATGGGCGAGGGCAGCTCGCCCTTGAGCAGGATGCGCTCGCGCCGCTGGGCCGGGTCCACCGTGGGCGTGGCCGACAGCAGGGCGCGCGTGTAGGGGTGGCGCGGCGACTCGAACACCGCGTCGCGCGGGCCGCTTTCCACGCAGCGGCCGAGGTACATCACCAGCACTTCGTCGGCCACGTGGCGCACCACGCCCAGGTCGTGCGAGATGAAGACATAGGCCACGTGCAGGCGCTCCTGCAGCTCGTCCAGCAGGTTCAGCACCTGGGCGCGGATGGACACGTCCAGCGCCGACACCGGCTCGTCGAGCACCAGCACGCGCGGGTGCAGCATCAGCGCGCGGGCGATGGCCACGCGCTGGCGCTGGCCGCCCGAGAACATGTGCGGGTAGCGGCCGAAATGCTCCTCGCGCAGGCCCACCTGGCGCAGCATCTCGCGCGCCTGGTGTTCGCGCTCGGCACGGTTGCCCAGGCCATTCACGAGCAGGGGCTCCATCAGCGCCGCGCCCACCGTCTGGCGCGGGTTGAGCGAGCCGTAGGGGTTCTGGAAGACGATCTGGATCTGCCGGCGCAGCTGGCGCTTCAGCGCCTCGTCCGCCGTGGCCACGTCCTGGCCGTCGATGAGCAGTTGGCCCGCCGTGGGCGGCTCGATCATGGTGAGCAGCCGGGCCAGCGTGGACTTGCCGCAGCCCGACTCGCCCACCACCGCCAGCGTGCGCCCGGCGGCCACGCCGAAGCTCACGCCGTCGAGCGCGTGCACGACCGCAGGCGCCTGGAACAGGCCGCGCGAGACCGGGTAGTCCCGCCGCAGGGCGACGGCCTGCAGCACGGTCGCCGTGGTGTCGGGCGATGCGGGCGCCACGGTCCGATCGAGGGTGTCGGTGTTCATGCCGCCTCCGGGTGGGCGCCGCCCGCGGCCAGGTCCAGCGCGCGGCCATCCACCAGCGGGAAGTGGCACAGCGCGCGGCCCAGCGAATCGCAGGCCGCCGCCGGCGCCACGCGGTGGCACAGCGGCTGCGCCTGGGGGCAGCGCGGGGCGAACAGGCAGCCGGCCGGGCGGTCGAACTGGCCGGGCACCAGGCCGTCGATGGCGGCCAGGCGCTTCCCGTGCGCCACCCGCTCGGGCAGCGCGGCCAGCAGGGCGGCGGTGTAGGGGTGGTGCGGGTCCTGGAACAGCGTGGCCGCCGGCTGGGTTTCCACCGGCCGCCCGGCGTACTGCACCAGCACGCGGTCGGCCGTCTCGGCCACCACGCCCAGGTCGTGCGTGATGAGCACCAGCGCCATGCCGGTGTCGCGGCGCAGGCCGCGCAGCAGGTCGAGGATCTGCGCCTGGATGGTCACGTCCAGCGCGGTGGTCGGCTCGTCGGCGATGAGCAGGCGGGGCTTGCAGGCCAGCGCCATGGCGATCATCACGCGCTGGCTCATGCCGCCCGAAAGCTGGTGCGGGAACGCGCGCGCCCGGCGGGCCGGGTCGGGGATGCCCACCTGCTCGAGCAGCTCGATGACGCGCGCGGCGCGCTGGCGGCGGTCGAGCGGGGTGTGGGCCGCCAGCGCCTCGCCGATCTGGTAGCCCACGGTGAAGCAGGGGTTCAGCGAGCTCATCGGCTCCTGGAACACCATGGCCACGTCGCGGCCGACGAGCTCACGTCGGCGCTTCGGCGGCATGGCCAGCAGGTCCTGACCGTCGAAGTGCATGCGCTCGGCGCGCACCGTGGCCGTCCAGGGCAGCAGGCCCATGATGGCCAGCATGGCCACCGACTTGCCCGAGCCGGACTCGCCCACGATGGCCAGCACTTCGTTCGGCGCCACCTGCAGGTCGATGCCGTCCACGGCGCGGAACGCGCCGCCGCGCGTGGCGAAGCTGACGGTCAGCCCGCGGATATCGAGCAGGGGGCCGCTCATGTCTTTCTCATCTTGGGGTCGAGGGCGTCGCGCAGGCCGTCGCCGGCCAGGTTGATCGACACCACGGTGACGAGGATGGCCAGGCCGGGCAGGGTGACCAGCCAGGGGTCGGAGCGGATGAACTCGCGCGCGTCGGCCAGCATGGTGCCCCACTCGGCGGTGGGCGGCTGCGCGCCCAGGCCCAGGAAGCCCAGCGCGGCGGCCTCGAGGATGGCATCGGACACGCCGAGCGCGGCCTGCACGATGAGCGGCGCCAGGCAGTTGGGCAGCACGGTGAAGAACATCAACCGCCACTTGCCCACGCCGGCCACGCGCGCGGCGGTGACGTAGTCCTTCTGCAGCTCGGCCATGGCCGACGCCCGCAGCAGCCGCACATAGCGCGGCAGGTAGACGATGGTCACCGCGATGATGGTGTTGGCCAGGCTGGGGCCCAGCACCGCCACCACCAGGATGGCGAGCACCAGGCTGGGCACGGCCATGATGAGGTCCATCACCCGCGTGATGAGCACGTCCACCGCCTGGCCGAGCGAGGCGCAGGCCAGGCCCAGCAGCACGCCGATGACGAAGCTGAAGGCCATCACCGACAGGCCGATGAACAGCGACACCCGGGCGCCGTGGATGAGGCGCGAGAGGTGGTCGCGGCCCAGGCTGTCGGTGCCCAGCAGGAAGCGCGTGCTGCCGCCTTCGGCCCAGGCCGGCGCGGCACGCACCGCGTCGCGGAACTGCTCGTTGGGCGAGTAGGGCGCCACCACGTCGGCGAAGATGGCCAGCAGCGCCACGATCACCACGACCACCAGGCCGGCGACCGCACCCTTGTTCTCGCTGAAGGCCCACCAGAACGACTTCCAGGGGGAGGGCGGGGGCGGCGAGGCCGCCGCGGGGGAAAGCGTGGACACGTCAGCCATGGCGGATGCGGGGGTTGATCAGGCCGTAGGCCAGGTCGACCAGCAGGTTCACGCCGATCACGATGGAGGACACCAGCATCACGCCGCCCTGCAGCGCCGGGTAGTCGCGCCGCGAGATGGACTCGATGAGCCACTTGCCGATGCCGGGCCAGGAGAAGATGGTCTCGGTGAGCACGGCGCCGGCCATCAGCGCGCCCACCTGCAGGCCGATCACGGTGACCACCGGGATCATCGCGTTGCGCAGCGCATGCACGCCCACCACGCGCCAGGCCGGCAGGCCCTTGGCGCGGGCGGTGCGCACGTAGTCCTCGCCCAGCACCTCCAGCATGGCCGAGCGCGTCATGCGCGCGATGACCGCCAGCGGGATGGTGCCCAGCACCACGGCGGGCAGCACCAGGTGGTGCAGCGCGTCGAGCACCGCGCCTTCCTGGCCGGACAGCCAGGCGTCGATCACCATGAAGCCGGTGACGGGATCGAAGTAGTACTGGATGAGGTCGATGCGGCCCGACACCGGGGTGAGGCCCCAGCGCTCGCCCACGAACATCACCAGCAGCAGGCCCCACCAGAAGATGGGCATGGAGTAGCCGGTGACCGACAGGCCCATGAGCGTCTGGTCATACAGGCTGCCGCGTTTCGCCGCGGCGATGGCGCCGGCCGGCAGGCCGATGAGCGCGGCGAAGAGCATGGCGAAGAAGCTCAGCTCGAGCGTGGCCGGGAACAGCGCCATGAACTCGGTGAGCACCTTCTGGTTGGTGGCCAGCGAGGTGCCGAAGTCGCCGTGCAGCAGCTGCCAGCAGTAGTCGAGGAACTGCTTCCACACCGGCTGGTCCAGGCCCAGCTCGTGGCGGAACTGCGCCAGCCGCTCGGGGCTGATGCCGCGCTCGCCCACGCGCACCTCGACCGGGTCGCCCGGCACCAGGCGGATCGCCACGAAGGTGACGAACATCAGGGCGAAGAAGGTCGGAATGGTCAGCGCCAGGCGCCGCCAGAGGAACTTCAGCATGAATGAACAAGCGGCCTCGTGGGCCGCCTCCATCGGGGTCTGGCGCGCGCCGCCAATGGTGCGGCGGCGCGGCCTGAGTCAGGGCAGGGTCACCACACGTCGCTGCGGGTGAGCAGGAACCACGCGCCCTTGTTGAGCTGGTACACGCT
>JACRBA010000087.1 GCA_016213265.1 Burkholderiales bacterium | reverse complement strand
CGCATGCACATCCTGGGCAAGATGGTGGAGGCCATGGGTGAGGCGAAGGCCGAGGTGAGCCAGTTCGCCCCTCGCCTGTACACCATGAAGATCAACCCGGAGAAGATCCGCGACGTGATCGGCAAGGGCGGCGCGACCATCCGGGCCCTCACCGAGGAGACCGGCTGCACCATCGACATCGGCGAGGACGGCACCATCACCATCGCCTCGACGGACGCCGACAAGGCGGCCTTCGCCAAGAAGCGCATCGAGGAGATCACCGCCGAGGCGGAAGTGGGCAAGGTCTATGAAGGCCCGGTCACCAAGATCCTCGACTTCGGTGCGCTGGTCAACATCCTGCCGGGCAAGGACGGCCTGCTGCACATCAGCCAGATCGCCCACCAGCGCGTCGAGCGCGTCGAGGACTTCCTCAAGGAAGGCCAGGTCGTGAAGGTCAAGGTGCTCGAGACCGACGAGAAGGGCCGCATCAAGCTGTCCATGAAGGCGCTGCTCGAGCGTCCGGAAGGCATGGAGGAGGAGCCGCGCTTCGAGCGTCCGCGCCGTGAAGGCGGTGACCGGGGCGATCGCGGTGGCCGTGACCGTGGCGACCGGGGTGACCGCCCCCGTCGCGAGCGCGCCGAGCAGCCCCGCCACGAGGGTGCCGCTGCCGATGTGCCGGGCGACGACGCCCAGCAGCAGCAACAGCAGCAGTAAGGGCGGGCCGGTCGCCATGCGTGCCATCGAGATCCGTGAGTTCGGCGCCCCGGAGGTGCTGGTCGAGGCCACGCGCCCCGACCCGCAGCCGGGTTCTGGCGAGCTCTTGATCCGTGTGGCCGCCTCGGGCGTGAACCGGCCGGACGTCCTGCAACGCAAGGGTGCCTATGCCCCGCCGCCCGGGGCGTCCGACGTGCCCGGCCTGGAGGTGGCCGGCACGGTGATCGGTGGCGATGCGGCCGAGTTGGCCGCTGCCGGCCTGGCCATCGGCGAGCGCGTGTGCGCGCTGGTGGCGGGCGGCGGCTATGCCGAGCTGTGCGTGGCGC
Source organism: Burkholderiales bacterium (assembly GCA_016213265.1). GTDB lineage: Bacteria > Pseudomonadota > Gammaproteobacteria > Burkholderiales > Burkholderiaceae_C > Ideonella. The sequence continues at coordinate 10,409 of JACRBA010000087.1, read as the reverse complement.
CCATCGGTCAGTGCCTGCCGGTACCGGCAGGCTGGTCCGACGTCGAGGCGGCGACGCTGCCGGAGACCTTCTTCACCGTCTGGTCCAACGTGGTGGACCGTGGCCGCCTGACCGCCGGCGACACCCTGCTGGTGCAAGGTGGGTCGTCGGGCATCGGGGTCACGGCGATCCAGTTGGGCAAGGCGTTGGGCGCCCGGGTGATCGTCACGGCAGGCAGCGACGCCAAGTGCGCGGCCTGCGTTCAGCTCGGGGCCGACCACGCCATCAACTACCGAGAGGCCGACTTCGCAGCCGAGGTGAAGCGCCTGACGGATGGCCGTGGCGCGGACGTGATCCTCGACATGGTGGCGGGTGACTACGTGACGCGCGAGCTGGGCTGCCTGGCCGACGACGGCCGGCTGGTGATCATCGCCGTGCAGGGTGGGGTGCGCAGTGAGTTCAACGCGGGCGAGGTGCTGCGGCGCCGGCTGACCATCACCGGGTCCACGCTGCGCGCCCGCCCGGTGGCGTTCAAGACGGCCATTGCGGCGTCCCTGCGCGAACGTGTCTGGCCGCTGCTGGAGGCCGGGCGCATCCGACCCGTGATCGAGCGTGTGTTCGACGCTGCCGAGGCAGCCGCGGCCCACGCCTTGATGGAATCCAGCCAGCACGTCGGCAAGATCGTGTTGCGCTGGTCCTGATCGACTTTCAAGACGATTTTCGATTTCTGGAGTTCCCATGAGACGCAAACTGGTCGCCGGCAACTGGAAGATGCACGGCAGCCATTCCGCCAATGCCGAGCTGCTCGCCGGCATCGTGGCCGCCCGTCCCTTTGGCTGTGACGTGGCCGTCTGCGTGCCGTTTCCGTACCTGTCCGAGACGGCGGTGGCGCTGGCCGGCAGCGACGTTCGTTGGGGGGCGCAGGATTGCTCGGTGCACGAGCAGGGCGCCTACACCGGCGAGGTGTCGGCCGGCATGCTGCACGAGTTCGGCTGCCGCTATGTGATCGTGGGCCACTCGGAGCGGCGCGCTTACCACGGCGAGTCCGACCAACTGGTGGCCGACAAGGCCAAGGCCGCGCTGGCACGTGGCGTCACGCCCATCGTCTGCGTCGGCGAAACCCTGGCCCAGCGTGAAGCGGGCGAGACCGAGGCGGTCGTGAAGCGCCAGCTGTCCGCGGTGATCCACACGCTCGGCCACTGCGCCGGTGAGATGGTGGTGGCCTATGAACCCGTGTGGGCGATTGGCACGGGTCGCACGGCCTCGCCCGAGCAGGCGCAGGCGGTGCACGCCGTGCTGCGGGCGCAGCTGCGCGCGGCCACGCCGCAGGCCGACACCATGCCGCTGCTCTATGGCGGGAGCGTCAAGCCCGACAACGCCGCCGTGCTGTTCGGCCAGCCTGATATCGACGGTGGCCTCATCGGAGGCGCGTCGCTCAAGGCGGCCGACTTCGTGGCCATCTGCCGCGCCGCCGGCTGAATGGCGCCGCACTCATCCCTGAATCCATCCAAGATCGACTCCACATGCAAATCTGGTTGAACCTGCTGGTCGTTGTGCAAATGCTCGCGGCCATTGCCATGATCGGGCTGGTGCTCGTGCAGCACGGCAAGGGCGCCGACATGGGCGCCTCCTTTGGCAGTGGTGCCTCGGGCAGCCTGTTCGGTGCCACCGGCAGCGCGAACTTCCTGTCCCGCTCCACGGCGGTGTGCGCCACGGTCTTCTTCGTGGCCACGCTGGGCATCGCCATGCTGTCGGATGCGGGGGGCGCGCGCGAGTCCGCCGGTACCAGTGTCCTGGACCGGGCGGCCCCGGCGGCTTCGGCGCCCGCAGCCTCGGCGGCCGCTCCGGCGGCGTCGGTGGCGCCTGGCATCCCGACGCAGTAAGTGGCGCGGCGAAGGCTGACGGCACTTGCCAAAAAAGTGCTGTTGCGATCGGGCAAAACCCTGGGAGAGCCTCGATATTCAGGCTAGAATGCAAGGCTGTTCAGCAAGCGACTCCTCATGCAAGCTGAGCGGCTTTGAAGGCGCCTGCAGGTGCCGCGCAACCGAAGCGCGGCACCTTGCAAGCAAGCTGAAAGCGCCGACGTGGTGAAATTGGTAGACACGCTATCTTGAGGGGGTAGTGGCGAAAGCTGTGCGAGTTCGAGTCTCGCCGTCGGCACCACATTTTCCTGAGCGGGCCCTCATCCGGCGCCCGGTCGGGCCCCCTGGCGACGCGCAGGGGATGAGCCGGGCGCGCACGGTTCGGCGGGCGGGGCAGTGCAAGCCCCGGTCGACCGGGCGGCGCGCCTTTCTCTTGCCCGGATGAGTTGAACGACGACTGCTGGACACCCCACCATGGACCTGCAACCCTATCTGCCCATCATCCTCTTCATTCTGGTGGGCGTCGCGGTCGGTGTCCTGCCGCAGATCCTGGGCTTCGTCTTCGGGCCCAACCGGCCTGACGAGGCCAAGAACTCTCCGTACGAGTGCGGCTTCGAGGCTTTCGAGGACGCGCGGATGAAGTTCGACGTCCGGTACTACCTCGTCGCCATCCTCTACATTCTGTTCGACCTCGAGATCGCGTTCCTCTTTCCCTGGGCCGTGGCCCTGGGCGACATCGGCGCGACCGGGTTCTGGGCCATGATGGTCTTTCTCGCCATCCTGGTGGTCGGTTTCGTCTACGAATGGAAGAAGGGCGCTCTCGACTGGGAGTGATGAACCCCCTTGTCTGGCGGGTATGCCAGCCGATCCCCTGAAGGGGTGCGTGCCGGCCTGGGGTGACCCGTCGCACGCCCTGCTTCGCTTCGACGTACTGGAATAAAGATGGGTATCGAAGGCGTTCTGAAGGAAGGCTTTGTCACCACCTCGGTCGACAAGCTGGTGAACTGGTCGAAGACCGGTTCGTTGTGGCCCATGACCTTCGGTCTGGCGTGCTGTGCGGTCGAAATGATGCATGCGGGTGCGGCCCGCTACGACATCGACCGATTCGGCATGCTGTTCCGCCCCAGCCCGCGCCAGAGCGACCTCATGATCGTCGCCGGCACGCTGTGCAACAAGATGGCGCCTGCCCTGCGCAAGGTGTACGACCAGATGGCTGAGCCGCGCTGGGTGCTGAGCATGGGCTCCTGCGCCAATGGCGGTGGCTACTACCACTACAGCTACTCGGTGGTGCGAGGTTGTGACCGCATCGTGCCGGTGGATGTGTACGTGCCGGGCTGTCCGCCGACTGCCGAGGCGCTGCTGTACGGGATCCTGCAGTTGCAGGCCAAGATCCGCCGCGAAAACACCATCGCCCGCTGACCCGAGGCGCCGCTCGCATGACCCAGAAACTCGACAACCTGCAGGCGGCCCTGGAGGCCGTCCTTGGCGCGCGCATCCGGCAATTCAAGCGCGACCGTGGCGAGATCACCATCTCGGTGGCCGCGTCCGACTGGGCCGAGGTGGCCGCGCGCCTGCGCGACGACCCTTCACTGCGCTTCGAGCAACTCATCGACCTGTGCGGACTCGACATGTCCAGCTGGCGCGACCAGCCGTGGGATGGCGCGCGCTACGTCGTCGTGACGCACCTGCTGTCCGTGAGCCTGAACTGGCGTCTGCGCGTGCGCGTGGCGGCGCCCGACGACGAGCTCCCCATGGTGCCCTCGGTGACCGACGTGTGGAACTCGGCCAACTGGTTCGAGCGTGAGGCCTTCGACCTCTACGGGATCATCTTCGAGGGCCACGCGGACCTGCGCCGCCTGCTGACGGACTACGGCTTCATCGGCCACCCGATGCGCAAGGACTTCCCGACCACTGGTCACGTCGAGATGCGTTACGACGAGCAGACGCGGCGGGTGATCTACCAGCCCGTGACCATCGAGCCGCGCGAGCTCACGCCACGCGTGGTGCGCGAAGACAACTACGGCGGCCTGCACTGACCCGCGCGGAACCCCGGACATGGCAGAAATCAAGAACTACACGCTGAACTTCGGCCCCCAGCACCCGGCTGCACACGGCGTGTTGCGCCTGGTGCTCGAGCTCGACGGCGAGGTCATCCAGCGTGCCGACCCCCACATCGGGCTGCTGCACCGAGCCACCGAGAAGCTGGCCGAGAGCAAGACCTTCATCCAGTCGCTGCCCTACATGGACCGTCTCGACTACGTGTCGATGATGTCCAACGAGCATGCGTACTGCCTGGCCATCGAGAAGCTGCTGGGCATCGAGGTGCCGCTGCGCGCGCAGTACATCCGGGTGATGTTCGCCGAGCTCACGCGCATCCTGAACCACCTGCTCTGGCTCGGCGCGCACGGCCTGGACTGCGGTGCGATGAACATCCTCATCTACTGCTTCCGCGAGCGTGAGGACATCTTCGACATGTACGAGGCGGTGTCGGGCGCGCGCATGCACGCGGCGTACTTCCGCCCCGGTGGCGTGTACCGTGACCTGCCGGACAGCATGCCGCAGTACCAGCCGAGCAAGATCCGCAACGCCCGCGCGATCGCCAAGCTGAACGAGAACCGCCAGGGTTCGCTGCTCGACTTCATCGAGGACTTCTGCGACCGGTTCCCGAAGAACGTCGACGACTACGAGACGCTGCTCACGGACAACCGCATCTGGAAACAGCGCACCGTGGGAATCGGTGTGGTGTCGCCCGAGCGCGCGTTGAACCTCGGCTTCTCCGGCCCGATGCTGCGCGGCTCGGGCATCGCCTGGGACTTGCGAAAGACGCAGCCGTACGACGTGTACGACCGCATGGACTTCGACGTGCCGTTGGGCACCAACGGCGACACCTACGACCGCTACCTCGTCCGTGTGGAAGAGATGCGTCAGGCGAACCGCATCGTGAAGCAGTGCGTCGACTGGCTGCGCAAGAACCCCGGCCCCGTCATCACCGACAACCACAAGGTGGCACCGCCTTCGCGCGTCGAGATGAAGTCGAGCATGGAAGAGCTGATCCACCACTTCAAGCTCTTCACCGAAGGCTTCCACGTGCCCGAGGGCGAGGCCTACGCCGCCGTCGAGCACCCCAAGGGCGAGTTCGGCATCTACCTGGTGAGCGACGGCGCCAACAAGCCCTACCGGCTCAAGATCCGCGCACCCGGCTTCGCCCATCTGGCGGCGCTCGACGAGATGGCGCGCGGCCACATGATCGCCGACGCCGTCGCGATCATCGGGACCATGGACATCGTGTTTGGCGAGATCGATCGATGAGCTTCAGCGAATCCACCAAGGCGCGCTTCGCCAAGGAAGTGGCCAAGTACCCGCCCGAGCAGAAGCAGTCGGCCGTGATGGCCTGCCTCGCCATCGTGCAGCAGGAGCAGGGCTGGGTGTCGGCCGATGCCGAGGCCGGCATCGCTGAGTACCTCGGCATGCCGGCCATCGCGGTGCGTGAGGTCACCACCTTCTACAACATGTACAACCAGCAGCCGGTCGGCAAGTACAAGCTGAACGTCTGCACCAATCTGCCCTGCCAGCTGCGCGCGGGGCAGGACGCGCTGGAACACCTGTGCCGGGCGCTGGGCGTGGAAGATGGCGGCACCACGGCCGATGGCTTGTTCACGGTGGCCAAGTGCGAGTGCCTCGGTGCGTGCGCCGATGCGCCGGTGATGCTGGTCAACGACCGCCAGATGCTGAGTTACATGAGCCCCGCCAAGCTCGACGAGATGCTGGCAATGATCCGCGCCGACGAGGCAGGAAAGGCCGCCTGACACCATGGCACTCGATCTCTCCCGCTTCCAGGCCACCGGCCTCGAAACCTGCTTCCATGGCCGCCATGTGAAGCCGCAGATCTACGCCGGCCTGGACGGCAGCAACTGGCGCCTGGCCGACTACCAGGCCCGAGGTGGCTACCAGGCGCTGCGCAAGGTGCTGGGTGCCGATGGCGGCACGCCCATGACACCTGACCAGGTGATCGCGGAAGTCAAGGCCAGCGGCCTGCGAGGCCGCGGTGGCGCCGGCTTTCCCACGGGTCTGAAGTGGAGCTTCATGCCGCGCGCGTTCCCGGGCCAGAAGTACCTCGTCTGCAACTCGGACGAAGGTGAGCCGGGCACGTGCAAGGACCGCGACATCCTTCGCTACAACCCGCATATCGTGATCGAGGGCATGGCCATCGCGGCCTACGCCATGGGCATCACGGTGGGCTACAACTACATCCACGGCGAGATCTTCGAGGTGTACGAGCGCTTCGAGGCCGCGCTGGAAGAGGCGCGCGCCGCTGGGCTGCTGGGCGCCAACATCCTGGGCAGCGGCTTCAGCTTCCAGCTGCATGCGCACCATGGTTTCGGTGCCTACATCTGCGGCGAGGAAACCGCGCTGCTGGAGTCCCTGGAAGGCAAGAAGGGCCAGCCGCGCTTCAAGCCGCCGTTCCCCGCCAGCTTCGGCCTGTATGGCAAGCCCACCACCATCAACAACACCGAGACCTTCGCGGCGGTGCCCTGGATCATCCGCGAGGGCGGCCAGGCCTACCTCGAGTGCGGCAAGCCGAACAACGGCGGCACGAAGATCTTCTCGATGGTGGGCGACGTGGAGCGCCCCGGCAACTACGAGATCCCCATGGGCACGCCCTTCGCGCAGCTGCTCGAGATGGCGGGCGGGGTCAAGGGCGGCAAGCTCAAGGCCGTGATCCCTGGCGGCTCGTCCGCCCCGGTGCTGCCCGCTGGCGTGATGATGGACTGCACGATGGACTATGACTCCATCGCCAAGGCGGGCTCCATGCTCGGCTCCGGCGCGGTCATCGTCATGAACGACGCCCGCTGCATGGTGCGCAGCCTGCTGCGCCTGTCGTACTTCTACACGCACGAGTCCTGCGGCCAGTGCACGCCCTGCCGCGAGGGCACGGGCTGGCTGTGGCGCCTGGTCAATCGCATCGAGCACGGCGAAGGCCGCGCAGACGATCTGGCGCTGCTGGACAACGTGGCCGAGAACATCATGGGCCGCACGATCTGCGCGCTCGGCGACGCGGCGGCCATGCCCGTGCGCGGCATGCTCAAGCACTTCCGCGACGAGTTCGCCTACCACGTGGAGCACAAGACCTGCATGGTCGGTGCCCACGCTGCCCACGCCTGACGCATTCCCACCATGGTTGAAATCGAACTCGACGGCAAGAAGGTCAGCGTCGCCGAAGGCAGCATGGTGATGCATGCCGCCGACGCGGCCGGCACCTACATCCCGCACTTCTGCTACCACAAGAAGCTGTCCATCGCGGCCAACTGCCGCATGTGCCTGGTGGATGTGGCGACGGCCCCCAAGCCCATGCCCGCGTGCGCCACGCCGGTCACCCAGGGCATGGTCGTCCGCACCAAGAGCGACAAGGCGGTCAAGGCGCAGAAGTCGGTGATGGAGTTCCTCCTCATCAACCACCCGCTCGATTGCCCCATCTGCGACCAGGGCGGCGAATGCCAGCTGCAGGACCTCGCCGTGGGCTACGGCGGCTCCGCCTCGCGCTACCAGGAAGAAAAGCGCGTGGTGTTCCACAAGAGCGTGGGCCCGCTGCTGTCCATGGAGGAGATGAGCCGCTGCATCCACTGCACGCGCTGCGTCCGCTTCGGGCAGGAGATTGCCGGGATCATGGAGCTCGGCATGCAGCACCGAGGGGAGCACTCCGAGATCACCACCTTCGTCGGCAAGACGGTCGATTCAGAGCTCTCGGGCAACATGATCGACCTGTGCCCGGTCGGCGCCATCACGAGCAAGCCTTACCGCTACTCGGCCCGCAACTGGGAGCTGTCTCGCCGCAAGAGCGTCAGCCCGCATGACTCCACCGGTGCGAACCTCATCGTGCAGGTGAAGAACCACCGCGTGATGCGCGTGCTGCCGCTGGAGAACGAGGCCGTCAACGAGTGCTGGATCGCCGACCGCGACCGCTTCAGCTACGAGGCGCTGAACAGCGAGTCCCGGCTGACCCAGCCCATGATCAAGCAGGGCGGCCAGTGGCAGCCCGTGGACTGGAACACGGCCCTCGGCTACGTGGCCGACGGACTCAAGCGCGTCAAGGCCGAGTTCGGCGCCGAGGGCATCGGTGCGCTCGGCAGCGTGCACAGCACCGTGGAAGAACTGCACCTGCTGGCCAAGCTGGTGCGCGGGCTCGGCAGCGACAACGTCGACCATCGCCTGCGCCACGCCGACTTCACGGTGGGCGAGGGCGCCCAGTGGCTGGGCATGCCCATCGCCGCGCTGAGCACCCTGGATCGCGCGTTCGTGGTCGGCTCGTTCCTGCGCAAGGACCACCCGCTGTTCGCGCAGCGCCTCCGCCAGGCGGCGCGCCACGGCGCCCGCGTGATGAGCCTGCACGCGGTGCACGACGACTGGGCGATGCCCGTGTCGTCGCGCCTCACCGCCGCGCCGTCCGACTGGCTGCAGGCCATGGCCGACGTGGCTGCCCATGTGGGGGCTGCCACCGGGGCGGCAGCCCCGGGCGCGGGCCGCACGGAAGGCACCGCCGACGCGCAAGCCGTGGCGCAGTCGCTGCTCTCGGGTGAACGCAAGGCCATCCTGCTCGGCAATGCCGCCGTGCAGCATCCGCAGGCCTCGGCGCTGCTGTCGCTGGCCCACTGGATCGGCGAGCAGACGGGCGCCGCCGTCGGCGTGCTGACCGATGGCGCCAATCGCGTGGGTGCCCAGCTCGTCGGCGCGCAGCCGGCGCAGGGCGGCTTGAACGCCGGCCAGATGCTGAGCCGCCCGATGAAGGCGCTGCTGCTGCTCAACGTGGAGCCGTCGCTGGATGCCGCCGACGCCGCCGCCGCCCGCGCTGCGCTCGAAGGCTCCGGCCTGGTCGTCGCGCTGACGGCGTTCAAGGATGCGGCTGTGGAGAACGCCGACGTGCTGCTGCCGATCGCGCCTTTCTCGGAAACGGGCGGCAGCTTCGTCAATGCCGAAGGCCGCCTGCAGTCCTTCCATGGCGTGGTGCGGGGCCTGGGTGACAGCCGCCCGGCCTGGAAGGTGCTTCGCGTGCTCGGCAACCTGCTGGGTCTTGCCGGCTTCGGCCACGAGTCGGTGGAAGAAGTGCGGGCCGAGGCCCTGGGCGACGTGGCCACCCTGCCGCAGAAGCTCTCGAACCGCGTGGACGGCAATGCCAGCCGGCCGTTCGTGGTGCAGGGCCTGCAGCGAGTGGCCGACGTTCCGGTATATGCCGCGGACGCGCTGGTGCGCCGCGCCGAGTCGCTGCAGGCCACCAACGACGCGCGACCGCCCGTTGCCGGCCTGCCTGCCGCGTTGTGGGCGCAGCTGGGCCTGGGCGAGGACGCCAAGGTGCGCGTGTCGCAAGGCGGCGCGGCCGTCGTGCTGCCCGCTCGACTGGACACCACGCTGGCCAGTGGCACGGTGCGTGTGCCCGCGGGTCACCTGGTCACGGCAGGCCTGGGCGCCATGTTCGGTCCCATCGCCGTCGAAGCGGCCTGATGCCGGAAACCGGGACGCAGGAATAGCACATGATCGATAGCTTCAATCAAGCCGGCCTCGCCCTGATGGGCGGCATCTGGTGGCCCATCGTCTGGTCGCTGATCAAGATCGTCGCCGTGGTCGCGCCCCTGATGGGTTGCGTGGCCTACCTCACGCTGTGGGAGCGCAAGGCGATCGGCTGGTCGCAGATCCGGCCAGGCCCCAATCGCGTGGGGCCGTTCGGCCTGCTCACGCCGATCGCCGATGCCGTCAAGCTGATCTTCAAGGAGATCATCCGCCCGACGGCAGCCAACAAGGGCCTGTTCTTCCTCGGCCCCATCATGACCATCATGCCGGCGCTGGCGGCGTGGGCGGTGATCCCGTTCGGTCCCGAAGTCGCCGTGGCCAACGTCAATGCCGGCCTGCTCTTCGTGATGGCCATCACCTCGCTCGAGGTCTATGGCGTGATCATCGCCGGCTGGGCGTCCAACTCGAAGTACGCCTTCCTGGGTGCGCTGCGGGCGTCGGCCCAGATGGTCAGCTACGAGATCGCCATGGGCTTCGCGCTGGTGATCGTGCTGATGGTGTCGGGCAGCCTCAACCTCTCGGACATCGTCATCAAGCAGACGACGGGCCGTTTTGCCGACATGGGGCTGAACTTCCTGTCGTGGAACTGGCTGCCCCTGTTGCCCGTGTTCTTCGTGTACTTCATCTCGGGCCTGGCTGAGACGAACCGCCATCCGTTCGACGTCGTGGAAGGCGAGTCCGAGATCGTCGCCGGCCACATGATCGAGTACTCGGGGATGTCGTTCGCGATGTTCTTCCTGGCCGAGTACGCGAACATGTGGCTGGTGTCCATCCTCACCGTCCTGTTCTTCCTGGGCGGCTGGGACGCACCGTTCGCCTTCCTCAGCTTCATCCCGGGCTGGATCTGGCTGGGCATCAAGACCTTCATCATCGTCACCATGTTCCTGTGGGTGCGCGCCTCGTTCCCGCGCTTTCGCTACGACCAGATCATGCGCCTGGGCTGGAAGATCTTCATCCCCGTCACCCTGGTCTGGCTGATCGTGGTGGGCGTCTGGATGATGTCGCCCT
>JACRBA010000086.1 GCA_016213265.1 Burkholderiales bacterium | reverse complement strand
GCGGATGAAGTCGGCGCCCAGCGTCACGCTTCCCACGGAGCGGATGCCGGCCTCGCCGGCGTCGATGGCGCCCGCCCGGGCGTACAGGTCGAGCGCGCTGGCGGGGTCGAGCACGGCGATGCCGCTGACGCTGAACGAGCCGCTGGTGTCCACCACGATGCGGCCGTTGGCGTCCAGCCGGTAGACGGGCGGCGGCGCGCCGACCACGGTCTTGGCGCCGCGGCCCGCGTCCACGTCACCGGTGGACGACCACAGCAGGATGTCGCCCTCGGCCAGCGTGAAGATGCGCGACTGGTTGACCAGGATGTCGCCCTGGGCGATGCCGGCGATGTCGCCGCCGCCCACCGTGACCACGCCGAGCGCGCTGGCCGGCTTGGTGCTGCTGCCCGTCTCGCCTGCGTTCACCGAGCCGCCCGGCACCAGCATCGTGATGCCGGAGCCCTGCAGCGTGCGCACCTGCGTGGTCGGCAGGCGGATGTCCCCGTCGGGCCGGCCCGGCGCGTCCACCGCGAACAGGCTGTTGATGGCCGCGTAGCCCCGGTCGTAGGCCGCTTCCTTCTCGGTGGCCAGGCGGGCTGCCACGGCGGCGCGGCCGTGCATGCGCACCTCGTCCACCAGCACGGCGTTCAGGCGCAGCAGCTGGCGCTCCAGCGGCAGCGCCTCGAAGGCCGCCAGCGCCTGTTCCAGGCTGAGCCCGGTGCGGCCGGTGTGCGCCTGGACGAAGTCGATGAACGCGGGGGAGGACGCCGCCGCGTCGGCCCGCGCCACCGCCGCCAGGAACGGCATCCGCGTGGCGGCGTCGCGCTGGCCGAAGGCCTCGGCCAGCAGGCTGCCCGGCGCCGCACCGCGCTTCACGTCCGACAGCGTGGCGAAGGCCGCGATGGCCTGGGCGTCGCTGTCGCCCGCATGGCCCGGCAGGCCGCGCACATAGCGGGCGATGGCGGCGTCGTAGGCGGCGGGGCCGAGCAGGCTGCGCACGCGGTCGAGCTGGCCCGCCGTGTCCAGCGCGGCGAAGGCTGCCGCCTCGGGGCTGCCCAGGCCGGGCGCGGCGCCGCCCTCTGCGGCCAGCAGCGCGTACAGGTCGGCGCTGCGCTGCGTGAGCCCCGCGGCGCCCAGCAGCCCGAAGCCGCGCAGCGCGGCGGCCTGGTAGTCGGCGCCGTCCGCGCGCACACCGGCCACCAGCGTGACGCCGGCGCTGCCGGTGGGCAGCCGGGTGGCGTTGTCCACGTTGCCCACGGCCTGGATGCCGGCGCCGCGGCCGAGGTCGATGTCGCGCCCCGCCAGCAGCACCAGGTCGCCGCCACCGGCCACGCGCACGCCGGCCGCGCCGAGCGTGATGTCGCCGCCGGCGCGCAGCAGGCTCAGCTCGGAGACGCTGGCGCCACCGTCCAGGCGCTGCGGCTGGTGCTGCACCTCCAGGCCGGAGTTGGTGTTGGTGCCGGTGAAGGCGATGTCGCCGGCCGCCAGCAGGCGCACCGGCCGCGCGCTGCGCAGCGAGCCGCCCAGCGTCACGTCGCCGCCGCCGGCCACCAGGCGCACCGGCGTACGGTCGCTGCGGTCCAGGCCGGCGCCGTCGCCGCGCTGCAGGTCGTTGAATTCCAGCGCCAGCCAGGCGCTGCCGGGCACGCCGCTGCCGTCCACGCTCAGCGGGTCGGAGCCGCTGCTGTCGTGGTGCGCCACGCCCTGGCTCCAGCTGGCGTTCACCTGCAGGTCGGTGTCCACCTGCACCGAGGCGCCGGCCAGCAGGTCCAGCCGCGCGGCCGCGGACTCGGCCTGCTGGATCACCGGGGCGCTGCTGCCGCCGCCGGACAAGGTGACGCTGCCCGAGGGCGCCGCCATCGTCACCTGACCCGGCCAGAGCTGGAAGGTCGGCTGGCCCATGTTCTCGGCCGACGGCAGCTCGGCGTCGGCGCGGTACTGCAGCGCGCCGCCGGCCGCCAGCACGTGGAGCGACGCCTCGGGCGCCAGGCCGCTGATCCACTCGCCGTCCAGCGCATGGCTGCTGGTGGACGCGCCCACGCTCACGTCGCGCCGGCCGCTCACCCGCACGGCCGTGTCCTCGTGCGCCAGCAGCAGGCCCGGGCTGGCGCTGAACTCCGCGGTGAGCACCGGGCGCTCGCGCCAGGCCACGTCGCGGCCGGCGTCGACCTGCAGCTCGGCACCGCCGGACTGCAGCACGCCGTTGACCACGTCCCGGCCGGCGCTGACGCGCACGCTGCCACCGCCGTAGGTGTGCGCGCCACCGTCGGCGTCGAGGAAGCCGCTGCTGGGCGCGGCGGCCGTCAGGTCCACCACGTCGCGGCCGGCGCGCACGTCGATGCGTCCGCCACCGAAGGCGCCCAGGCCGTGCTGCAGGCCGGCGCCGTATTCGTCCGGCCGGGCGTCCCAGATCACCTGGTCGCCGAGCTCGTCGATGCGCTGCCAGGCACCCGGCTGCACGCCGAGCAGGGTGCCGGCGTTGTAGTAGTAGGCGTCGTCGCGGAAGACCGAGCGCGAGCGCACCGAGCCGCCCGCCTCCACCCGCACGTCGCCGCCCTCCACGCGGAAGGCGTCGGGGCGGAACAGCGCATCGCGCACCGCCTGGGCCGCCTCGTCCTGCGCGACCACGCCGGTGCTGAACACCCGCGCGTTGCCCTGGGTGAGGTCCACGTCGCCGGCGGCGGCGAGCGTGATGTCGCCCGTGGTGGTGCGCACACGCACGTCGCTGGTCGCCCCCGGCCGGCCGATGGTGAGCGCCGCGTCGCTGCCGGCGCGCAGGGCGGTGGGTGCGGCGCCGGCGAGGTCGGCGCCGGCCACCAGCATGAGCGAGCCGCCCGCGCGGCTGTGGCCGCTCCAGTGTGCCCCCATGTCGATGGACGAGCGCACGGTGAGGTCGCCCCCGGCGCGCACGGTGATGCTGGTGTCGCCCACGGCGGAGACGTCGCCGCCGCGCAGCGCCACCTCGGCGCGCTCGGTCGGCGTGGTCCAGCTGCCGCCGGCCATGCTCAGCTCGATGTCGCCCTCGCCGCGGATCTCGGCCGCGGCGTGGATGCGCAGCACCTCCCGCACGGTGGCGTCGCCGACGGCCAGGCGGTCGGCGATGGCGGCCGCGCGGCTGCCATCCGCGCCCACGAAAGCCAGGCCGTCGCTGGCCAGCGTGCCGACGAGCAGCGTGCCGTCGGCCGGCGGCGCGTAGTCGGTGATGCGCTCCACGCCGTCGTAGACCTTCACCGCCTCCACGTCGATGCGGCCGGCGCCGCGGATCGCCGCGCCGATGGGCGCGATGTCCACGCCGGTGCCGCCCGGGTTCGCGTCCGTCACGCCCAGGCGCTCGGCGCGCAGGGTGAGGCGGCCCGCGTCGGCGGTGTCGCTGCCGGCGGACACGTCGATCACCGCCCCCTCGCGCAAGGCCAGCGTGCCGGCCTCGGCGCCCAGCCACACGCGGCCGCCGTCGCCGCCGGCCGAGGTGGCCGATGCCAGCAGCTGCGCGCCGGCCCCCACGGTCAACGCGCCCTCGGACGCGAGCGCGATGCGGCCGCCTTCCACGCCGCGCGCGTCCAGCGTGCCCTGCACCGTGAGCGCGCCGTCGTCGGCCGCCAGCACGATCTCGCGCGCGGCCAGCGTGGCCTGCGGGCCGACGACCAGGTCACCCTCGCGCTGGCGCAGGCGAATGGCGCCGCCGAAGCTGGCGGGGTCGGATTCGTCCAGGGCGCGGGCCAGCGCGGCGAGGTCCACGGCCTGCGCGCTGTCCACGTTCACCTCGGCGCCAGGGGTGCCCGCGCCGGTGCCGGCCGTGCCGCGCAGGTCGGTGCCCAGCTGCACCGCACCGTCGGGCGCTTCCAGGGCCAGGCGGCCACCGGCGCCGCCAGTGGTGCCCGCACCGCCGCCCGACACGTTGATGCTGCCGCCGCGCAGCGCGAGGTCGCCGTGCACGGTGTGCAGGCGCACGTCACCGCCGTCCGTGGTGACCTCCGCCTCGCCGACGGCCACCGTGCGGCCGGACACGTCCAGCCGGCTGTCGGCCGCCACCGTGATGCCGTGCTCCGCCTGCATCGTCACGGCACCCGAGGGCAGCACGATGCGGCCGGCGTGCTCGATGCGGTCGCCTTCCAGCGTGAGCGCGGCGCCCAGCGCCGAGGCCGGCGCGGTGCTGTCGGCGTTGGCCTCGGTGCGCAGCAGGCCGCCCGCCTGCACCGTGGCCTCCGCCCCCGCACGGCCCGCCACGAGGGCGTCCGCGCGCAGCGTCAGGTCGCCATGCGTGGCCAGCGTGCCGGCCTCGGCGTCCAGGCGGATGGCGCCGTCCGCCGCCAGCAGCGCGCTGGCCGCGTTCTGGATGACCACCCGGCCCTCGCCCAGGTGGATGTCGCCGCTGCCGCCGGCCGCCTGGCTGGCGTGCAGGGTGAGCCGGCCGTCGCCGTCGAAGGTGGGCGCCCCCACGCGGCCGGTGGTGTTGGTCAGCGTGATGTCGCCGGCCGTGATGCGCGCGCCTTGCTGCGTGGCCTCGGCCGTGCCCAAGGTGGCGGTGTCCAGCACCAGGCGGTCGAGCGTGGGGGTGCCGCTGGCGTCCTCGCCGAGCACGGCGCCGTCCTTGAGGTTGATGAAGCGGTAGGCGCGCAGCGTCAGCTCGTCCGCGTCGCTCACCTGGGTCAGCAGCCCAGGCGTGAGCGCCAGCACGCCCGGGCCGCCCGCCGGCCCGCCCACGGTGATGACCGGCGAGCCGAGCGTGATCTCGCCCGCCGCCAGGCGGGCCGAGCCGGCCATCTTCGTGTCGTGCGTCGCGTCCAGCACCAGGGTGCCCTCGCCGGCATCCAGGCGCACGCCGGCGCCCACCTGCAGGCTGCCCTGCGCCATCTCCACGCCCTGGCGCACCAGGGCGGCGCCCGGGGCCGCGGCCACGCGCAGCGCGGCACCGTCGCCCTCGATGCGCAGGCCGGCCGGTGCCGTGGCACCCGCAGGGGCGCGGGCCACGACCACGCTGCCGTCGGCCACCTGCACGCTGTCCTGCGCGGCCAGCACCAGGTCGTTGACCTGCAGCGCCTGGCCGCCGGTGTCGAGCGTGACACGGCTGGCCTGCACGTCCAGCGTGGTCAGGCCGTCGGCGGGGGCGTCGTCGCCGGCCTGCGCCGGCGCCACGCCGCTGCGTGCGCCCAGCACCAGGGTCTGCGCCCCCAGGCCGTTGAGCGTGTCGACCGACAGGTGCAGCGCGCCGTCGCCGGCCGCCGCGCCATCGGCGCTCACCACCACCTCGTCGGCCACGAACTCGGCGCGGCCGCCGCGGCCGCCCTGCTGCCCGTTCGAACCACCGGCCATGTCGATGCGGCCATCGAGCCGCGCGCTGGTGGTCGTGAGCGACAGCGTGCCGGCGTCCATGGGCCGCTCGCCCACCGCCACGCCGTCGTGGGCCGCCTGCTCGCTGAAATGCACGTTGGCGCGCGTCTCGCGGATCTCCGAGCGTTCACGCGCCTGCGCCCCGGTGCTGACGCGCCAGGTGGTGGCGCGCGCATCGGCGATGCCGGTGCCCGCGGTGGACAGGCGCCCGCCCACCAACACCGTGCCGTCGGCCTGGCGGACGGAGGTGCCCAGCCCCAGCGGCGTGCCGCCGGCCACGGGCTCGATGAGCACGGCGCCGGGCTGCAGCGCATAGCGCGCCGGCAGCAGCGTGTAGGTGCCCGCAGGCAGCGGGCCGCCAGGGCCGATGGTGATCTGCCGGCCGAAGCCGGCCGCGCCGTTCATAGTGGTGTCGTAGAGCGCTGCGCCCTGCACGCCCGGCACCAGCGCGTAGGCACCGTTGCCACCCGCGAACACGTCGTTCGAGCCGCCACGGCCCGGCACGAACTCGTAGCCCACCAGGTCGCCACCGCCGGACAGGTCCAGCGTGGCGCCTTCCTGCTGCGCCACCGTGGGCGCCTGGATGTCGATGCGCTTCGTCGGGGCACCGTCCAGCGCCTCGTCGCCCGGCCCGCGCCACTGGCCGCCCACGGTGCTGCCGTAGGGCAGCAGCAGGCCATCGGCCGACACCGAGGTGACACTGCCTTCGGTGAGCGTGACCGACTCGCTCGCCTCCAGCACGATCTGGCCCTGCGGCGCACGCACCACACCGCCCTGGGTGATGGTGGCGGCCTGCAGGGTGAGCCGGCCGCCGGCCGAGAGCGGCGTGCGTGCCTGCGCCCCATCACCGTGGCCGGCGATGGTGATGTCGCGCCCGGCGTCCGCCGTGCCGGCGGTCACGCGGAAGTCGGTGCCCGTGCCCGGGTAGACCTGGCGCGCCGTGAGGGCCACGTCGCCGGCCACGGTGAGGCTGCCCTGCAGCCGGTTGCCGTCGGGGCCCAGCAGCATCATGTCGCCAGCGGCCGTGAGCGCCAGGCGGTCGATGCCCTGCGTGACCCAGTCGCCGGCCACCAGCAGGCCGTCGCGGGAACGGATGTCCAGCACGGCGTCGCCGCCCGTGGCCGCGGGCACGGGGGCAGACAGCCCGTCGGGCAGCGGCGCGTAGCCCTGCAGGCGCACCTGGCCGGCCTGCAGCGTGCTCTGCGTGCCGGGCTCCATGGCCAGCGCGCGGCTGGACACGGTGAGCGTGCCCTGCAGGTCCAGGTCCACGCCGTCCATCAGCCGCACCGCGTCGCGCGCGGCCAGCGTCAGGTTGGCGGCGCCCGACGCGCGGATGCCCTGCGCCGAGACGGACGCCGTGGTGCCCAGCTGCACGATGCCGGCGGTGTCGCCCAGGGCCACGCCGCCGGTGCGGTCGGTGGGGCCCTCGGTCACGCGCAGCTCGTGGCGGTCGTTCTCGGGCGAGCCGGTGAGGTTGGTCGGCTCGGCGGTCACGTTCACCGCCAGCGTGCCGCCCGCGGCCCCACGGCCGCCGTGCAGGTCCAGCCGCGCCTCGCTCACCAGCGGGCCGGCCGCCTCGATGGCGATGGTGCCGCCCTGGCTGGCCACCTCGGCGCGCGTCCAGCGCACGCCGGTCTCGCCCAGCTCGGCGCGGTCCAGCACGTCACTGGCGCCGCGCGCGGCCAGCTCGGCGCCCTGCTGCAGCACCAGCACCGGCTGGGTGCCCGAGGCCCCCTTGGCCGACAGCGTGATGGTGCCGCCCGCCAGCACCTCGCCCTGGCGCGTGCCGTCGGTGGTGGGCGTCAGCAGCGTCGTGCCGGACACATCGATGCGTGCGTGCTCGCCCACCCACAGCACGGTGGACACCGGCTGGCCGGTGTCGGTGACCGGGCGGGCGTTGATGCCCAGCGACACGTTGCCGCCCGCGGTGCGCAGCTCGCCGTCCATCAGCAGCTGGTTCTGCGCCTGCAGGCTGATCGACGAGCGGGCCGGCCCCTCGATCACCGCGCCTTCGTGCACCACCAGCCGGCCGTCGCTGGCGTCGGTGCCGGACGAACGCAGTGTCAGGCTCACCGGCGCGGGCGCCACACCGGGCGCCGGCCCGGCCGTGGCCAGGTCGCGCCAGTCGCCGCCGCTGGCCAGCAGGGCGGCGTCGCGCGGGTCCACGCGGAGCTCGTCGCGCCGCAGCTCGGTGCGGCTGCCGGCCGCCACGTCCAGCTGGTGGCGGCCGTCGAGCGTCAGGCTGGCGAAGCCGCCCTGCAGCAGCGAGGCGGCGTCCAGCGTGAGCGTGCCCGGCTCGGCCGGGGTGCCGCCCACCTGGATCTGCGGCGCGGTGAGGCCCAGGCTGCCACCGGCCGCCGATCCCAAGGCCTCGCCGCGCAGCGTGCCGTCCATGACCAGCCCGGGTGCGTCACCGGCCGCCGCGGCGGTGTGGGCCAGCGCGATGCGGCCGGCGTCACCGCCGCGCACGCGGCCGTCCTCGTCCACCACGGCACCACCGGACACGTCCACCACGCTGCCCGCCGCCAGCGTGACGCCCTGGCCGCCGCTGGCGCTGAAGCTGCCGCCCACGGTGGCCTGGGTGGGGCGCGGCCCGTCCTGCAGCGTGTTGACAAACCGGCCCTGCAGCTGCACCTGCGCGCCCGACTCCAGCCGCGCCTGGCCCTGCCGCGCGTTCAGCTCCACCGAGCCGCCCGCGCTGCGCACGGTGCCGCCCACCGTCACGTCGCCCGACTGCGACAGCAGCCGCACCGAGGCCTGGTCGCCCAGGTCCAGCCGGGCGCCGGGGTCCCCGGCGTTCAGGGCCACGTCGCCCTCGGCGGCCACGGCCACCTGCTGGAAGCCCGCGGCCTCGAGCTGCCCGGTGCGCATGCCCGAGCTGGCGGGCAGCATGGCCTGCATGGCGTCGGCCCAGAGCTGGTCGCGGTCCACCGCGGAGCCGTCGCGGCTCAGGGTGAAGTCGCGCAGCACCGGCCCGCCCTGGTAGTTGGGGGAGGTGAAGTCCTGGCCGTTCTGCGTGACGGCGCCGATGGCCAGGCTGCCGCCCACGGCCAGCGCATCGTCACCGCGCTGCTGGCGCTCGCCCTGGATGACGTGCGCGTCCATCTGGCCATCGAGCACCACGGTGGGCGCCACGATCTGCACGCTGCCGGCCGCGCGCCCCTCGGTGTAGCCGGCTTCGTAGCGGGCCGGCGAGAGGTTGCCGTAGTTGACCTTCACGCCCCAGCGGTCGAAGCCGGCGGCGCCGCCCTTCTGCAGGTTCACCGCGCCGGTGTAGACCAGGTCGGCGGGCGCGTCGGTGAGGCTGTAGAGCTGGCCGTCCGCGCCGATGAGCTGCGTCTCGCGCACGTAGGCGCCGGTGTAGGTGACCTGCCCGCCCGACACGTCGATGCGCGAGTTGGCGTGGGTGAGCACGCCGCTGCCGGCCGTCATGCGCACGGTGCCGCCTGCCGACAGCCGCTCGCCGATGGTCTGCTGCAGGCCGTCGCGGTAGCTCTCCAGGCTGCCCAGCATGGCGGAGTCGTCGCGCACGTCCAGGGTCACGCGGCTGCGCCAGAGCAGGCCGTCCTGCTGCAGCGGCGCGTCGCGCAGGTCGTTGCTGCCCAGCAGGCCGGTGGTGACGAACCAGCGCTCCACGCTCTCGGTGGTGTCGGTGGTGCCCGAGACATCGATCAGCGCGCCGTCGGCCAGCACGATGCGCTGGTCGCCGGAACCGTCGCCGGTGCCGTCGCCGGTGTAGCCGCGGCCGTCGCCCGGCTGGGTGTTGGGCACGGCCTCGGCGCGGATGTCGACGGTGGCGCCCGGCGCCACCACCTTCGCATTGCGGTCCAGCAGAACGCTGCGGCCGGCCAGGTCGATGCGCGGGGCCACGAACACGGCATTGCCGTCGCTGGTCAGCGGCTCGCCGCCGTTGCCGGCGGCCCCGTCGTCCGGGGTGATCTCGGTGAGGCTGCCCTCGCCCAGCACCAGCGCGCCCGCTTCGGTGGCACGCACGCCCTCGTTCAGCGCCTGCGCCGCGCCCTGGGCGCGCAGGATGATGGAGCCGTTCTCGGTGACGCTGGTGGTGGCCGTGATGCGGCCCATCTGGTTGACCGCCATCGCCACGATGGTGGCGTTGCCGCGCGGCGTGCTGATCACGCCGGTGGCCTCGTTCACCGCGCTGCCGTGCCCACCCTCGGGCGCCCCGGCCGGGCCGGCGCCCACCTCCACCAGCAGGCCGCGCAGCGCCGGCACGTCGGGGTTGGCCTCGGACGCGTACAGCGGGTTGTCCGAGGGCTGCTGCAGGTAGATCTCGCCGCCCGCGGCCAGCATGGTCTGGCCACCCGGCGTGGTGATCGTGCCGGCGTTCTCCACCCGCTTGGCGAACAGGAAGACCCGGCCGCCGTTCGTCGTGGTGATCGTCGCCCCCTCGTCCACGCGCACGAAGTTCTTCGCGTCCACGAAGTCGGCCGCCGCGCCGTCGTAGCGGAAGGCGGGGTTCGTGCGGTCGTACAGCAGGTGGTTCGTGAGGCCCGACAGGAACTCGTTGTCCGAGATGTTCAGGCCTGAGGCGACGAGCGCGCCGGTGTTGACCTGCGCGCCGCGGCCGAACAGGATGCCGTTGGCGTTGATGAGGTAGATCTCGCCGCCGTTGGTGGCGTTGAGCTTGCCGAAGATGCGCGAGGGTGAGCCGCTGAACACGCGGTTGAGCGCCGCCGAGTTGGCCTGCACCATGTCGAAGGTGACGCTGGAGTTGGCGCCGATGTCGAAGCTCTGCCACTGGTAGATGGCGCGCTGGCTGTCCTGGCGGATGGTCTGGTCGATGCCGCCGTTCGGGTTGGGCGTGTTGATGGGCGCGGCGCTGCCGCTGCCATAGACCCGCCAGCTCACGGCCGGCACCGGCACGGTGTTGGGCGGCGGCGGCGCGATGGGCGGGCGCGACTGCCCCGCCACCCACAGCGGCCAGCAGGCCGCCAGGGCGGCCACCAGGGGGCTCAGGCGCGCATGCAGGTGGCGGCGGCCAGCGCAGCGGGTGGGGCGGGCGGAGGCGGTGGGGCGGCGGGTCATGGTCGCGGCAAGAAGGGGGTGGCGGGGGCCGGGCGCGTCAGAAGCGCGTGGCCAGGCGGGCGTGCACGTAGGGGTCGCCCACGCGGCTGTGGCCGGTGGCGCGCAGGGGAAAGCCGAGGTCGAGGCCGCCCTCGGCGGTGGTGGCACCGTCTCCGAGGGCCACGAAACGCAGGCCCAGGCCGAAGGACGCGAGCGACTGCGCCGGCGCCTGGCCCGCGGCCGCGTCGAGCGTGAACACCCGCCCGGCTTCGGCGAAGACCAGCGGGAACAGCTCACGCAGGCCCGGCGTGCCGGCATTGGCCTGGTTGGGCGAGCGCCACTCCAGCGAGCCGATCAGCCCGCGGTCGCCCGTGGCCTCGCTCTCGCGGTAGCCGCGCACCGTGTCGGCGCCGCCGATGGCGTACTGCTCGCTGCTGACGAGCGCGCCCGAGGCCACCTGGGCACCGAGGCGCGCATGCAGCCAGCCCCAGCCGCCGGCACCCGGCGTGTCCGAGGTGTCCGAGGTGTTCGAGGTGATCGCGGTGGCGGCCGGCTCGCCCAGCCGCCACTGCGTGCGCAGGTCCACCTTGCCCACCATGAAGCTGCCGTCGCCGCCCTTGCGCTTGCACGCGAACTGGTCCTGCGGGCCGCTGCCGCCGCTGGCCAGCGGGCAGTCCACATCGCGCTGCAGCAGCTCGCGCCAGGCCGTTGTGAGGCTGGCGTTCCATTGCCAGCGCTCGGCCGCGGCATAGCTGGCGTCGCTGTAGGCCAGCTGGAACGGCAGGTAGCGCAGCGGCGTGGAGAAGCCCGCCTCGCCGAACACCGTGCGTTCACGCAGCAGCTTCAGGTCCGCGCCCCAGGTGAGCACCGCCGTGCGGTCGCCGCCGCGGCGGCCGAACACCTGCGCGCGGCGCAGGCCCAGCGTGGCGCCGCGGCCCAGCACCTGCGTGCCGCCCAGCGTCTCCACGTCGCTGTCCGACAAGGTGAGCGACACGTTCCACGAGTCGCCCGAGGGCTCGGCCATCAGGTAGTTGGCCACCCCCACCAGCGACTGCCGCGGCTGGCCCGGCGCGGTGATGAAGGTCAGGCCCAGCGAGTGGTCGCGCTGGAACAGGTTGTCGTAGCGCAGCGAGGCCTGCATGCGCAGCGGCTCGGTGCCGGCCGAGTGCTGGTTGTGGAACTCGACCGAGCCGGACAGCGGCAGCCGGTCCTCCACCTGCAGCTCGACATCCACCGTGCCCGGCAGCTTGCCGGGCTTGAGCACGGGCTGCACGCGGCGGCTGTCGCGGTTGACCTCGGCCAGCTGGGCCTGCACCTCGTTGAAGTTGGGCACGCCGCCCGCCTGCAGCGCGCTGACCTTGGCACGGATCCAGCCCTGGTCGTGGTAGCGCGAACCCAGCACGTACAGGCCGCCCACGCGGCCCTCCAGCACCGCCAGGCGCACCGTGCCGCCGTCCACCTTCTGCTCCGGCACGTCCACCAGCACGGTGAGGTAGCCGGCCTTCTGGTAGGCCGCCTCCAGCGCGGTGCGCGCGGCTTCCACGCCGGCCATGCCGCGGCCGGGGCCCAGGTGCGGCTCCACGGCCGCCTCGATGGCGGCGGCCGGCAGCACGGTGTTGCCTTCGACCTGCAGTTCCAGCAGATCGAAGCCCGACTCCGCGGCGCGCACGGCCGGCAGCGCCAGGCACAGGCCGCCCAGGCCCAGGAGGATGGCTCTCAAGGTTTTCACGGCGTGGATGTTGGCGAGCGGGGGTGACGCGGCCACGGCCGGCCCCTGCCCCGTTCGGCTCATGGTTCGGTGCCGGATGCGACAGCCGCGTGACGTGGGGTGTCCAGCACCCGCTGCACATGGGCCAGGGCGGCGGCGATCACCTGGTGCATGTCCAGGTAGCGGTAGCTGCCCAGGCGCCCGCCGAAGTGCACCTGCGGCACCAGCGACGCGGCCATGGCCTGGTAGCGCGCCAGACGCGCCAGGTTGTCCGCCGTGGCCACCGGGTAGTAGGGCTCGCGGCCGGGCCCACCCTCTTGAGGAAACTCGCGGGTGATCAGCGTGTGGCTCGCCGCACGGCGGCGGCCGGGCTCGGGCCGCTCGAAGTGGCGGTGCTCGATGATGCGGGTGTAGGGCACCGCCGCGTCGGTGTGGTTGACCACGGCCGAGCCCTGGTAGTCGGCCAGCGGCAGCAGCTCGCGCTCGAAGCGCAGCGAGCGGTAGCCCAGGCGCCCGTGGCCATGGTCGAAGAAGGCGTCGATCGGGCCGGTGTAGATGACATGGTCGTGACGCGCGAGCCAGTGCTCGCGGTCGCGCAGGAAGTCCACGCCGAAGTCCACGCGCACGCCGGCCATCAGGCGGTCGAACATCGCCGAGTAGCCGCCCACGGGGATGCCCTGGAAGCGGTCGTTGAAGTAGCCGTCGTCGAAATCCAGCCGAACGGGGATGCGCTTGAGGATGTCGGCGGGCAGCTCGCGCGGGTCACGCTGCCACTGCTTGCGCGTGTAGCCCTCGATGAACAGGCGGTACAGCGTGGGGCCCACGCTGGCCAGCGCCTGCTCCTCCAGGTTGGCCGGCTCGGCGATGGGCACACGCTCGCGCGCCAGCACCGCCTGGGCCCCGGCCGGGGTGGCCACGCCGAACACCTGGTGCAGCGTGAACAGGTTGATGGGGAAGCTGTAGAGCTGCGCACCGTGGCGCACCTTCACCCGGTGGGTGTAGCCGTTGAAGCGGGCGAAGCGCTGCACCCAGCGCCACACGCGCTCGTTGTCGGTGTGGAAGATGTGGGCGCCGTGCACGTGCTCGTGGCAGTCGGCCTCGGGCACGTGCCGCGTGGCGCAGTTGCCGCCGGGTGCCGCGCGCTGCTCGATCACGTGGACGCGGCAGCCCGCGTCGTGCAGCTCGCGGGCGCAGGTGGCGCCGTACAGGCCGGCGCCGACGATGAGGATGCGTGGAGGCATGGAGGCATGGAGGAAAAACGGGCCGGCTGTCGCCAGCCGGCCCGCACAACGACGGCAATGCGTGGAGGAAGACCCGCTTACTTCACCAGGCGCAGCGGCGAGCAGCTGGCGGCGGTGTTGCGGTCCATGCGCGAGGCGAACTTCAGCACCACCGGGTCGGTGATGTCGGCGTAGGCGCCCGTGTAGGTGGTGGGCAGGGCCAGCACACCTTGCTGGGTGTCCACGTCGGCGATATTCAGCGCAGAAGCGCGGCCACCGTTGGTGCGCAGGTTGCTCAGGAAGGCCTTCTTGTCGGCGTCCGTCAGCAGCGTCTTGTGCCACTGCATGGTGGCCGCGTAGACGAAGCCGTACTCGCCGGTCTTGGCGTTGTCACGCAGCGGGGCCACGCCATCGAGCTTGACGAAGCGGTAGCCCTTGTCGGTGCCGGTGCCGGTGGGGGTGGGCGTGTTCTCGCGGCTGAGCATGCCGATGGCGTAGGCGGTGCCCGGCAGGTTCTCCACCGTGGTGCCCAGGCAGGACTCGACCGTGCTGGAGCCCGACGCCAGGTTCCAGGCCAGCGTGCCCGTTTCGGCCAGGGCCGGCGAGCTGATGGCGGTGGAGTTGGCGGTGCCGACGGTCTGGCCCACGGGGGTGTGCACCGCCGTGCCCGCGCCGCAGCCGGCGTTCAGGAACTCGACGTTGAACGACGCCTGCGTGCCCGAGCCGATGTTGCGGCGGCACACGTTGACCTGCTTGGACAGGATGGCGGAATCGACGCTGGCCGGGATCACTGCGTTCCAGCCGAGCTTGGCGGCGGTGCTGCCCGACAGCTTGCCCGACAGGGCGGCCGCCACGAACGCGGAGTTCAGCGACGGCTGCTTGGCCGGGGCGTCGTCGAGCGCGCCACCGGCCGGGATCAGGCCCTGGGCTTCCTGCAGCGCGCGGTACAGCTTCTTGTTCACCGCCACGCCCATGATGGTCTGGTTGAACGCCTTGGAGTCCAGCGTGGTGGTGTTCACCGCCACGGCCGGGGCCAGCAGGTTCACGGGCTTCTGGAACAGCGCCGGCTCGACGTCGGACACGCCGGCGTCGGCCACGCGCGACGACACGCCGTTGCACGCGTAGGTGGGCACCAGGATGTCGGTGGCCGGGCGCGGGTTGCCGGTGGCCGTGCAGGTGCCGTCCACCACCATCATGTCCTGCGCGGTGCCGGTGGCGATGGGGTTCACGCCCTGGGTGGAGCCGCCCTGGTCGCGCTTGACCAGCAGCACCTGGGTGCCGGCCACCCAGTTGCCGACCTTCTTGCTCAGCTCGCAGGAGTAGGCGCGGTGGTTGCTGCCCGAGGGAGCGCTGCCGGTGCCGTTGAAGAACACGTCGAACGTGGTGGACTTGCAGTTTTGCTGGAACCAGGCGCCGATGAACAGGCGCTGGGCCGAGGCGCCAGCGATGTACACCTCCTTGAGCGTGCCGGCGGCACGGGCGGTGTCGATCTGGGCCGGGGTCAGCGCGTGGGCCGAGCCGGTGGCGGCCAGGGCGGCCAGGGCGATCAGGCGAATCTTCATGCGGTACTCCATCGTGTGTGTGGTGGGTGTCGGCCGCGATGAAGGCGTGCCGAACAAGACGGCACTGTGGCGAGGCGGGGTGACAGGCGTGTGGTCACGCCGACGCATGCAGCCCGGGCGTTCGGGCCATGCGGCGGCGTGCATCTGTCACGAAATCAGCCGCCTGGCCATGGCTTCGGCGACGGCGTGCGCGCGGTTGCGGGCGCCCAGCTTGCGCTGGATGCTGCGCAGGTGGTTCTTCACCGTCAGCGGGCTGATGCCCAGCTGCGCGCCGATCTGCGCATTGGCCTTGGCCTCGCGCACCGCGGACAGCACCTCGATCTCGCGCGCGGTGAGCGTGCCGGCGCGGCCCTCGGCCCGCGCGCCGGCCGGTCGCACGGCGCCCCCCTCCGCGCGCCACCAGGCGAAGTGCAGGTAGGGCATCCACAGGTCCAGGGCGGCGCACTGACGGGCAGCCCCGGGGTCGTCGGCCGTGGCATCGCCGAGGCGGAAGAAGGCGAAGGCCAGCTGGGGCCGTGCGGAGGGAGCCCAGCGCACGGCATGCCAGCACGCCGGGCCGAAGCCCGCGGCGCGCAGCGCGGGCGGCGGCGCCACCTCGCAGGCGTGCTCGTCGGCCTGCGCCCACTGGTCGGCCGCCTGAGGCCACCAGGGCGCGGCCGGGTCGTCCAGGCCGCATCGGGCCGTGGCGGTCAGCGGCACGCAGTTGAGCACCTGCACGCGTGGCTCGCCCGCGCCCGGTGCGCGCGCCCAGCACAGGGCCAGGTCGTGCGGCACGAACCGGTGCAGGTGCAGCCGCAGCCAGACGAAGAACTGCTGCGGCGACGCGATCGACTGCGCCGCCTCGGCGCCGCGCAGAAAGGCGTCGCCGAGGTCCGGCGTGCTGGACAAGGGGATGGGCACAGGCAGGGGGCGCGAAAGGCCGTGGAGGCAGGACGCAGCAGGTTAGGCCCCCGGCGTGACCCGGGCATGACGCCGGCATGACGCGGAGGCAGGCCGTTCGGGCCAGTGCCGGCGGGGCGACCGTCATGCACGCGCGCCACCATCGCCGGGTGCCCCTTCTGGCCGCCCGCCGCGCCGACCGCCATGCCCCTGGACGCCCTGCCTTCCGCCCTGCCCGCCTGGCACCGCGACGACCGCGGCCCCTGGTACCGCCTGCAGGCGCTGGACCGCTCGCTCATCGGCGCGCCCGCGCTGTACCTGGCGGCCAGCGAGGGCGTGGGCTGGCCGCCGTATGCGCCCTGGATCGACCTGCGGGCCGACGATTGGCTGGGCGGCGGCACGCTGCGCCAGAGCTTCTACGCCGAGCCCTGGGCCCAGCTGACGCACGCCGGCGAGCTGGGCCTGGTGATCGAGGCGCAGGGCCACCTGCGGGTGCGGGTGATGGGCGCGGCGCCGGGCCGGCCACCGGTGTGCGTGCAGCAGCGCACCCTCGACGCCTCCGAACGCAGCCGCCATGTGCTGCCGCTCGGCCCGCTGTCGGCCCTGCCGCCCGCCACCCGGCTGTTCTGGCACCTGGACGCCATCGACGGCGCCCGGCTGCACGAGGCCGCCTGGTGCACCCGCACCGCGCCGCGCCCGCAGGCTGGCCTGGCGGTGCTGATGCGCACCTGGGGCCGCAGCGCCGACCTGCGCGCCCAGCTGGAGCGCCTGGCCGACGGCGCCCAGCACGACCCCTGGCACGAGGCCCTGCTCCGCCGCACCCGCTTCCACGTGCTGGACACCAGCGCGGACGCCGAGGCCCACTGGCACGACGCCGCGGCGCTCGGCCTGGCGCTGCAGGTGCACACCGGCCCCAACCTGGGCGGCGGCGGCAACGCCAGCCACCTGCTGCACCGCTTCCTGCAGGGCGTGGCGCGCGACGAGGCGGCCGGCGCCGCCGTGCCCGACGAGGTGCTCATCCTCGACGACGACCTGCTGCTGTCGATGGAATCGCTGTCGCGCTACTGGATGCACGCCGCCCTGCGCCGCGGCGACCATGTGTGCAGCCTGCCCGTGCTGATGAAGAGTGCGCCCACCCGGGTGTGGGAGGACGGCGGCCACTGGGGCCGCTCGCCCGCCACCGGCGCCTTGGACGCGGGCGGACCGCCGCCCGAGCGCCACCTCTCGCCCACGCTGCACAGGCACGGCCTGGCGCTCGACGGCTTCGAGCACCTGGACGCCTTCGCCCCGCTGAACCGCTGCGAGTACACCACCTTCATCTTCTTCGGCCTGCCGCTGTCGGCCGTGCGCCGGCTCGGCCTGCCCGCCGCCTTCTTCCTGCGTGGCGACGACATCGAGTACTCGCTGCGCGCCCGCGCCGCCGGGCTGCCGGTGGTCACGCTGCCCCACCTCGCGGCCTGGCACGAACCCGGCCACAGCCACGCCCAGGAGTACCAGGCCATCCTGCACGGCGTGCTCATCAACCTCACCTACGCGGCGCCGCGGCCCGATGCCCTGGCGGCCTGGTTCGAGCGCCGCCTGGCCGAGCATGCGGCCATCGACGACCTGGCCGGCATCGCCCTGTACCAGGCCGTGCTCGACGCCCTGTGCGACACCGACGGCGAGCTGCTGACACCGGCCTTCGACGCGCACTACCGGCGCGTGCTGCCCCAGGTGGCGGGCCCGGCCATGGAGCCGCTGTCCGCCGCGGACTTCGAGCGCCTGCTGCAGGGCGGCCCGCCCGACGACCTGGCCGTACGGCCCTTCCCGACGGTACGGCCCTTCCTCTACCCGGGCATGCCCGACCCCCACGCGCCGCGCCGCGCCACCGTGCTGGTGAACCACGGCGCACGCAGCGCCCGCGCCCTGCCCGCCGTGGCACCGGCGCAGCGCCTGGCCGCCATGCAGCGCTACCTCGACCGCCTGGCCGAGTTCGTGCAGCGGTTCGATGCCCTGCAGGCCCACTGGGTGGCGCGCCTGCAGGACTCGGGCCGACCGGCGTTCTGGGCGCAGGTGGCCGAGCGCCAGGCCGGCCGCACGCGGCTGCTGCTGGACGCGCCCTTCCGGCTGCGCGCCCGGCCGCCCGAGGAGCCGGCCACGCCGCCAGGCGACACCGCCGCGCCCGCCGCCGTGCCCGTGCGCGAACTGCGCCAACGCCTGGAGCGCGACCTGGCCGAACTGGCCCGGCTGCGGCGCGCCCAGGCCGGTGCGCCCGCGGGCCCGCGTCCGCCCGCGCGCGGTGCCAGCGCACTGCACCGGCTGGCCCGCCGGCTGGGCGATGCCCTGGCGCGCGTCACCGCCGCACCCGGCCACCGCCCTCGCCGCGCGGCGCCCCCCGCCACGCCGCTGCCGGCCGACTTCGACCCCGCCCAGTACCTGGCGCTGAACCAGGACGTCGCCCGCACCGGCGTCGACCCCGTCACCCACTACCGCCGCTACGGCCGCGCCGAAGGGCGCCGCTACCGCACCTGAGCCCATGGCCCGCCCCCAGCTCGTTCTGCACATCGGCACCCACAAGACCGGCACCAGCGCGCTGCAGGGTGTGTTCGAGGCCCAGCGCGACCGTCTCCGGGGACAGGGCGTGTGCTACCCCATCACGGCGCGTGCTCCCTGGCCCGACCTGCCCAAGCACTGCTCGGTCTACCAGGCCGCCGCCTCCGGCGACGCGGCGCAGCAGGCCGCCGAATGGCGCGTCCTGCTGGACGAATTCGAGGCGAGCCAGGCCCACACCCTCCTGATCAGCGAGGAGGGCCTGTCCGAGCCGGACCCGTCGGTGAGCCGCTTCTTCGCGGCCCGCGCGGCCGATTTCGACATCACCGTCGTGTGCTTCCTGCGGCGGCAGGATCTCTACGTCGAGTCGCTGTTCAACCAGTTCGTCCGTGAGTCCGCGCGCCGCGAGGCACGGCCACTGCTGAGCTTCCTGCGCGCACCCGCCACCCGTGCGCGGCTCGACTACCACACCCTGCTCGAGCGCTGGGCGGCCCTGCCGGCCCGCATCCACGCCATCGACTTCGATGCCGATGCCGTGCGCCAGGCAGGCATCGTGCGCGTGTTCGAGCGTGCCAGCGGCATGGACCTGGGCGGCGTGCAGGCGCCGCGCACCAACGCCTCGTGCGACATGCGGCTGGCGCTGGTGCTCAACCACCTGCATCGCCAGCGGGAGGCCTGCGAGATGGAGCCGCTGCTTCGCGCGGGGCGCGCGCTCAGCCAATCCGGCTGGCCACTGCAGCGCCACCTGCTGGGCAGCCAGGAGCGCGCCCGCCTGCGCAACGACCTCTCGCCAAGCAACCGACGGCTTGCGGCCGACTTCGGCATCGAGTGGGAGTGGCCGCCCCTGCCCGGCGAAGCGCCCCTGGCCACCGAGGCGCCGGACACCGCCTACCTGCTCGCCCTGGCGGCCGCGCTGAGCCGGCAGTAGACGCCACCGCGCACCGTCGTGCGACGCCGTGTCACCGGCTCAGGGTGCCCCGCCGCACCACATAGCGGCGAGGAACGTATCCCTTGGCCGAATAGCCGATCAGCACGGACCCGTCATGCAAGGCCACGACGCCGTGGTCCAGGATGAGGTCATGGCTCACGCGGGCCTTGTGCCAGGTGAGCGCAAGATCCTCGCTGAACAGGGAAAACAGCTTCTTGTCCACCGTGGTGGTGTTGCCACCACCGCCGCCTGTGACAGAAGGTGCCTCATGGGGTGGCAGGTCCTCGTCGGAGCGAAAGACGACCACCACCATGCCGTCATGGCTCAACGGCGTCACCGGCAACCGAACGGCCAGTGGCCATGACCAGTCGTAGTGAAGACCTGGATAGCCGGGGACTTCGGGCGGCTTGGCGTGCAGGAAGGGGCCCGCTTCCTGCCCGATGTCCGTCCAACCCGCATCCGCCGTTCGCGTGAGGCTCCACGATGCGCCGCTGTTCCAGCTCTCCGTGAACCGGATCGCCAGCGCGCGATGCGGCGCCTGCCCGACACTGCTTTCCACCGGGCTCCAGAGGTGTCCGGGCGTGCCAAGGCGCAGCACAGTCCTGGCAGCTTCAGCCGATATCCGGCCGTCAGGTGACTGCGCAGCGAGGCTGCGAGGTATCCATGCCTTCTGGGCCTCGTCCCAGCGGCGAACGTAGCTCCACTGCCCTTGATTCACGTTGCCCGGAGGCGTCAAGGCGTCCGGACGATCGCCATCATCGAACACGCACTGCAGCATGCCGGTCGGGCCAAGGGTGCGGAACAAGCTGGGCGTCCACAGGCCAGTGGTCACGCGACTCGAAGGCGGACGAATCTCATGAACGATGGAGTGGTGGAACCAGGTCGCTCCATGGTCAAGGCTGGCGCTGACACGGATGGAGTAGTACCGCTGCGCACCGCTCGGTGGCACCACATGGCGCCGGTAGACGTACAAGAGCACGGGCGGCTGCGACACGGTGTCGTAGAACATCGTGCCATCACCCAAATCCAGGTGGTCGGTGCCATCTTCGACGATAGTGGCCAGATCGACCCAACTGGCCCCCCCATCGTCCGACGACACGGCGACGACGCGCTTGCGGCCCGGCAAGCTTTCCTGCCGACTCCCGACGATGCGCCAAGTGCCGTCCGGCAGGCGGATCTCCACATGCGGAATGCCGCCCTTGCCGCCGGCGGTTTGCAGCCGGCCGTCGAAGACCGGCTCCGACCAATTCAGATCAGTTGCGTGCGCAGCCCAGGCAACCGCGCACATCATGACGAGCCCGACAATCCTTTGCATGCTCTCCTCCCTAGGCGAGCCAAGGTAGGCGACCAACAAGTCGGCCGTGTGACCCGGCGACCAGATCACTCCGCCATTGGGTGAGGCCGCGACGCCTTCAACCGCCGCGTTCGCCACCGTGCCGGCGCTCTGGTACTGCACCGCCTTGGCCAGGGCCACGGCCTGCTCGCCCATGGGCCCGCGTAGCATGTCCATTTCCACCCCGGGAAGCCCACATGCCACACCTCCCAGCCCCGGATGCGGCGGCAAATCGCCGCCATGGCCGCGCCCTCGTCGGTCGTGGCCTCGGCCTGGCCGCGGCACTTCTCGCCGGCTCTGCCGCCGCTCAGCCGCAGCCTGCCGGCCAAGTGGCGAGCGAGTACCGCCTGGTCGAGCTCTCGCGTGACCCGGACGTGGTGCCCAGCCGCATGAACTCGTCGGGCGTCATCGTCGGCCAGCATCGCACGGCCGGCATGCCGATACGTGCCACGCAGGAGGGCGGCTACACCTTCCTGCCGCTGAGTTCCCCGCTGTACACCCGCGGCACGGCGGTGGACGTCAACGAGGCCGGCAGCGCGGTGGGATGGCAGCTCAGCGACACGGCGCCGGGCCGGGCGGTGCTGTGGCCCGCCACCGGCGGTGTGGTCGACCTGGCTGCGGGGCTCGACCGCCCGGAAGCGTGGACCTATGCCGTCGCGATCAACGACGCCGGACAGGTGGCGGGCATGGTTCGCGACTACGCCCTGCCCGGTGCACCGGGATACTCGGTGGTCTGGTCGGCCGATGGCACGCTGAAGGTGCTGCCCAAGCCGCGCGACGTACAGGTCATGCGGGCGCAGGCCATCAACGGCCAGGGCCATGTGGTGGGTGAACTGGAGTTCGACGGCGTCACGCCGGTGGGCTCGACGGCCGGCTTCTTCTGGTCCCCCCGGACGGGTGTCAAGGCGTTCGCGCCCGCCACGCGCGTGCTGGACGTCAACGACCGCGACGAGGTGGTGGGCATGCAGGACGCGACCGGCCCGGACGGCCAGCCGCTCGGCCACGGGCATGCGTTCTACTGGTCACCGGCGCTCGGCCGACGCATGCCGCAGCACCTGCCCATGCTGCCCGGCTTCCTGCGCTGCGTCGCCATGGCGATCAGCCCGGACAGCGTGATCGCCGGCTACTGCGAGGACCGCAAACCCCAGCTCCGCCCGGACGAGTTCGCCGCCGTGGCCTGGGACCGCCAGCCGGACGGGTCGTGGCAGGTGCACGACCTGAAGACCATGACCGACCGCAACCCCTGGGACAACGCAACCAAGGTGCGGGACATCGATGCGGCCGGGCGGATGCTCTACACGGTGGAGGGGTTCCTTGGCATCGAACGCGAGGCGACGGGCATCGCGGTGCCTGTCCACCGCCCCACGCGCTGAGCGGCGGGGGAGCAGGCGGCCGCGCCTCAGCCCTCGATCCGGAACACCTGCACCACATCCGCCAGGCGCTGGGCCTGCTCGCGCAGGCTCTCGGCAGCGGCGGCCGATTCCTCCACCAGGGCGGCGTTCTGCTGGGTCATCTGGTCGAGGTTGGTCACCGCGGCATTGACCTGGCCGATGCCCTGCGACTGCTCGCCGGCCGCATGGGTGATCTCGTTGATGATGCCGCTCACGTGGCGCACGCGCTGCACGATGTCGGCCATGGCCGTGCCGGCACTGCCCACCAGCTGCGTGCCCGACTGCACCCGCTCCACCGACGCGGCGATCAGGGTCTTGATCTCCTTGGCGGCGTTGGCCGAGCGCTGCGCCAGGCTGCGCACCTCACCCGCCACCACCGCGAAGCCGCGGCCCTGCTCGCCGGCGCGCGCGGCTTCCACCGCGGCGTTCAGCGCCAGGATGTTGGTCTGGAAGGCGATGCCGTCGATCACGCCGATGATGTCCTCGATGCGGCGCGAGCTCTGGTTGATCTCCTCCATGGTGGCCACCACCTCGGTGACCACGCGGCCGCCGCGCTCGGCCGCTTCCGAGGCCGACGCCGCCAGTTCGTTGGCCTGGCGGGCCGAGGCCGAGGTCTGGTTCACCGTGCCGGTCAGCTCCTCCATCGAGGCGGCCGTCTGCTGCAGGTTGGACGCCGTCTGCTCCGTGCGCGACGAGAGGTCGTGGTTGCCTTCGGCGATCTGGCTGGACGCGGTGGCGATGGAATCGGTGGAGCGGCGCACCTGCGCCACGGTGCCGCGCAGCGAGGCGATCATCTCGTCCAGGCCCGCCAGCAGGCTGCCCCGGGCATGCGCGCCCAGGTTCACGGAGAGGTCGCCCTTGGCCACGCGGTTCATCACCTGCAGGGCGTCCGCCGGGTCGCCGCCGATCTGGCGCAGCACGCTGCGCGCCACCACCACGCCCAGCGTGCCGATGGTGCCCAGCACCGCCACGGTGATGGCCAGCGTGCGCCACAGCGCGGCGCGCACCTCGGCGTCCACGTCGTCCATGTAGACCCCGGATCCGACGATCCAGCCCCAGCCCTTGACGGACTGCACGTACTGCAGCTTGGGCACCGGCTCCTTCTGGCCAGGCCGCGGGAACTGCGTCGGCACGAAGGCGCCTTCGGGGTTCTTGCCCACCGCCGTGACGAGCGCCTGCACGATGTCCATGCCGTCCAGGTCCTTCACCTTGCCGATCATCGGCTGGCCGTCCCACTCGGGCTTGATGGGGTGCATGAGGCCCGCGCCTTCGGCCGTCCAGATGTAGAGGTAGTCCTGGCGGCCCTCGCCATAGCGGGCCACGCGCAGCGCGTCCTTGGCCGCCTTCTGCGCCTCGTCCACCGGCATGGCGCCGGCCGCGGCCTTTTCCTGGAACGCCGCCACGATGGAGTGGGCCGAGGTGACGGCGGTCACCAGCCGGTCGGTGCGGCCCTGCACGATGCGGTCGCGCAGCTGGAAGAACGACACGGTGGTCACCACCGCCATGCCGAGCACCGCCACGCCCACGAGCGTGCCGATCTTCCGCTTGAAGCTCAGGTTCTGGAACATCCTATCCTCCGGTATGGATACGTCGGTGCCAGGCGAACCGCCCGCTCCCGCGCATTGACATCGGCTATCGGCCCGCGCTCAGCCCGCTGAACACCCGACCAGTCCGGCGCGTGATGGAGTGCGCAAAGATGCACCCGCGACCCAAGGGCAGCCTGCGCCACGTCATTGACAGCCACGCGCGATGGTGATCCCAGACACGGGCCTCGCAAGTCTGCGAAAGATGCCCATCCTCGCCACGACCGGCTCCGCTATGCTGGCCGCGTGACCGCGCCCGCCCCTGCCCCGGACGACGCCCCGCCGGACGACCCGCTGCGGCACGCCCTGCACCGCGCCACGGCGCTCGAGGCCGAGCTGCAGGCGGCGCGCCAGGCCCTGCGCGAGGGTGAGGAGCGCTACCGCCTGCTGTGGCAGGCCACGGCGGACGTGGTGCTCATCGTCGACGGGCACAGCCGCATCCTGTTCGCCAACCCGGCGACCGAGGAAGTGCTGGGCCATGCGCCGGACACGCTCATCGGCCAGCCCCTGGCCGTGCTGCAGCCGCCCGACCTGCACGCCGCACACCAGGCCGGCATGGCGCGCTACCTGCGCGATGGCCGGCGCCGCGTGAACTGGCGCGGCACCGAAACGCTGGCGCGCCATGCGGATGGCCACGACGTGCCCGTGGAGCTGAGCTTCAGCGACCTCTCGGTGCGCGGCGAGCCGGTCTTCGCGGCGTTCATGCGCGACATCAGCGCGCGCCGCCGCGCCGAGGCCGAACGCCAGACGCTGCAGAGCCAGCTCGCGCAGGCGCAGAAGATGGAGGCGGTGGGCGTGCTGGCCGGCGGCATCGCGCACGATTTCAACAACGTGGTGGCCGCCATCCTGGGCAACGAGGTACTGGCGCGCGACGAGCTGCCTCCCGGCCACCCTGTGGCCGAGCGCCTGGCGGCCATCCGCCGGGCGGGGCTGCGGGCGCGCGAGCTGGTGCGCCAACTGCTGGCGTTCTCGCGCCAGCAGCCCGCCGAGCGGCGTCTGTGCGACGCCCGCGTGCTCGTGGGCGAGGCCATGGCCCTGCTGAAGGCGGCCCTGCCCGCCGGGGTGCACCTGGAGGGAGACCTGCCGGAGGCGCCGCTGGCCCTCATGGCCGACGCGACGCAGGTGGTGCAGTCGCTCATCAACCTGGGCACCAACGCCTGGCAGGCCCTGGGCGGGCGCAGCGGCCACGTGCGCTTTCGGGCGCGCCGGGCGGCTGCGGACGCCACGGACGTTCCGCGGCCCGCCAGGCCGCGGCCGGCTGCCGGCGACGAGCCGGCCACGGACTGGGTCTGCCTCGAGGTGGCCGACGACGGGCCGGGCATCCCGGCCGAGCTGCACAGCCGCATCTTCGACCCCTTCTTCACCACCAAGCCGCTGGGCGAGGGCACGGGGCTGGGCCTGTCGGTGGTGCACGGCATGGTCACGGGCCACGGCGGCGGCGTGACGCTCGACAGCGCGCCGGGCCGGGGCACGGTGTTCCGCCTGTGGCTGCCCGCGGCCCCGGCGGGTGTGACGCTGGAGGCCGAGGACACCGGCCGCGCGCCGGAAGCGGACGTTGCGCCCGGGCCTGCGGCCGCGGGTGCCCGGGTGCTCTACGTGGACGACGACGAGGTGCTGGCCCTCATGGTGGCCCAGCTGCTGCAGCGGGCCGGCTACCTCGTCACCACCAGCTGCGACCCGGCGCAGGCCATGCGCATGCTGGCCGCCGACCCCGCCGCCTTCGACGTGCTGGTCACCGACCTCAACATGCCGGGCGTGTCGGGGCTGGAGCTGGCGCATGCGGTGCAGGCGCTGCGCCCTTGCCTGCCGGTCATCCTCACCTCCGGCAACCTACCCGCGCAGCTGGGCCTGTGGGACGGCGAGCCGCGCCCGCCCCTGCCTTTCGCCACCCTGCCCAAGGAGGAAGTGGCCGAAGGCCTGGTGCCGCTGGTGGCGCGCTGCCTGGACACCGCCCGGCGCGGGCACTGACCCCTGCGCTTCACCCGCCTGGTGGCGCCAGCCACGGCGCATCGTGGGCCGCGAGCATCGCTTCGCCCTGCTCGATGAGGAAGTAGCGGAACGCCTCCGCCGCAGGCGACAGCACCTTGCTCTGCAGGTGCACCACCTGCCAGGTGCGCATGATGGGTGTGCCCTCCACCTCCACCAGCCGCAGCAGCCCGGCCTGCAGCTCCAGGCCCAGGGTGTGCAGCGACAGGAAGCTCACCCCCATGCCGGCGATCACCGCCTGCTTGATGGTCTCGTTGCTGCCCATCTCCATGGTGATGCGCGGCTCGAAGCGGTGCTCGGCGAAGAAGCGCTCCATCGCGTGCCGCGTGCCGGAGCCGCGCTCACGCACGATGAACGGGAACGGCGCCAGCGCCGACACGGGTGGGTGGCCCAACCGAAGCAGCTCATGCCCGTCAGGGCACACGACCACCAGCGGGTGGGCCGCGAAGGCCTCTGAACGCACCGCCAGCTCACGCGGCGGCCGGCCCATCACCGCCAGGTCGCAGTCGCCGGCCTGCAGCCACGCCACCAGGGCCTCGCGGTTGGTCGCCACCGCGAGCCGCACGTCGATGCCGGGGTGCTCCTCGCGAAATCGCGCCAGCAGCCGCGGCACGAAGTACTTGGCGGTGCTCACCATGCCCACGGTGAGCAGGCCGTGCTCCAGCCGCTTGAAGCGCCCCATGGCGTTCTCCGCGTCGCGCAGCGCGGCCAGCATGCGCTTGGCGTGCACGACGAAGTACTCGCCCGCCGTGGACAGCGACATGGCCCGGCCCGCGCGGTCGAACAGCGGCAGGCCCACCTGCGACTCGATCTCCTTGATCTGCATGGAGACCGCCGGCGGCGTGAGGTGCAGGGCCTCGGCCGCCCGCGTGACGCTGCCCAGGCGCGCCACCTCCAGGAAGACCCGCAACTGACGGAAGCTCAGGTTCATCGTTAAGCCCCAGCTTAACCAAAGCGGAAGAAAGTCTGACTGGCGTTTATCCGAACAGCCCCGGAGGATGGCGGCACCGCCTCCGGAGACACGCCATGAACGCCCCGCTCGACACCCCCTTCACGGCCGACGCCAGCCAGATCACCGACGCCCGCCAGCGCTACAGCGCCGGGGTGCTGAAGTACCGGCAGATGGGCTACTGGCAGCCCGACTACCTGCCCCGAGACACGGACGTGCTGTGCCTGTTCCGCATCACGCCCCAGGACGGCGTGGACCCGGTGGAAGCCGGCGCGGCCGTGGCTGGCGAAAGCAGCACCGCCACCTGGACGGTGGTGTGGACCGACCGGCTCACCGCCTGCGAGAACTACCGCGCCAAGTGCTACCGGGTGGATCCGGTGCCCGCTCGCCCGGGCGAATACTTCGCATGGGTGGCCTACGACCTGATCCTCTTCGAGGAAGGCTCCATCGCCAACATGACCGCCAGCCTGATCGGCAACGTCTTCAGCTTCAAGCCGCTGAAGGCGGCCCGGCTCGAGGACATCCGCATCCCCGCGGCCTACGTGAAGACCTTCGCCGGCCCGCCCACCGGCTTGGTGGTCGAGCGCGAGCGGCTGGACAAGTTCGGCCGGCCCCTGCTGGGCGCCACCACCAAGCCCAAGCTCGGCCTGTCGGGCCGCAACTACGGCCGCGTCATCTACGAGGGCCTGAAGGGCGGGCTGGACTTCATGAAGGACGACGAGAACATCAACTCGCAGCCCTTCATGCACTGGCGCGACCGCTTCCTGTGGGTGATGGACGCCGTCCACCAGGCCAGCGCCGCCACCGGCGAGGTCAAGGGCTCGTACCTCAACGTGACGGCGGGCACCATGGAAGGCATCTACGAGCGTGCCGAGCTGGCCAAGGAGCTGGGCAGCGTCGTGATCATGGTCGACCTCATCGTGGGCTGGCCCTGCATCCAGAGCCTGGCAGCCTGGTGCCGCCGCCACGACGTGATCCTGCACATGCACCGCGCGGGCCACGGCACCTACACGCGGCAGAAGCACCACGGCGTGAGCTTTCGCGTCATCGCCAAGTGGCTGCGTCTGGCCGGGGTGGACCACCTGCATGCCGGCACCGCCGTGGGCAAGCTCGAGGGCGACCCGCTCACCGTGCAGGGCTACTACCACGTGTGCCGCGACGCGCACACCCGCCAGGACCTGCCGCGCGGCCTGTTCTTCGACCAGGACTGGTGCGACCTCAAGAAGGTGATGCCCGTGGCATCGGGCGGCATCCACGCCGGCCAGATGCACCAGCTGCTCGACCTGTTCGGTGACGACGTGGTGCTGCAGTTCGGCGGCGGCACGATCGGCCACCCGGCCGGCATCCAGGCCGGCGCGGTGGCCAACCGCGTGGCACTGGAGGCCATGGTCAAGGCGCGCAACGAAGGGCGCGACATCGCCCGCGAGGGCCCCGACATCCTGCAGGCCGCCGCGCGCTGGTGCGGCCCGCTGCAGCAGGCGCTGGACACGTGGAAGGACGTCTCCTTCAACTACGCCAGCACCGACACGAGCGACTACGCCGCCACACCCACCGCGGCCTGAAGGCCGCGCCTCGCTCTCCCACGGCCTGAAGGCCGCCCCGCCTGCCGAAAGCCCCCACCATGATGACCCACCCCGCCGGCCGCCTCACGCAAGGCCAGTTCAGCTTCCTGCCCGACCTCAGCGACGCGGAGATCCACGCCCAGGTGCAGTACGGCCTGCGCCAGGGCTACGCGTGGAGCGTCGAGTACACCGACGACCCCCACCCGCGCCACACCTACTGGGAGATGTTCGGCATGCCGATGTTCGACCTGCAGGACGCGGCGGGCGTGGTGGCCGAGATGCGCCGTTGCCGCGACACCTTCCCCCGGCACTACGTGCGGCTGATGGCCTTCGATGCCCGGCGCGGCGTCGAATCGATCGCCATGAGCTTCATCGTGCAGCGCCCCCCGCACGAGCCGGGCTTCGGCCTGGTGCGCCAGGAGGGCCCGGGCCGCCGCATGCGCTACACCGTGCACGCCTACGCCACCGACCGCCCCGAAGGCGAGCGCAGCTGAACGGGCCCGCCATGCCACGCCCGCTCTATGCCATCCCGGGCGCGCCGGTGCCGCCGGCAGGCGCGGCCGTGCCGTCGGCGGCACCGGCGCCCGCGCTGCCGCCCACCACCGTGGGCGAGGTGCTCGCCGGCAGCCAGGTGCAGACCGCCATCGACGAACTCGAGCACGACCTGGTGGGCCTGGCGCCGGTGAAGCAGCGCGTCCGCGACATCGCCGCCCTGCTGGTGGTGGACCGGCTGCGCCTGGCGCACGGGCTGCCGGCCCAGCAGCCCAGCCTGCACATGTGCTTCACCGGCAACCCCGGCACCGGAAAGACCACGGTGGCCATGCGCATGGCGCAGATCCTCCACCGCCTGGGCTATGTGCGCCAGGGCCACCT
The DNA here is from genome assembly GCA_016213265.1 of Burkholderiales bacterium. Lineage (GTDB taxonomy): Bacteria > Pseudomonadota > Gammaproteobacteria > Burkholderiales > Burkholderiaceae_C > Ideonella. The sequence goes on along the minus strand of JACRBA010000086.1, from coordinate 16,676 downwards.
GGTGGCCGTGACGCGCGACGACCTGGTGGGCCAGTACATCGGCCACACCGCGCCCAAGACCCGCGAGGTGCTGCGAAAGGCCATGGGCGGCGTGCTGTTCATCGACGAGGCCTACTACCTGTACCGCCCGGAGAACGAACGCGACTACGGGCAGGAGGCCATCGAGATCCTGCTGCAGGTGATGGAGAACCAGCGCGAGGACCTGGTCGTCATCCTGGCCGGTTCTGCCGACCGCATGCAGACCTTCTTCCGCAGCAACCCCGGGCTGAGCAGCCGCATCGCCCACCACATCGAGTTCCCCGACTACAGCGCCGCGGAGCTGCAGGCCATCGCCCGGCGCATGCTCGACGGGCTGCACTACCGCTTCACGCCCGGTGCGGAGGCGGCCTTCGCCGAGTACCTGCGCCGGCGCCTCGCGCAGCCGCACTTCGCCAACGCCCGCAGCGTGCGCAACGCGCTGGACCGCATGCGCCTGCGCCACGCCAGCCGGCTGTTTGCGGCGCCCGACCGTCCACTGCGGCGCGACGAGCTGCAGACCATCGAGGAAGCCGATGTTCGCGCCAGCCGCGTGTTCGACGCGCCCGCCGACTGAGCCCGCATACCTTCACAAGGAGACCCCATGCCCTGCACCGGACGCTGGACGCTCACCCGCTACCTCATCGAGCAGCGCCGCCGCCATCCGCAGGCCAGCGGCGAGCTCAACGCGCTGCTGCTCGACGTGTCGCTCGCCTGCAAGGCCATCGCCCGGATCGTGGCCCGCGGTGCGCTCGGCCCCGCGCGGCCCGATGCGGCGCCGGGCCCGGTCAACGTGCAGGGCGAGGCGCAGAAGCCGCTGGACCGCCTGGCCAACGACATCTTCCTGCGCATGAACGAGTGGAACGGGCACCTGGCTGGCCTGGCCAGCGAGGAGCTGGAGGCGCCCTGGCAGATTCCCGAGGCCTACCCGCGCGGCAAGTACCTGCTGCTGTTCGACCCGCTGGACGGCTCCGGCAACATCGACGTGAACGTGAGCGTGGGCAGCATCTTCAGCGTGCTGCGTGCCCCGGGGGAGCTGGTGTCCAACGGCCGCGCCGCGACACCCGAGGATTTCCTGCAGGCCGGCGCCACGCAGGTGGCCGCGGGCTACGCGCTGTACGGCCCCGCCACCCTGCTGGTGCTCAGCGTGGGTCACGGCGTGGTGGTGTTCACCCTCGACCCCGACCTGGGCGAGTTCGTGCTCAGCCAGGCCGACGTGCAGGTGCCGGCGGACACGCAGGAGTTCGCCATCAACACCAGCAACGCGCGCTTCTGGGAGCCGCCGGTCAAGCGCTACGTGGACGAGTGCCTGGCCGGCCGCACCGGCCCGCGCGACAAGGACTTCAACATGCGCTGGATCGCCAGCCTGGTGGCCGAGGCGCACCGCATCCTCATGCGCGGCGGCGTGTTCCTCTACCCGCGCGACACCAAGGACCCGGCGCGCCCGGGCCGGCTGCGCCTGCTGTACGAGGCCAACCCGGTGGGCTTCCTGATGGAGCAGGCGGGCGGCCGCGCCAGCACGGGCCGACAGCCGCTGCTGGCGCTGACCCCCAGCGCCCTGCACCAGCGCATCGCCCTGGTGTTCGGCAGCGCCAACGAAGTGGCCCGCATCGAGCGCTACCACCAGCAGCCGCCGCCGTCGGATGCGACGGTCCCGCTGTTCGCGCCCCGCAGCCTGTTCCGAGACTGAAAGGCCCGCCATGTCGCACCCACACCCCATCATCGCCATCACCGGCTCCAGCGGCGCGGGCACCAGCAGCGTCACCCGCACCTTCGAGCAGATCTTCCGGCGCGAGGGCGTGAAGGCGGCCGTCATCGAGGGCGACAGCTTCCACCGCCACGACCGCCAGGAGATTCGCCACCGGCAGGCCGAGGCCGAGCGCGCCGGCAACCGGCACTTCAGCCATTTCGGCCCGGAGAACAACCTGTTCCCCGAGCTGGAGCAGCTGTTCCGCAGCTACAGCGAGACCGGCACGGGCCGGCGGCGCCGCTACCTGCACGACCCCGTGGAGGCGGCGCCCTACGGCCAGCCGCCGGGCACCTTCACCGCCTGGGAAGACCTGCCCACCGACACCGACATGCTGTTCTACGAGGGCCTGCACGGCGCGGTCGTCACGCCCGAGGTGAACCTCGCGCAATACCCCGACCTGCTGATCGGCGTGGTGCCGGTGATCAACCTGGAGTGGATCCAGAAGCTCTGGCGCGACCAGCATGTGCGCGGCTACAGCACCGAGGCGGTCACCGACACCATCCTGCGCCGCATGCCCGACTACGTGCACTACATCGTGCCTCAGTTCGCCCACACCCACGTGAACTTCCAGCGCGTGCCGGTGGTGGACACCAGCGACCCCTTCATCGCGCGAGACATCCCGACCGCCGACGAGAGCCTGTGCGTCATCCGCTTCGCCCAGCCCAAGGGCATCGACTTTCCCTACCTGCTCAACATGATCCACAACGCCTGGATGAGTCGCGCCAACACCATCGTGGTGCCGGGCGGCAAGATGGAGCTGGCCATGCAGCTCATCTTCACGCCCTTCATCTGGCGCATGATGGAGCGCCGCCAACGCGCGCTCGGCGCGCTGTGAGCCGGGGGCCGTCCACCATGGCATCGCCCTGCGACGACCGCGCTCAGCAACGGTCACGCGTCCATGCTGCTGTACGCGCTGCTGCACCTCACGGGCTACGGCCTGCCCATGGAGGAGCTGCGGCGCTTCCGCCAGCTGCACAGCCGCACGCCCGGCCACCCCGAGGTGGGCATCACCCCCGGCGTGGAGACCACCACCGGCCCGCTCGGACAGGGCCTGGCCAATGCGGTGGGCATGGCGCTGGCAGGCGCCCTGGGCCTGGGCAAGCTGATCGTGCTGTACGACGACAACGGCATCAGCATCGATGGCGACGTGCGGGGCTGATTTCGTGACGATCGCGGCCACGCGGGCCCGCATCGGCTGGCCGCATCCGCCTTTCGAGGTGCCCCCGGAGCTGGCCGCGCGCTGGGACGCCCGGCCGGCCGGTGCGCGGGCGGTGCAGGCCTGGGAACAGCGTCTGCGGGCCTACCGCCAGGCCCATCCCACGTTGGCGGCCGAGCTGGCGCGGCGCCTGCGTGGCGAGTTGCCGGCCGGCAGCCACGACCGCCTGACCGCGCTCATCGAGCGCCTCGCTGCCGAAGGCCAGGCCGTGGCGACACGCCAGGCCTCGCAGCAGGTGCTGGCGGCGCTGGCGACCTGGCTGCCCGAGCTGCTGGGCGGCAGCGCCGACCTCACCGGCAGCAACCTCACCCGCGTGCCCGGCGGCCGCCACCTCAGCTACGGCGTGCGCGAGTTCGGCATGGCCGCCGTGATGAACGGCCTGGCGCTGCATGGCGGCTTCATTCCTTACGGCGGCACCTTCCTCACCTTCAGCGACTACAGCCGCAATGCCGTGCGCATGGCGGCGCTGATGCGGCAACGGGTGGTGCACGTGTTCACCCACGACTCCATCGGCCTGGGCGAGGACGGCCCCACCCACCAACCGGTGAAGCATGCGGCCAGCCTGCGCCTCATCCCCGGGCTGGAGGTATGGCGCCCCTGCGATGCGGCCGAGACGGCCACCGCCTGGGCGGCGGCGCTGCAGGCGGCCGAACGCCCGAGCGCCCTGCCGCGCATCGGCGTGGAAGCCGGCGTCTCGCGCTTCTGGGCCGCCGACGGCTGCGTGGCGGCGCTGGGCATCGACCGCTTCGGCGAATCGGCCCCCGCCGCCCAACTCATGCGCCACTTCGGCTTCACCGCCGACGCACTGGCGCAGAAAGTGCGCCAGTACCTGGACGCGGCGCCCTGAGGGCGCGTGGCCGTCAGGGCGTGGCGCGGAAGGCGCCGCTCACCGCATCGATCCACTCGCGCTTGGCCACCCACTGGTTGCCGCGCTCGTAGTGCACGCCGTATTCGTCGGGGCTGGTGGAGCCGCGGTACTCCCAGTAGGCGAAGCCGATGCGCTGGTCTACCAGGTGCTGCAGCACGCCCTTGACGAGGCGGCGGTCGGGGTCTTCGCCCGAGCGCACGCCCACCTGCTGCACGAACACGGGCACCTTGTGCTGGTTGCGCAGGGCCAGCAACTCCTCCGCACGCTGGCGGATGTCCTTCAACGCCCCCTCACCGCCGCCGCCCTTGCGCGCATGCAGGAACAGGTTGCCGGTGTAGACCACGTCTTTCCAGGCGGGGTTGTACACGCTGCGGATGGCCGGCGCCTTGTAGCCGCGGCCGCCGACGAGGAAGGGCACGCCGGGCGCCACCGGGCGGATGGCGGCCATCACCTCGTCGTAGAAGGCGGCGATCTGCGCATCGGGCACGCCGGGCGGGTTGGGCTCGGGCAGCGGCTCGAACATGCCGAGGTAGGGCGTGTCCTTGTAGCGCGCCGCCACGAAGCGCCAGACGTTGATGAAGCGCTTGCGCGCCTCCGCGTCGGTCCAGAAGTTGTGGCCCTGGGGGTAGCGGCCCTGCGGGTCGCAGTACTGGCGCTCCTTCGCGTCCTGGGTGCCGTTCTGGCCGCAGTCCGAATCGATGAACAGCACGATCCACAGCTTGGCGGACGACGCCCACCGCACCATGTCGTCCAGGTGGCGCAGGTTGGCCGGGTCGATGCCGGCGGTGGCGGTGGCGCCGTCCTCGCGGCTGTCCACCGTGCCGCCCCGGCCCTTGTAGAAGCCCCACCAGCGCAGCGGGATGCGCACCACGTTGGCGCCCTGGGCCGCGTTCTCGGCGCCGTCCTGCGGCTGGGCCTTGCCCCAGTGGCCCCAGTTCCAGCCGCGCAGCAGGATGGGCTTACCGGCGGGGTCGAGCACGTCGGCGCCGCTCACCGACAGGCGCGGCGGGCCGGGCGGCTGCGCCGGGGCGGCGGCATGGGCGGCCACCGACAGCGCCAGAGGCAGCATCAGGGCAGACAGGGTGCGAAGCAGCATGGAGTCCTCTCTTGGGTGCATGATGGGTGTCTGACAGCCAAACGCCAGGATGCGGCAATCGGCGCACCGGGGCGGGCGGCAGTGGTGTCGAATCGTGTCGGGCGCCTCGGGCGAATGACCGGGCGGGTAGCCAGGCGGGCGGGTGGTTGGGTGGGTGAAGGGTCAGTCCGGCTGGACGGGCATGTCGATGACCTCGCCGTCGCCCACCACGTCCACCGGGCGCTCGAAGAGCTCGGCCGCCGAGCGCGCGACCTGGCGGGTATCGTGCCATGCGTAGGCGGCCACGCCCATCGCGCCCACCACGGGCAGCCAGCGCGACGTGGCCTTGGCCACGCCCTGCTGCGTGATCTTGACGCCCACCCGCCGGGCGGCCGCCCGCAGCGCCACCGCGCCCGCCTTCTTGACCAGCCACCGTTCACCGGCGCGCACCACCAGGTCGCGCACGGCCTGGGAGGCGGTGTGCTTGAACAGGCACCACAGCATCTGCTCGCGGCCCAGCTGGCCCTGGCGGCCGTGCACCGCCGCGATGTCGGCCACCAGCTGGGCCTGGATACGCCAGACCGCCATGAGCTCGGGCAGCACGGTGAGCCAGCCCAACGGCCCGGGCGGCAAGGCCAGCGCCCCCGCGGCCGAGGCGGCCTGGCGCGCGGCACGCGCCGTGAGGCGGCGCACCGCCTCGGCGGGGTCGGCGCTCACCGGCTCGTGCGAGCGCGGCACGTGGCCCAGCACGTCCAGCAGGGCATCGGCCAGGCGATCGCCGGGCGAGTGGCTGGCCGGCGCGGCGGCGGGCACCACCGCCCGCTCGCCCCGGCGGGCCGGCACACGGGGGGAACCGGAAGACGAAGCGCTCATGGCCGCCACCTTAGCAGGCCCGGACAACCGCCCCGGGGGCACGGGGCTTGCCACGGCCACGGCATGAACACCTTCCTCAAGCCCCTGGACCAGCAGGTCATCGTCGTCACCGGTGCCTCCAGCGGCATCGGGCTGGCCACCGTGCTGCTGGCCGCGCAGGCCGGCGCCAAGGTGGTGATGCTGGCGCGCAGCGGCGAGACGCTGGCCCGCATTGCCGAGCATGTGCAGGCCGAGGGCGGCGAGGCCGTGCCCGTGGTGGGCGACGTGGCCGAGGCGGCCGATGTGCAGCGCGCCGCCGAGACCGCCATCGCCCGCTTCGGCCGCATCGACACCTGGGTGAACAACGCCGGGCTGTCCATCTACGGGCGCATGGACCAGGTGCCGGTGGCGGATGCCCGGCGGCTGTTCGACATCAACTACTGGGGCGTGGTGCACGGGAGCCTGGCCGCCCTGCCGCACCTGCGGCGCGATGGCGGCGGTGTCGGTGACGCTGATCCAACCCACCGCCGTGGACACGCCCTTCCCGGAACACGCCGCCAACTACCTGAGCCAGGCGCCCAAGCTGCCCACGCCGATGATCGACCCGGCGCGGGTGGCGCGCGCCATCCTCGACGCGGCCACGCGGCCCACGCGCCACACGCGGGTGGGCGCCATGGCGGTGCTCAACACCACCCTGGCGCGCGTGATGCCGCGGCTGGCCGATGCCATGGCCCGCGTGCAGCTGGGACGCCAGCAGCGCGAGGAGCCCGCCCCCGCCCACACCGGCACGCTGTGGCAGCCGGGCGAAACCGGGCACATGCATGGCCGCGGCGACGAGGACGCAGCCGACCCGAAGCAGGCCTACGACGCCAACGTGCGCAAGGACGAGTGAGCTGGGCCGCCGCGCTCGTCAGCGGCGCCGAAACACCAGCCGGTCGGGGCCGGAGGCGGCAGGGGCGAAGGCATACCCGTCGGCGTTGAAGCCCGCCAGCGCCTCGGGCGTGTCCGCGCGCTGCGTGATGGCGTGTCGCGCCATGGCACCCCGGGCGCGCTTGGCATGGAAGCTGATCACCTTCCACGCGCCGCCGTGCCAATCCTCGAACACGCAGTCCACCACCCGCGCCTTCAGCGCCGGCCGCAGCGCGGCGCGGCTGTACTCCTGCGAGGCGAGGTTCACCACCACCTTGGCGGCATGGCCGGCCAGCTGCGCATGCAGCGCCTGCGCCAGCGTGTCGCCCCAGTAGGCGTAGAGGTCGCGCTCGCCGCCGGGGCCGGCCAGGCGCGTGCCCATCTCCAGGCGGTAGGGCTGCAGCTTGTCCAGCGGGCGCAGCAGGCCGTACAGGCCCGAGAGGATCACCACGTGCTGCTGGGCCCATTCCCAGTCGGCCACGGGCAGCGTGGCGGCCTGCAGGCCCTCGTACACGTCGCCTGCGAAGGCCAGCGCCGCGGGGCGGCTGTTGGCCGCCGTGAAGCGCGTGGACCAGGCGGCGTAGCGCGCCACGTTGAGCTGCGCCAGCGCATCCGACAGGTGCATGAGCGAGGCGACGTCGGCCGGCGTGAGCCGGCGCAGCACCTGCACCAGCGCATCGGCGCGGTCCACGAAGCGGGGCCGCGTGGCCCGCTCGGCCAGCGCCGGCGGAACGGGGGAGTCGTAGTCGAGGGTCTTGGCAGGCGACAGCAGGAACAGCATCCGGGCACACGGCGGGTCAGGAACGACCCGTAGTGTGCCGTGCCGCCGTGCCGCCAGGGCGGCCGTATCGGTGGCTCAGGCGCGCGCGGCGCCCGCGGCCTGCGCTGGGTCGGCCTCGGGCTGCACCGGCCCGGGCACCCGCCAGCGCCGCGTCAGCCGCCCGGTGTCCCAGGCGATCTTGGCCGCCTGCGCCTCGGTGAGCGTGGTGGCGCGGCTGTCGGCGGTGGCCGACAGCGGCTGGCCCAGGCGCTCGTCCACGCGGTCCTTGCGGCCGGCCTTGGGCACCAGCATGGCCTCGTCGAAGGGCTCGTCGAGGAACTGGCAGATCTGCGTGAGCGCGGCGCGCGGGTCGGCCGTGAGCCAGCCATAGGGCACCTGGAACACGCGGCCCGGCGCGAAGGCCACGCTATCGCGCAGCGCCTTGTCCACCCGGCGGAACTGCTCGATGAGCTGCTGGTCGGTGAGCTGCAGCCACTTCCAGGACTCGGGCGGCTTGCCCAGCGCCTGCTCGCGCGCCAGGCGCTTGCGGTAGGAATCGACCACCTCGGTGGGCTCGCGCACGCAGGCCAGCACGCGCGCCTGGGGGAACACGCTGAAGATGCGCGGCAGCGAATGCACGTGGGAGGGCGTCTTCTCCAGCGGCCGCCGGCCGGGGTAGACCTCGTGCGCGGCGAAGGCGAAGAAGGCGCGCACGAGGTCGTCGTCGCCCAGGCGGGCCGGGTCGCCGCCCGCCAGCAGCGCCAGCTGCGAGCGCAGCGAGGACAGCGACTCCTCGCCCCGCAGGTAGCCCTGCTGCATCTTGCGCGGCGGGTCTTTCAGCAGATCGCCCGCGAAGCGGAAGATGAAGGTCTCGAACACGTCGGGCACCGGGAACAGCGCCGGGTGCCGCGACATGGCCAGCAGCAGCGCGGAGGTGCCGCTGCGCTCCTGGCCACAGATGAAGACGGGCCGCGCCGTGCTGGCCCAGGCGCGCAGCGCGCCGAGGTCGTCGTACCAAGCCATGCGGGTTCAGTGGATGGACGGGGGAGCGGGCGGCGGCAGGTCGCCATCGCCCTCGGAGGACCGGCCGGCCATGCGCTCGGCCAGGCCGGGCACCGCGCCGAGCGCGCGCGCCCAGGTGCGGTGCGGAATGTGGCTGCGCAGGCGCTCGATGGCCACCTGCACCAGCACCGGCGGCAGCTCGTGGCCCACGCCCTTGGCGATGTCGATCGTGGCGTCGCCCTGCAGCTCGGCGATGCGCTGCATCGCATCGCGCGCATGGTGCGCGGGGATGACGTCGTCGTCGCTGCCGGGGAAGAAGTGCAGCGTGGTGTGGGCCAGTGCCTGCTCGGGCAGCTGGCCGTAGCGCCCGGCGAAGGCGAGCACACGGCCGGCGAGGCCATCGTGGGCCTGCGCCAGCTCGAGCGCGCAGATGGCGCCCTGCGAGAAACCCACCAGCGCGGTGGCCGCCGGCCCCACGCCGGTGGTCTGCTGCGCGCCGCGCACGAAGGCGGCCAGCCGCGGCAGCACGGCGCGCGCCCGCTCGGCGCGGCGGTCTTCGTCCATGCCCTGCAGCGAGAACCACTGGCGGCCGCCCAGCGCGCCGGAGGGGTCGCCGTCGAAGGGGTCGAAGCCGTCGGGCGCCAGCACCGCGGCCTGCGGGAACGCGCGGCGCAGCGCCTGCGCCAGCGGCACCATGCCGGCGGCGCTGTCGCCCACACCATGGAACACGAGCATCAGCTGCTCCGGGCGGCCCTGGGCGGGCAGCCACTGCAGCACCTGGGGGGCGTCGGGATGAGGGGGCGGATTCATGCGGGCATTGTGGTGGCAAGCCGCATGCCGGCGGGAGTCAGTGGAAATCCCGGCTGTGGCCGCGGAACTCGGGCGCGGTGTGGTCGAGCTCGCGCAGCAGCGCGCTGTGGTCCACCAGCTTCTTGGCCACCAGGTGGGTGACGGCGCCCTGGCGCTGCCACACGCCATACACCGTGAGCAGCCGCGCGGCGAGCAGCGGAGTGCGCTGCGCCTCCGCCACGCTGGCCCACACCACCACGTTGACCGGGCCGGTCTCGTCCTCGAGCGTGACGAAGATGACGCCCTTGGCGGTGTCCGGCCGCTGGCGGTGGGTGACCAGGCCGCTGGCGCGCGCCAGCTGGCCGTCGCGGCAGTGGGCCAGCTCGGCGGCGGTGAGCACCTTGAAGCGGGCCAGCTGGGGCCGCAGCAGGGCCAGCGGATGGGCGGTGAGCGACAGGCCCGTTCGACGGTAGTCGGCCAGCAGCTCGGCGCCCAGCGAGGGCGCGGCGAGCTGGGGCTCATCCGGCTCATCGGTGCGGGTGGCGCGCAGCACCGCGGCGCCGCTGCGCTCGGGGATGCTGCGCGTGTCCACGCCGGCCACCGCCCAGGCGGCCTGGCGCCGGTGGCCGGCCAGCGCCGCCAGCGCCCCGCCGTCGGCCAGCAGGCGCAGGGCGTGGGCGTCCAGCTCGGCGCGTCGGGCGAGATCCTCCACGCTGGTGAACGGCGCCTCGGCGCGCGCGGCCATGAGGCGCAGCGCCGCATCCTCACGGAAACCCGTGAGCCGGCTCAGGCCCAGGCGCACGGGGTGCAGCGTGTGCGCGGGCGGGCTGTGGGCCGCCACACCGTCTGCCACCGTGGCATGCCCATCCGTTCGGACGGAGCCTTGCCCTTCGACAAGCTCAGGGCGAACGGAACGGGAACCCGTTCGGGATGCGCCCTGCCCTTCGACAAGCTCAGGGAGAACGGCACAAGAACCCGTTCGCGATGCGCTCTGCCCTTCGACAAGCTCAGGGAGAACGGCACAAGAACCCGTTTCAGGGAGAACGGCACAAGAACCCGTTCGCGATGCGCCCTGCCCTTCGACAAGCTCAGGGAGAACGGCACAAGAACCCGTTCGGGCTGAGCCTGTCGAAGCCCCGGGACAACCCTCGAGCCCCGACTCCCAATCGCTCGCCATCACGTCCACCGGCCGCACGCACACCCCGTGTGCACGCGCGTCGCGCACCAGCTGCGCGGGTGCGTAGAAGCCCATGGGCTGGCTGTTGAGCAGGCCCGCGAGGAAGGCATCGGGGTGGTGGCGCTTGAGCCAGGCGCTCACATACACCAGCAGCGCAAAACTGGCCGCGTGGCTCTCGGGGAAGCCGTATTCGCCGAAGCCCTCGATCTGGCGGAAGATGGCCTCGGCGAACTCGCGCTCGTAGCCCTTGGCCACCATGCGCGTGACCAGCTTGTCGTGGAAGGGGCCCAGGCCGCCCTTGCGCTTCCAGGCGGCCATGGCGCGGCGCAGCTGGTCCGCCTCACCGGGGGTGAAATCGGCCGCCAGCATGGCCAGCTGCATCACCTGCTCCTGGAAGATGGGCACGCCCAGCGTGCGCCCCAGGGCCTGACGCATGTCCTCGCTGGGGTACAGCACCGGCTCCTCGCCATTGCGCCGGCGCAGATAGGGGTGGACCATGCCGCCCTGGATGGGCCCGGGCCGCACGATGGCCACCTCCACCACCAGGTCGTAAAAGCACTTCGGCTGCAGGCGCGGCAGCATCGCCAGCTGCGCCCGGCTTTCCACCTGGAACACCCCCACCGCATCCGCCGCGCTCAGCATGGCGAACACCGCCGGGTCGTCCTGCTGCTCTGTGAGCCGCTGGATGGGATATGGCGGCTCGCCGAGCTTGCTGCCCACCCAGGCCAGCCCGCGGCGGATGGCGCTGAGCATGCCCAGCGCCAGCACGTCCACCTTGATCAGCCCCAGCGCGTCCAGGTCATCCTTGTCCCACTGGATGACCGTGCGGCCGGCCATGGCGGCGTTTTCCACCGGCACCAGCGTGGTCACGTCGTCGGCGGCAATGACGAAGCCGCCCGGATGCTGGCTGAGGTGGCGCGGGAAGCCGCGCAGCTGCGAGGCCAGCTGCGCCCACTGCTGCACCAGCGGCGAGGCCGGGTCGAAGCCGTGCTCGCGCAGGCGCTCGGGGTCGAAGCGCGCGCCGCCGTCCCACCAGGCCTGCTGCTTGGTGACGGCCTCGATGCGGTCGAGGTCGAAGCCCAGCGCCCGGCCCACGTCGCGCAGGGCCGACTTGCGGCGGTAGCTGATGATGACGCCCGTCATGGCCGCGCGGTGGCGGCCGTACTTGCGGTAGATGTACTGGATGACCTCCTCGCGGCGCTGGTGCTCGAAATCGATGTCGATGTCGGGCGGCTCATTGCGCTCGGCGCTGACGAAACGCTCGAACAACAGCTGCGTGCGCGTGGGGTCCACCTCGGTGACGTGCAGGCAGTAGCACACGGTGGAGTTGGCGGCGCTGCCGCGGCCCTGGCACAGGATGCCCTGGCTGCGCGCCCAGTGCACCAGATCCGCTACGGTGAGGAAGTACGGCTCGTAGTGCAGGCGGCCGATCAGGGCCAGCTCATGCTCGATCTGCGTGCGCACCTCGGCCGGCACACCGGCCGGGTAGCGGCGCGCGGCCCCCTGCTCGGCCAGCACGCGCAGCCACGAGGCGGGCGTGTGGCCCTCGGGCACCAGCTCGCGCGGGTACTCGTAGCGCAGCTCGGCCAGCGAGAAGCGGCAGCGTGCCGCCCAATCCACCGCCGCCTGCAGCCAGGCGGGCTCGTACAGCTCGGCCAGGCGCGAGCGCGGGCGCAGGTAGGCCTCGGCATTCGATTCCAGTCGCAGCCCCGCCTGCGCCACCGTGCAGCGCAGCCGCGTGGCGGCCAGCACGTCCTGCAGCGCACGGCGCGAGCGCGCATGCATGAGCACATCGCCCACGGCCACGATGGGCAGGCCGGTGAGCTGCGCCAGCCGCCGGGCCACGGCGATGCGCTCATCGTCAAAACGCCGGTGCCGCAGCGCCAGGCCCAGCCCGGCCCGGTCGCCCAACCAGGTCTTGAGCCACATGGCCTGGGCGTACAGCTGCTCCAGCAGCGGCGGGCGAGGCGCCGCCTCGGGCTGGCCGGGCGCGGGCTCCGGGCCATCCACCAGCAACAGCGCCGCACAGCCGCCCAGGCCGGCCAGGTGGGGGGCCGTGGGCTCCTTGCCCTCCACATCCGACGGCCAGGCGAGGTAGCTGCCCTTGGCAGCCCGGCGCCGCGCCACCGTGATCCAGCGGGACAGGTTGGCATACCCCCGGCGGTCCAGCGCATGCACCACCAGCCGGGCGCCAGCCCCCGAGGCGCGGTGCGGGTGAGGCGTGTGGCCGGGCGCCGGGGCCGCCTCGTCCGACAGCTGCATGAGCGCACCCACGATGAAATGCAGCGCCGGGGCGCCGGCAGCCACAGCGCCGCCGTCAGACGCGCCACTGGGGTCTTCAGAGCCTTCAGAGCCTTCAGAGCCTGCAGTGCCCCCTGTGCTCGCGGCGCCCTCAGCACCTCCCGCGCTTCCACAGCCTTCAGTGCCCGCCGTGTCCGCAGCACCCTTCGCAAGATCCTGCGCTGCCTCCCATGCACGCACGACGCCAGCCAGCGAACACTCGTCCGTCAGGGCGAGTGCACCATAGCCGCGCGCCTGCGCCTGCAGCACCAGCTCGGCCGGCTGCGAGGCGCCCGTCAGGTAGCTGAAGCTGCTGCGACACAGCAGCTCGGCATAAGCCGGCAGCCGCGACGCACGCGGGGAAGGCGACGCCATGGTTCCATCACTGCCGTGCGACGCTCGGCATCCCGCGAGCCCATGGCCACCACCCGGCATGGGGCGCCGTTGCGCCATACCCCGCAGCAGGCTCACGCGCCACCAGCGCCCCACCTCGCAGCGCCCTCGGCCCTGTGCCAGGCACGTCAGCCGGCGCGTCGAACGCGCCGTCGAGGTCGTCCAACGGGCTGCGCACCCCGCCCGTGCCGGCGCGCAAGACATGGGTGTAGATCATGGTGGTGCTCACGTCGGCATGGCCCAGCAGCTCTTGCACGGTGCGGATATCCACGCCGGACTGCAACAGGTGCGTGGCAAAGGAATGCCGCAACGTGTGCGGCGTGGCCGGCTTGGCCACCCGCGCGGCCTGCACGGCGCGCTTGAAGGCGCGCTGGAACGCCTGCTCGTGTGCATGGTGACGGCGCAGGCCGGCCGGGCCATCGGGGCCCCGCGGATCGCGCGACAGCGCCGCCTGCGGGAACACCCAGAACCACGTCCACGAATCGGCCGCACGCGGGTACTTGCGCGCCAGCGCATGCGGCAGGTGCACGCCGGGCACGCCATCGGCCCGGTCCGACTGGTGCAGCCCCCAGGCGAGCCGCAACTGCGCACGCAACGGCGCCTGCAAGGCGGCCGGCAGCATCACCACCCTGTCCTTGCCCCCCTTGCCATCGCGCACGATCACCACGCGACGGGAGAAATCGACGTCCTTCACCCGCAGACGCAGGCCTTCCAGCAGCCGCATGCCCGTGCCGTACAGCAGGCGCCCGAACAACTGGTGCTCGGCCGGCAGCGCCCCCAGCACGCGCGCCACCTCGGCCACCGACAGCACCACCGGCAGCCGAGGCTGCCCGCGCGGGCGCGCCAGCTCGTTCATCCACGGCAGCTCCTGGCCCAGCACCGCCTGGAACAGGAACAGCAGCGCCGACAGCGCCTGCTTGTGTGTGGACGGCGAAACCTGCCGCTCGGCCGCCAGCCAGGCCAGGAACGCCTCCACCTCCTCACGCCCCATCTCGCGCGGATGCCGGGCGGCGCCATGGAAGCGCACGAAGGCCCGCACCCAATGCACGTAGGCCTCCTCCGTGCGAAGGCTGTAGTGCCGGTACCGCACCTGCTCGCGCAGCTGATCCAGCAGGCGGCCGGGAGGTGGCCCAGCCCCAGGCCCCTGCACCACCGCGCCGCTGGATGACGAAGGAACGACGACAGGATGCATGTCAACTCCCCGAGCAATACTGTGTTTACATACAGTATCGCGCTAGGATGGCGCCATGGCAAGAACTTACGTCTACCGCCCCGCTGCCCAGGCCCCGGAGGATGCCAACCGCCCGTCCCCGCCCCCGTCCCCGTCCCCGTCGTCACCGCCTCCTGCCCCCCCCCACCATGCCGCCACCCGGGGGGCGGTCACCGTCATGTGTCACCCAGATGCGACGGTGGTCACTAAACGCCTGAAGCCGGGCCGCCCCGGCACGAAGGGCGCGCTGCAACAGCACGGTGGTGCCCTGGTCTGCGTACGCTACCGCGACGACCGAGAACGCGGCCAGCGCTACACCACCGTCGAACTCGTGGTCGACCAGCGCCCCATCCGCCATCAGCCCATGGTGCGTGTCCACATCGCCTTCGACGACGCGGCGACCCGCCGTGCCGCACAAAGCAGGGGCGCGGAATGGGACCCCAAAGACAAAACATGGCGCATGCCCCGCGCGGCCGCCATCGAGATCGGCCTGCTGCGAAACCGCCGTCCGCCGGGCCGAAGAACGTAGCCAAAGCGCCGCCTGCCCGGCCCGAGCGCTGTCGCACGCACCTATCCACATTTGGCGTTAGCATCGCCAGCTATGGATCTTCCATCCACATCTGGGCATCTGCGCGATGTCTAAAGCACGTTGGGCCTCAGGTCAGCCGTGTACCAAGTAGGCGGGCAGTTCCCGTTTGGCTCGGTCGATCCAGGCGCGGCTCAGCCAGTTGCCGAAACCACGGGCCTTCTCATGCCGCCACCGGTCCACCGTTGGCCACCGGCGTTTGGCCATTTCGCGTGCCACGGTCTCCCTGTGTGGCAGCGGTACTTTCACCGTTCGCATGGGCTGTCCGTCCTTCGGCGGCCAGCGCACGGTCGGCTTGCCGAGAAGCTCGCCGCTTCCACCGTTCAAGATGTGAGAGCTGTGCTTGAGTGAACGGTTGCTGAAAGCCCGTGCAGCCCACCATGCAGCCCGTCCCAGTCCACGTCGTCGCCAATCCGCCGGCCCTCCTGGCCTCGGGCTTCGCGTTGCTCGCTGCCACCCCGCTCTCGGCAGCCCAGCGCGGAGGCCCAACCATTCACTCCAGCGGACCGCCTTCGGCGGCCGCTGAGTTCAAACGTTAGACATCAAAGATGCAGTTCACCGTTCTACCCCACCTGGTTGCCCGCCAGAGCCCAGTTGTCGGCATGGAGGTCGATGAGTTCGCCGACGTAAAGCTCTTTCGCGAGCGCACCGAGAAGCTGGCAACGTCTCAGCGAAAGTATCAGGGCATTCCAATCTCGAGGCATTGGCGAGATGCCGAATCTGGTCAAGTCGCATTTCAGGCCAATACGCCCGATGTTGATGAAATTGCAACTCTCGCCGTGCGATTCCGACTGTTCTATGCGGACGGAGAGCCGACACAGTTTCAGAAGATCCTAACCAAGGTTCGGCGCCGAGCCACCGACCAATGGGCTCGCGGCTACATGGATTGGCTCGCCGAGCAGTACAAAATGGCAATGAAGGCATCTCAGACGTCTGCCGACCTCGGGCTAGCAGTCTCAAATCGAAAGATCATCGATCTCTGGTTCAACTCGGAGTTCTTTCACTCTGAGCAGTCTAAGAGAAACGATCTCCTCGACATACACGCAACCATCGGACAGGAAGCGTCACTTTTTCAGCTGTACGTCGCCATCGCTCATTGCTCTTCCTACGTACGCATGCTGTATTCGGTAATACATCGATTGGATGCAAGTCACCAGTTCATCTACTCACCGAATCATCACTTCCAACGAACAACCTCAGGTGACACCAGTGATGTCTAACCCCTCAGTCAAGGGGACGTCCACAAGCGGGCTTCGCCCACTTGCGTCCGCCCCTTACCTCGAACGTTAGGTGCGGGTCAGGCAAGCAATGAAGGCCTTCGCGTCTGATCGCCGAGCCAGTGATCGAACGGTTGCCATCAAATGCCTCATCTTCCATCGGCGTAGCCTAGTGAGGGGGTCTCCTCGCTATCGTCAGAGCGCTGGTCGAAAGGTCGTTCCGCGCCAAGTCAGCCGTCGTCGCGCTTTGCGAGCCGGGTCTGTGCCTCCGCTCACCCGCCGCGCTCAGTGTGGGAGCTGCCCCTGCATCGGTTCGAGCGCAGAATCACCGTCGAAATGAAGTCCGTTGCAGCCTTGCTCATCCGTAGTTCTTGCTCTGGTTCCCAGCGCAATTTGAGTCTTCTTCAGCGCCATCACGGTAGGTGCCCATTCGTTGCACCTAACCCCTTACAGGGACTCCCCTCCGCGTCAAGCCGACCGGCCGTCTCTTCTTCCCGAGCTGCATTTTTGCCCCTTGCGGGTTGAGCCACAACGACGGTCGAAGGTGCTGAACAGAGAACAGACTGCCACTCTACAG